>JBEBSN010000119.1:0-8001 GCA_040394295.1 Microbacterium sp.
CCTCCGTCACCGCCAAATGAATCAAGGCCTCGCGAAAGCGGGGCCTTGATTCATTTAACCGTCGAGTGGGATTCGAACCAGCGAGGCTCGGCCTCGCGTCGGTTCCGGTTCCAGTCGGCAGAGGCTCGGCGCACCGCGCAGCGGTGGGCGGAGCGGTCGGCTGGCCCCTCCGTCACCGCCAAATGAATCAAGGCCTCGCGAAAGCGGGGCCTTGATTCATTTAACCGTCGAGTGGGATTCGAACCAGCGAGGCTCGGCCTCGCGTCGGTTCCGGTTCCAGTCGGCAGAGGCTCGGCGCACCGCGCAGCGGTGGGCGGAGCGGTCGGCTGGCCCCTCCGTCACCGCCAAATGAATCAAGGCCTCGCGAAAGCGGGGCCTTGATTCATTACGAGGCAGCGCGAGAGTCGAACTTCACTCCATAGCTCTGACCACCGGGTTCAGCGGGAAGCCGCTGCATGCCGAGCCTTTCGTAGAAAGCGGCCGCGCCGGTGTTGTTCGGGTCCATCCCGAGATGAAGGCCGGGCACGCCCCGCCGAGTGAGTTCTGCGAACAGCGTCGCGATCAGACGCCTACCCAGACCGTGTCCCTGTGTTTCTGGCAGCAGATCGATGTGCAGGTGCGCGGGGTGCTCCTCCGCATTCGGGTTAGACCGACTTCCTCGCTCGTACGCGCCATCGACGAGCTCGTCTTCGCGGGACTTCGACTCGACCGGCCGCGGGAACCGCTCGGTGAACTGTGGCCACCACTCGTCGCGGAACCATCGCTCGAAAGCAACGGTGTCGTCGGTGGCGACGATGTAGCCGACCGTTCGTCCATCATCATCCTCGACGACCCAGGCCAGATCGGGATGCCGCTCGACGTAGGGCACCGCGAACAGCAGACCCCACAGGTGGTCATCGCCGATGAGCCCTGTCGCGTCTTTGCCTGCATCCGCTGTCCGCACGCAGATGTCGAAGAGTGCAGGACGGTCGGTCGGACTGTACGGACGAATGTGCGGCATCATTCCAGCGTAGCCAACGGCTCAGCGGGTTTGGCAGGTGGTTGCCGCACCCAACTCAGCATCACTGCGGCGAGCAGAAGCGACGCGGCCGTTCCGATGAGGGCCCCGCCGATCGTGTCGCTCAGCCAATGCACCGACAAGAGGGTGCGTGAGAACGCCATCGCCAACACCCAGAGGGCGGCGAGAAGCACAGTCCACAGGCGTGGAAAGAGCAGCACGGCGACGGCGGCGATCGTCGCCGCGTTCGCGGTATGCCCTGAGGGAAAAGAGCCGTAGTCCGAGAGCACGAGCATCTCCTCGGGCCTGGCGCGACCGAACAGTTGCTTGAGCGCCTGAACGAGGGCTGCGCTGAGTATGAATGCGAGGAGAGCGAAAACCGCGCTGCGCCAACGTCGCGCGATCAACAACGCCGCCGCGATCGTCAACGGCACGGCAAAAGTGGCGATCCACCCGCCGCCGACAGTGTCGAAGAAATACGCCATGTCGACCAGGATCGGCGTGCGCCCCTGGCCCATCGCGCCGTTCCACCAGACGTCGATGACCGTAGCGTCGAACCCGAACACTCCTGAGGTCGCCGCCCCGAGTGCGACCGCGAAAACGAGGGCTCCCAGCCCCCACCACATCATTACGCTCCTCGTCATTCACCCATTGTGCATGCACGCACACCGAATGCTCTTGGTAACGCGCGTCGGATCAGTGGACGGACTCGCCGCGAGAGTGACCAGGGGTCAGGGGGTCAGCATCGCCACGCTGCGCGGACGGACGATCAGCCACAGCGCCAAGATACCGAAGACCGCACAGCCGACCATCACCGTGGCCATGCTCGTCGCCGTGATCCCAGACCCGCCCGAGATCATGCCGACCACCGGGGAGATGATCGCGGCCACGCCGAAGTTCGCCGCGCCGAGGATCGAGGCGGCGGTGCCCGCCGCCGAACCGTGCCTGTCGAGTGCGAGCACCTGAGTGCACGGGAAGGTGAACCCGCAGGCGGTCATGAAGAAGAACAGCGGGATCACGGTGCCCCACAGGCCCCAGCCGAGCTGATCGGTGACGATGATCGCTGCACCCGAGACCAACAACGTCCCCGTTGAGAAGGCCAGCACCCACTGGGGCCCGAACCTCGTCGCGAGCCGTGAGGCAGCCTGCACACCGACCACGACGCCGATCGAGTTGACTGCGAACAGCAGACCGTACTCCTGCGCGTTCAAGCCGTGCGTCTGTTGAAACAGGAACGGCGATGCAGACAGATATGAGAACAGCCCGGAGAAGGTCATACCGCCGATGATCAGCACGCCGAGGAACACCCGGTCGCTCAGCACGCTCCGGTAGCGCTGCCACGCTGTCGTCGCCCCGCGTTCCTGGCGTCGCGCCTTCGGCAGCGTCTCCGGGATGAAGGCGATGGCCGAGACGAGCATCACCGCGCCGTAGCAGGCCAGCACGATGAAGATCCCCTGCCACGGCATCACTTCCAGCAGCGCAGAACCGATCAGCGGCGCTACGACAGGAGCGACGCCTGAGACCAGTGCCAACCGCGAGAGCATCACCACGAGGCGGCGTCCCCCGAACAGGTCACGCACGACAGCCATGGCCACGACGCCTCCTGCGGCAGCGCCGATGCCCATGAGGACTCGGGCCCCGCCCAGAAGAAGGAGATCGGGAGAGAATGCCGCAGCGAGACTGGCGAGCACGTGCAGCGCGGTGACCGCGATGAGCGGCAATCTGCGACCGACCTTGTCGCTGAGCGGTCCGACGACCAACTGACCGATCGCGAAGCCGATCATGGTGCCGGTGAGCGTGAGCTGAATCGCGGTCGCCGTCGTCTGGAAGTCCTCCTCCAGCACGGGGAACGCAGGCAGATAGAGGTCGATCGTGAAGGGGCCGAGCGCCGTGAGCGCTCCGAGCAGGATGATGTACATCGTGCGTCGACCGGTCGAGATCGCATCGCCCGGATGCAACATGACGGGAGCAGTCGCAGGGTTCGTGCCCAGCGTGCGGATGGCTCCGGTCGGCGAGCTGGTGCGGATGGCACTGGTGATGGCACGGATGCTGCCGGTAGGAGTGCGTGCGAGGTCAGAGGGAGAAGAGGCGTCAGGCCGCGATGAATCGTTCAAGATTCATCAATGCTAGCGGTGTGCCGCTGAGCGGCAGGGTGTTCAGCGCGCTATGCGGGCCAACCCCTGCTCCAGATCAGCGATCAGATCGGCGAGGTCCTCGATGCCGACTGACAGCCGCACGACGTTCTCAGGTACGGCCAGTTCGGTGCCCCGCACAGACGCGTGAGTCATGTCCGGCGGATACCCGATCAACGACTCGACACCACCCAGAGACTCCGCGAGCTGGAACAGGGTCGTCGACTCAGCGAACGCGCGCGCGGCGTCCGCGCCCGCGGCGAGCGCGAATGACAGCATCCCACCAAATCCGCTCATCTGACGTGCGGCGATGTCGTGGCCGGCGTGCGAGGAGAGACCGGGGTAGAAAACGGTCTCGAACTCTGGTCGGGCCTGTGCCCATTCGGCGATGGCCTGGGCGTTCTCGCTGTGCTGTCGCATCCGCACCGCAAGTGTCTTGATGCCGCGGGTCGTCAGCCAGCCGTCCAAAGGCGCTGACACCGCCCCCACGGCGAACTGCTGAAACTTCACCTGCTCATAGAAGCGGTCATCGCCGAACACGACAGCGCCGCCGAGAACATCGGAGTGACCGCCGAGATACTTGGTGGTCGAGTGCACGACGAGGTCAGCTCCCAGCGCCAGCGGCTGCTGGAGCGCGGGCGATGCGAACGTGTTGTCGACCACGACGATGGCGTCTGCGGCATGGGCGAGCTCGGCCGTCGCTGCGATGTCGACGATCTTCAGCAGCGGGTTGCTCGGAGTCTCGAGCCAGACGATCTTCGTTTCAGGACGAAGCGCTTGGCGCACCGCATCCGCGTCGCCCAATTCGACGGTGGTCGTTTCGATGCCCCACGGCGCGAGCACCTTCGTCAGCAACCGATAGGTTCCGCCGTAGACATCGTTGCCGAGCAGAACGTGATCGCCCGGACGCAGAATGCCGCGTAGGAGAGCGTCCTCTGCCGCAAGGCCCGACGCGAACGACAGGGCGTTCGTGCCGCCTTCCAGCGCGGCCAGCTGTGTCTCGAGCGCGCTTCGGGTGGGGTTGCCCGCCCTGTTGTACTCGTAGCCCTCGCGGAAACCGCCGATGCCGTCCTGCACATGCGTGGAGGCCTGATAGATCGGGGGGATGATCGCGCCCGTACGAGGATCGGCGGCTTGGCCTGCGTGAATGGCTCGGGTGGCGAAAGCGTCGTCGGACATGCTTCTCAGCTTACGTGCGCCCTTGCGGCGCCGTCCGCGCTGTTACGCCCTACGTCACCGCCCCCGTGATCAGCGCGCGAGATAGGCGAGAAGGTCCTGTCGGGTCAGCACCGTGTGCGGGCGACCGTCAGTGGTGACCAGCAGTGCGTCTGATTCCGCGAACGCGGTGCGTGCTTGATCGATGGTCGCGTGGATGCCGATGAGCGCAAGCGCTGTGCCGATGTGAGCGCCGACGGCGTCGGTCGGCTTCGCTTCACCGCGAAAGAGCAGATCGAGCAGCCCTTTCTCGTCGACGGCTCCGACGACTTCGCCCATCATCACAGGCGGTTCGGCGCTGAGGACGACGAGCTGCGACACCGCATACTCGGTCATCATTGCGATGGCCTCGAGCACGGTGTCGCTGGGATGCGCGTGAACGAGATCGGGGATTCGCTCGCCCGCCGCTGTGGCTTTGGCTGACAGGACATCCGCGACGGTCTCCCCTGTCTCGACATCACTGAAGCCGTACGAGCGCATCCACGAATCGTTGAAGATCTTCGAGAGATAGCCGCGTCCGCCGTCAGGGAGGAGCACGACCATGACCGCATCCTCCGGCAGAGTACTGGCCACCCGAAGGGCGCCGACGACCGCCATCCCGCTGGACCCTCCGACGAGAAGCCCTTCTTCTCGGGCAAGGCGCCTCGTCATACGGAACGCCTCGGCGTCGTCGACGGCGATGATCTCGTGAGGGACGCGGGGATCGTACGATCCCGGCCAGATGTCCTCCCCGACACCCTCGACGAGATAGGGACGACCGGTTCCTCCGCTGTACACGCTGCCCTCCGGATCGACGCCGACGATATGGACCCAATCGGACGAGACCTCGCGAAGATAACGCCCCGTACCGCTGATGGTGCCGCCGGTGCCGATTCCGGCGACGAAATGCGTGATCCTCCCGTCCGTGTCGTCCCAGATCTCAGGTCCCGTCGTCTCGTAGTGGCTGAGAGGGCCGCTCGGATTGTCGTACTGGTTCGGCTTGAAAGCTCCGGGGATCTCCTGCACAAGACGGTCGCTGACGCTGTAATACGACTCTGGGCTGTCGGCGTGCACAGAGGTCGGGGTCATGACGATCTCGGCTCCGTACGCGCGCAGGACGTCGATCTTGTCCTCGCCGACTTTGTCCGGCACGACGAAGACGCACGCGTACCCGCGCTGCTGTGCGACGAGCGCAAGACCGACCCCGGTGTTTCCGCTCGTCGGCTCCACGATCGTGCCGCCGGGCTGCAGTTGTCCTGCAGCCTCAGCCGCGTCGATGATGCGCTTCGCGATCCGGTCCTTCGCTGAACCACCGGGGTTCAGGTACTCGAGTTTCACCAGCACGGTGCACTTCACGCCCGCTGTGACCTTCTGCAGCTTCACCAGCGGGGTGCCGCCGACGAGGTCGGCGACGTGCTCGGCATAGTTCATGACTCAAGCGTAAGGGCGCTGGATGCTGTGTTACCCCTTCGTCGACCCGGCCAGCAGCCCTCGAACGAAGTACCGCTGCAGCGCGAAGAACACGATGAGCGGAACGATGATCGACACGAAGGCACCGGCTGTCAGCAGGTACCAGTCGTTTCCTCGGGTTCCCGTGATCTCGGCGAGCAACTTCGTGATCGGAGCCGCGCCACCGTCTGCGAACACCAAGGAGACGAGCAGATCGTTCCAGACCCAGAGGAACTGGAAGATCGCCACCGACGCGATCGCCGGCATCGTGAGCGGAAGCACCACGCGGAAGAAGATCTGTCCGCGGGACGCGCCGTCGACGCGCGCGGCCTCGATGATCTCGCCGGGGATCTCCGACATGAAGTTGTGCAGCAGGTAGATCGCCAGCGGAAGGGCGAACATGGTGTGGGCGAACCACACCTGCGCGTAACCGCCCGAGGCGCCCAACGGCAGCGTCACCTGCAGCCCGAAGAAGTTCAATCCTCGCGAGAACGTGCTCAGCAGCGGCACCAAAGCCATCTGAATGGGCACGATCTGCAGCGCGAAGATGAAGATGAACAGGAAGTTGCGTCCCTTGAAGTCGATCCAGGCGAACGCGTAGGCCGCCATGGACGCGATCATGAGCGGCACGAGCGTGGCCGGAATCGTGATCGCGATCGAGTTCACGAACGACTCGAGCATGGTCAACTGCGTCGTGCCGGATGCCAGAACGTCAACGTAATTTTCGCCGGTCACCTCTGGCTGCAGGAAGAACTCCCACCAACCGCTGGTGAGGATCTGATCGCGCGGGCGGAACGAGGAGATGAACAGTCCCAGCGTCGGAATCGTCCACAGCACGGCGATGACGATCGATGCCGCAGACGCCCACGGTCGTGAGAGCTTCTTACGCGTTCGTCCCGCAGAGGCGTTCAGTCTGCCGCCTGTGGTGATCGCCTTCGTCGCGGAACCGCTCGCTGCGCCGGAAGCGTCGATGCTCTGTGTCTCAGTACCTGAGCCTGTCGAAGGGTTCATCGGATCTCCCGCTGCTTCTGGATCTGGCGTGCGTTGTAGATGACGATCGGCAGCACGAGAATGAACAAGATCACAGCGAGCGCCGCGCTTCGCCCCGCTTCGAACTTCGAGAACTGCGTGTACATCTCGTTGGCGAGCACGGACGTCTCGTAGTTTCCGGCGGTCATGGTGCGAACGATGTCGAACACCTTCAACGAAGCGATCGAGATGGTCGTCAGCACCACGATGAGCGCGGGGCGGATCGCGGGAACCGTGACCGACCGGAAGCGCTGCCAGGCGTTGGCCCCGTCGAGTTCCGCGGCCTCCAGCAGCTCCATCGGCACGCCTTTGATCGAGGCCGAGAGGATCACCATCGCGAAACCGGTCTGCACCCAGATCAGGACGACGATCAGGAACAGAGTGTTCCACGGGGGGTTGAGCAAGAACTGCTGTGGTTCGCCGCCGAACCAGACGATGATCTGGTTGAGCAGGCCGATCTGGTCGTACTGCTGCCCGCGGAACTCATACATGAAACGCCAGATGATGCTCGCGCCGACGAAGGAGATAGCCATCGGCATGAACACCAGGATCTTGTAGATCTTCTCGCCACGCGTCTTGTCGATGAACACGGCATAGGCGAGGCCGACGATCGTGGAGACCGTTGGCACCACGAGCACCCAGACGATGGTGTTGACCACCACGCGGATTCCGTCAGGCTGGCCGAAGATCCAGACGTAATTCGACAGGCCGACGAAATCGCTTCCCGCCGAGTTCATGAACGACGCGACCATCGTCTGGATCGACGGGAGGATGAGTCCGACCGTCAGAAGCAGAAAGGCCGGCGCCATGAAGGCGACGAGCTGGATGAAATAGCCCTTGCCCTGCCTTGAGCGGAAGTCGATGAGGAAGAAGATGGCTCCCACCACCACCGCGACACCGATCGCCCAGTAGTAAGAGCGGAAGAACCACATCACCGCGAGCGGGATGAGCAGACACATCGCCAGACGGACGACGGTGTACACCTTGCCAGAACGTGGAGCGATGTCGACCAGCAGCAAGATGATCGTCACCACCACACCGAATGCGATGACGACTACCACCGCCTGCAGGATGGGCGGCAGCTGGCCGACCCAGCCGAAGAACTCGATCGCGGTCACAGGATCCCCTTCACAACAGCGTGCAGAACATCAGCGGTTCACACGCACATCGCATGAACCGGGGCGAGTGGGCCGACCTCAG
>JBEBSN010000120.1:0-7725 GCA_040394295.1 Microbacterium sp.
CGAGTGGTAAATTCCTGCGCGACATTCGCCATACAGGCGCGGAAAACTAACCACACACACGCGTACGTAGGGAGTAGTGATTCTTGCTCTCCCTGCTCTCCGTAGGTCGTTCTACCGCGGAATCATGCGGCAAAACGCGGAGAGCAAGGAACTGATCTTGCTCTCCGCTTGCTCTCCGGTGCTCTCCCTTTGTGGACGCTGTCGCCAAAAGGTATGTGGATCGACGCAACCTCGTTCCCTCCCACCTGCTTCGATATATCGGTCCGGGGGAACGTGAGGTCAGCGCGTCGTCACAACTCCAGCTCGTCGAGCGGGATCAGGCAGGCATCGATTTGATGCTGCTGCGGATGTGCTCGCGCTCCTCCTGAGTCAGCTCATACATGTCGAAAAGCTGCTCGTCGACCTCGTCTGACGATGCAGACCAATCGACAGTCGAGTCGGCGGACAGGTCAACGCGTGGAACGAACCGATAGGTAGTGCGCGCAGCGTCCTGGCTCACCTTCGCCTTGCCGTGGAGGAACCGCGCGAACTTCGTCTTCAGGTACACAACCAGGTTGGTGGCGGTCTCCTCGGTCAGCCCTAGCCCAGTGCCCATCAAGAGATACGTCTCGGAGCAGGCTGACGTCGGCTCCGCGACGAACGCATTCTGGTTGTCGTCATTGAGCTCCGTGCCGATGTTGTTGGCTCGCGGTGTGAGCACCTTCCACTCGTCGATCCACTCGCGGTGCGCGGTCACAAACGTCCGGTCGATGAACCCCGTCTTCTTTCCCTTCGCATAGCAAAGGATCGGGTCCGAGAGGCCTACTGACGTCTCGTGAAAATCCGAGGTGCGGACGATGGTGCCGCCGAGAGCGAAGGGCTTACGCGGAGAAACGTGCTCTTGGAACGACACGAATCCTTCCGCATTCACGACCTTTCGCACGATCTCCACCCCTTTGGAGTCCCGAAGGAAGATCCCCAGACCAAACGTGTTTAGGGGGCGCGTCGCCTCGAACTCGATGTCTTGGCCGTCACGAGTGAGGATCTGGGTACCCCCAGCCTCCGCCGAATCATAGTTCGAATCCCGGAGGAAGAAACAAACCCCGCCCCGGTTGTTGGTCTCAGGGAACACCTTCTCCGGCGTCGGGAAGTCGTGCAGCTCACGGACGCACGGATCAGCGAGCATCTGCTTCCTGAAATCGCCGAGTTGCTTACCGCCTGCATACCAACGGCTGGGGATCACGAAGCTCATGTACTCCGGCTCCAACGCGGCAGATGCGGCGATGAACTCGGGATAGATCGACCGTGCGCTCTGCTGAGCGCCGCCGTCTTTCATCTGGTAGGGCGGGTTGCCTACGACTGCTCCGAACTTCACTGAGCCACTTCCTTCGTCGAATATGCTTTGGATGCTTCGCGCGCCGCGCTCTTCGAGCAGATCGTACGCGGTAGGGCCATCGGCGATGTTGCCCGTGTCGAGCCCCAGGATCTCGTAGAACCGTCGCGTGAACTCGTACGCGACGCTCGAGGTGGGCAACGAGTAGACGGCCGAGCTCGCTACCGCCTCATCAACTCCAAGTTCGTCGACGAGTCGCTGATAGATCGCGACCGCGAACTCGCCGAACTTGCTGGCCAAGTCGAGCACCTTCTCGCCTCTTTCAACCAGGGCGCGCAGCTCGGCCCCCGGAATGCGCCCGACGATCTCCCGGCACAGCCAGAGCGGGGTGCGCACCTCCGACTCGGAGACCCGCGTGAACTTCTCCAGCGCTCCGGTCGCGCGTTCGACGGGTGTGAGGGCTTCCTCTCGCGCCAGCCGCGAGATGTTCAGGATCTTGTAGTCCAAGCTGTTGAGTTTGAACCGGTCGAACGCTCCGAGGAGAGCGCGCAGCACCTCCGGGTCAAGCCCGAGGTTCCGCGCGATACGTACGTTCTCGTTCTCGTCGATCACGTCGACGACGTCTCGGAGGGAGGCCACGGGGTCAGACGTCAGCATCGCGAAGAAGAGGATCCGCTGATAGTACGTCTGGAGCTTGGCCTCCCAGTTCGCGTCATCCCGGTCCTCTCCACCATCGGGATCGGGCCGGCGCGAGCCCGAATCGCCGCCTTCCGGCCCGTCGGTTCCAGGATCGTCGTCTCCCGTGTCCAGGTCTTGCTCCTCGCCCTCGACCGCGACGAGAGTCAGCCCTTCCTTGCTGCCGAGTGCGGCCTGCTGCTCGATGACACGACGAATGGCTTCGACGGCCAGCACGCTGAGGTCAACCGGCACGTCGCGCACCTCGTCTGAGATGCTGCGATTCATGTTGTACTCGCTGATCGCATGCAGAATGTCGGTTGGCGTGACCTCGCTCAGACGATCAGCGTTCATCGTAATCACCGGTGAGATCCGCAGGTCCTCGCGCAGGCGGTCCCCGAGATCGGAGTCGACCGCGGCCACGTCCGTGCCGGCGGTTGACATCAGCGAGCGCAGCTCTTGCAGCCGGAACAGTCTCACGGGGTCGAAGTCGACCAGGAGCGTCTGGGGCTTCAGATTCTCCTTGACGATCTCCGGGCTTTCCTCACTGGTGAGCTCGCGGGTGTGCTGGCTCTGCAGGCGGAAAGTCGCCTGGTCGTACTCTTGCGCAGACGCCGTGTCCTTCAGATAGAGCATCGTGTCCCACTGTTGCACGGTGCTGCCCGTGAGCATCCGGTTGACGGTGAGCGTCAGCGTCTTGCGTCCTTCTGCGTCGGCGCTGGAGATCGCCTCCTTCACACGATCCGGCGTCGGGAACTTACGCGTGTCGTCATCGACACCTGAGATATTGATGATCTCGTAGTCGTTGAGGTTCTTGAAGCTGTCGGCGTTCCGCTCGATCAGCGCTTGCATCGCATCGCACGACGCCTTGTAGGGCAGAACCATCACGATATGGCGGCACATCTGCCCCTCTCGGATCCGCTCGTTGTCCAAGAACCCGAGCACGTTCTGGTCCTGCTGCGACCCGTCGATCACGCGCAGGAGATCCAGGATCTCTGCTTCGTGCTCGAACTCTTTGTGACGCCCATCCTGGCGGTCACGCGTGAGACTTCTCGGCTTCAGCAGCGCGGTCAGCGCATAGCTGTAACCGCTCCTTCTGAGCGCCGCCAGCTTGTCAAGCGACGACTGATTCGGGTGGAACGCGAACCTGACCATCTGCGGGAAGCCGAAGTACGGGTTATCCCACTCGTTCGCATCCGGGTGATCAACGTTCCATTGCTCCTGCTCGCGGACGATGTCGGCGAACTGGACAAACGCGATGATGTCCTCGGGCTCGAACTCGCCGCCCATCAGGATCCGGTACGGCGATCCGGAAAGATGGAGCCGCACACGGGCGTGGAGCACCTTGAGCTGTTCGTCGGCATCCGCGAGTTCTACGCGGTCCTCCCGCTCAGTCGAGAGGATCGACGCTTCGCTGTCGACCGGCTGCTTCGCGTCACGCAGTACTTGCCCGTAGCTCCCAGCCCGCGCGCCGAAATGAGTCTCGTCGATGATCAGCAGGTCGATCTCGTTGCCGAAGACCTCGGCGTGCTTCTCCTTGAGCTCTGCACCCTGCAAGTCCTGGAGAGTGAGGAAGATGACGACGCACTCGCTGTTCGTGCGCGCGGTCTGCACCGCGGCTGGGTCCAGCAGCAGAGCGTCCGCGTCGAGGAACACGTAGCCTTCGAAGTTGCCGGCGGACTCGGTCGTCTGCTTCCATTCGCCCTTGACGTCGGCCTTCGCCGAGACGACCAGCACCGTCTGCGCCATCATGCGTTTGGCGCACATGAGCGAGGTGAACGTCTTGCCGAAGCGCATCACGGCGTACATCAGGAGATTGGTGCGCCCAGCGCCGACGGCCGTCTCAAACGCGTCTACGGCTTCTCGCTGGTTTGGTCGTAGGTCCCACTCTGCGCCGCGATCGAAATGGTGAATGGCCGGAAGCCGATTGGAGGCATCGAAGTATGCGTATCGCCCGAGGTTCTCGGCGTGGTCGTGCTGGATGTCCCGGATGGCTTCGTCGACATCAGCTGCGACCGCGCCGCCGAAGAACTCGCGGCTGTAGTATTCCCCGGCTGGCACTTCATCCGGCAGTAGGCGCATCCGCCCGAGATCATCTTCGAGATAGCGGTGCACGGAGTGGTCCCGGAAGTAGACATCCTCGGAGACCGAAGCTGATCCTTCGAAGTGCTGCTCGAGATTCGGGTAGTAGTGTCGCCACTCGTTGAGCCGAGTGCTGATCGGGCGGTACGTGTCGCCGACCTTAAGGTAGTTCGGGACGGTGTTCGTGCTGAACGCGTAAATCCGCGGGCGCACGCGGCCCACGATCAGACGATCAATGATCTCCTCGTTTGCCGTCATGCTGCCCCTTGTCCTCCTCGCAAAAGCGCCTGGTAGTCGTGAGTGCGCTTTGCGCGCCAGTCCCTGATTACGCACCGGGGTCGTTCCTGCATTCCCAGATCGCCGAAGATGTCGAGCTGATCCAGCGCGCTCGGCGCACTTTCCTGGAACGGCGGCGCATTCGATAGTCCGTCCATCTGCCAGAGGTTCCACGAGATCGTGGTAGCGATCGCCTTGAGCTCGGCCGTGGACGGTTCCGAGCCCAGAGCAGCGGTCGCGTAATCGACGTATGTAGCCAGGATGTTCTCGCGGGCCAGGAGCAGGCTGTCGCCTTGGTACTCGTAGCCGTAGACGCTCTCGACGGCTCGGCGCGCCCAGGTGCGCCATTCGTCGTCGTCTGCCGTATTCTCGTTCACCGCTCGCAGCTTCCTGTCGAGGATGCCAATGCGACGCTCCAGTGCGATCATCTCGCCCGTCGTCGTGTCGTAGCGACTGGCAAGGTATGGCCCCTCACCGCACGCGACCTCGAGCCGGCGCTCGTCAACGTAGCTCTTCCACGACTTCGCCCCCCGCGGCGCAAAGGGCAGCTTCTCGCTAGTCAGAACCCAACCTGCCCCATTGGCCCTGTTGAAGACAGCAGGGCGGTCGAACCATGCGTCGTCGACGCGGTTGTTCTGCTCGTTGCACAGCCAGGATGGCGTGAAGACCTCGGCCTTGTCCTTGGTGCGTTCCCATCGGGCCTCAGCCGCCTTGGCGACTCTGGGTTGGATCAAGCGTTCATTCTCGCCAGTGATCGACGCGACCGTGATCTCTCGTTGGGATGTGTACTCAGACCCCAGGTAGGCGTAATTGTCGGTGGCCCAGACGATCCGACCCGATGTCGCCCTGTCTACGAGCAAGGCTTCGAGAAGCCCAACCGACCGCATTGCGAGTCTTTGCTCGCTGACGTCGATCTCGCGCATCTCAGTTCCTTACTTCCGCAGATGCGGCACCGCTTCCCTCTGCCTGGCCCGCTCACGTCGAGCACAGGATCCGAATAACAGTCGGAGTGCAATCCTATCGACAGGGCGTCCGGGGGTGACCGCTTCCATCCCGCTCTCGGACCCCTCCGACGAAGGCAGTCTCGTACGGACCAAGCCCGCCACGGAGAGGAATCCTGGTCTGGCCGTTGACGACATCGTTGATTGCGAACTATGCCCGTCACCTATGCCCGTCATCGAAGCCCCTCGAACGGATCAACCACGCTCTGCACCCCGTGCTCTGAGCACACGAACGCGACGCGCACGCCCGCACCATCGATGCTCAGGGCGGGATCCGGCTCGCAATCGCCTTCGCACACCGAGCACGTCCGATAGTTCGAATCGGTAGGCACGCGCACCGGCACACCATCCAGGTCGCCGACCTCTTCGTGCTCCATGTCCTCGACACTAGCCCGGTCGCCGTTCCTTGTTAGGTCACGTAGACCTTGGGGCCGAGCATCGCCAACGGCCGCCCAGGCGGACTTGGGTGTCGCGGATTCCCTTCCGTAGTCAGTGGATCCCACGTGAATACCCGCACACCCATACGAGTGAGCATCGTCTGGACGTCGAGCTTCGCTCGCTTGAGCGTAGGGTGCGGCATGTTGCCCCACCCGCCCAGAACTTCGGTCACCCCGTGGCGAAGCAGCACACCTTCGATCGCCGCGCAGTTCTGCGCCGACAGTGTCGGATCGTAGGCCGACAGCTCACTCGGCTTCGGCGACCGCTCCGGGTAGAGATTGAGCATGATCCACCCCGCGTAGCCGTGATGCTCGCTCGCCTTGATGATCCTGTTCACGGTCTTGTCAGCTCGAGTCTCCGCCGCGTGCGAGGGATTCATACCGATCACGACGAGCGGGGTGCCACCTGACCCCGCGACCTTGCCGAGGGTGAAGCGATGTGACGCTACGCCGGGGTCTGGCTCCCAGAAGTCAGGCTCGTGTCCAAGGTGATACTCCACACTTGTCTCCTTCGTTCAGCCCAGGATCCCGGACATGACGATGGTCGTCAGGCCCTCGACAGCTCCACCGACGGCAGCCGCAAGCCCAGCACCACCGACCGTTGCCGCGATCTGCTTCAGCTTCCCGGTCTTCCGGATGACCGCGTCAGTTGACGGCGTCGACGCTCGCAACTCATCGCGAAGCTCCTGGACGCACGTGAGCAGCTCCGCCTTGCCGTCGCCATCGTCGACCTGTGTCGTCGCGTCTCTGACCGCATCAAGCAACGTAATCGCGTCTTCGATGCTGAGACCTTCGGAACTGGCCGACGCTGCGTTGCCGATCGCGGTGGGACCACTCGTGCTTTGGATCGTCGTGTTGTACTGCACGCCAATGTGGCTGCTGACAGCCTCGTCGACGGCTTCCTTCTTCGGCAGCTCTTCAAGCGGAGTTGTCGCGGTGAGATCTGCGATCAAATCGACGAGCTGAGTACGTATCTGCCCGAGTACGCCAGCAAACATCGCACCGGTGGCAGTGAATCTCAGATTCATGACCTCCTGGAACATATCGAGTTCCTGGTTCCACAAGCTCTGCGCATATGCCAGGCCCGCGCTCGTGAAGGATAACGACGGCTTTGTCGCCACCTGCTCCAGCTCCTCGACGGGCTGGTGCAGCAGGAAGTTCTCGCCGAGTGGCTCCTGTGCTTTGGCAGGCAGCTGCAGAACGCTGTACGTCATGTTCTTCGCCCAGGCGTTGCCGCTCCTGGTGTCGGCAGCAAGGGGCAGTTGCGGGAGCCGACGATACTTCGGAAGCTCGTCACCATTCTCGTAGCCGTTCAACTCTTTTCGCGCCCATTGCCGTAATGAGTCCGATCCCGTCTCCGCGCCGAGCATCAGACACTTCCGCAGAAGACCCGCAAGCGGCTCGCTTTCATCCAGCATGTGTCCCCGCAGCGATCGCAGCAGCGAATCGGTCACAGTCGTTCTCCTCGTCCCCGATGGCTCTGTCTTCAGGTTAGCCAGGACTATCGACATTCACGGCCTGCGAGACTGACACCACGAGGGGAGGAGCCCGCCGTGTACGACGACCGCATCTACTACGAGGACCAGACCGACTGGGCAACGATCGACCGCCAGGGGCTCTGGCGCTACCTCAACAGGCTCTTCCAGTCCCTCGGCTCGGCTCCCGGCCATGGCCCGAAGCCCGGCTCGCTCTCCGCGCAGATCCAAGCGAAGCGCACTGGAAAGCGTGACGATGAGATCGCCGCGCTGGATCTGTCCCGCATGAGCGACGACACGCGCTACCTGATCAAGCACATGCTCATCCGCACCGGTCGCTACGAGATGACGCTCGAGAGGTTCCCGAACCTGCGGGGACTCGACGAGGTCGGGGTGCTTGACCACCTGCTCGTGCTCGACGACGACCCGAGCTACGTATACCCGTACTACACGGAGCACGGGATCCT
>JBEBSN010000121.1:0-7596 GCA_040394295.1 Microbacterium sp.
CGGCCGGGAACTGCTCGAGAGAATCGTCCATACCCTATGAAACCATCTCGATGCAGCTTCAGAGCGTGAAGCCGTCGGGGTCTCCTTCGCGCGGCGCCCTCAGACGTTCAGGGATGGGCCACGGCAGAATCCATGGCTCGGATGCCGGCCTGCTGACGTCTCCGTAGTCATCGACCTTGACGACTATGTGTCCAGCGACACCGTCGCGATCAGGCGTCACCTCGACCACACGCACACGAATCGGACGCTCCGCCTCGCCTTCGAGCATCCACGGGTCAGCGAGCCAGGCGAGGCCGTGCTCCTCCAATGCCGCCTCCGCGTCGAGCCAGTCCATCGGGCCGGCGACGGGGCGTCCGAGGATGTCTACCGCGGCCCAGTCTTCGTTGGCAGGAAGGATCCAACCGAGCAGTTCACCGTCGTCGCGACGGTGAGGGGTCCAGTCGTGCATACCCTCGATCGTAGGCACGATCTTCGACCTCGCGGATTCAAGGAACAGATGTCGGCGCGAAGGACAGTTGTCGGTCAGAACCCCCGGGATGTGACCGACATCCGCGTTATCAACCGACAGGCGTACCCCACATGAGGATGCCATCAGGCCTTGACCGCGTAGCCTCCGGTCCAGCCGCTCTGCTCCCGCACGACGATCTCACCGGTGAGCGCGTCACCAGCTTGCCTTGGCAACTATTCCCCGTGCACACGACAGAATGGAGGCATGGCGACACCACTCACTCGCATGACGTCGAAGCAGTCACGCGCCTGGCTCGCACTCATCAGCACGGCTGAGCTTCTCCCCTCGGCGCTCGATGCGCAGCTGCAACGGGACGCGACGCTCACCCACTACGAGTTCATCGTGCTCAGCGCGTTGCAGCGCAGCGGGGCGATGCGACTCAGCGATCTGGCGTCAGCGACGAATGCCGCGCTTCCTCGAGCATCGAAAGTGGTCGCTCGGCTACAGCATCGCGGATTCATCGAGCGCGAAGACAGCGAGCAGGATCGACGCAGTATCGTGCTGCGACTCAGTAAAGCGGGCCGGCGCCATCTCGTCTTGGCCACGCCCGGACACTTCGACACCGTGCACCGCCTCGTCCTCGATAACCTCGATGACCAACAGCTGGATGCTCTCGCCGAGGCGCTCGAGCCCATCGTGCGCGCTCTCGATCCGCAGCGCGAGTTCGGGCCGTTCTGACCCGCGACGGTCAGTGCGTATACTCCATCAGCTCGAGGCCGAGGATCCGGAATGCGTCATGCGCGCGCAGCCGATGCGAGATCGACAGGTCATCGAAGCACACGACCATCGCATAGGCGATTCCGGCGCGCGGCCCCGCGAGCACACCGGCTTCGGCACGAACGCCTTTGCCCCGACCGGTCTTGTTGATGAACAGCAAGCCGTGCTCGTCATGATCGTGCGCGAACGGGTCGAGCCCGGTGGACGCCGCGACCAGGCTGAGATCCTGGTTCAGACTCAACCACTCTGACACCTGTGCGCTCACCGCAGCATCGACCACACGTGAGTTGACCAGCGACGAGAAGAGACCGGCGAGCTCCCGCGTGGTTCCCACCGAGACATGCGGGGCATCATCCGGGCCCCGACGGTCTCGGAACCGATCAAGCAGCGCCGTGTGAACGAGGCCCAGCTCGTCGATCCGCGCACTCACCTTCTCGTGGCCAACGCGTTGCAGGAGCGCGTTGACGGCGATCGGGTCTCCCGCAGTCGCAGCCAGCACCGCCAGGTCGCTGAGCGGCAGCGCCGGCGCCCGCAGATTGCGCCACAGCCCAGAGCTGACGACAGCCTCGGTCGATGAGCGCTCGAATATCTCAAGCGGATCCAGCGTTCCTGCTTCGAACCCTGCGGCGACCTCGACCAGCAACGGCACCACACCGAGGCCAGCGATCGGCAACGTGACATGGTCGTCACCGGCGAGCACCTGAGTGCCGTTGTCGAGATCTGTCACATGCACCGAGACTTGAGCGCCAGCATCCGCCAGCGATTCGAGCGCACGAAGCGTCGAGACAAAAGAGCGACGCCCGACCGCGGCACGGCGCGGCGTCCGACGGGCGCTGCGTTGCGCACGACGCAGTGTCGTGGCAGACGATGCGCCGTCGACGGGTTCGGGGAGCGGGGGAACGCCCACGCGTGATCCTTCCCAGGAAGGTCGTTTGGGGGGGACGCTACTGTGAAGCATGCCCCCCAGCAGCATTGGCTATGGTAGCCCGATCACTCTCGCCGCGTCACTGCCTGTGGAAAAGATCACCAGATCGTCACACGCTCATCACCGGGAAGATACAACGCGTCGGATTCCGTGACGCCGAAAGCCTCGTAGAACGCATCGATGTTGCGGACGATCTGGTTGCACCGGAACTCGTTCGGCGAGTGCGGGTCGATCGTGAGCAGGCGGATCGTCTCGGCCTCGCGGCTCTTCTGCTGCCAGACCTGCGCCCAGCTGAGCAGAAGTCGCTGCACACCGGTGAGGCCGTCGATGACAGGCGCCTCTGCGCCACCCAGCGACAGTTCATACGCCTTCAACGCGATCCCGAGTCCGCCGAGGTCGCCGATGTTCTCACCGATCGTGAGCGCACCGTTGACGTGATGTTCGTCAGAGAGACCCTCCGGGACGAGCGCGTCGTACTGCGCGATGAGCGCCTTGGTGCGCTCCTCGAAGGCTGTGCGGTCGGCATCCGTCCACCAGTCCTCGAGCTTGCCCGAGCCGTCGTAGCGGCTGCCCTGGTCATCGAAGCCGTGCCCGATCTCGTGGCCGATCACCGCGCCGATCCCACCGTAGTTGGCCGCCGCGTCGCGCGAGGCGTCGAAGAAGGGGTATTGCAGGATCGCTGCGGGAAACACGATCTCGTTCATCGAGGGGTTGTAATAGGCGTTCACCATCTGCGGCGGCATGTGCCACTCGTTGCGGTCGATGGGCTTGCCCACCTTGTCGACGTTACGGTCGTGCTCGAAGATGTTCGCCCGGCGCACGTTGCCGAAGATGTCAGCCGCGTCGATCTCGAGAGTCGAGTAGTCGCGCCAGACCTCTGGGTGGCCGATCTTCGGAGTGAACGCATCGAGCTTCGCCAGGGCACGTTCGCGGGTCTCCGGGCTCATCCACTCAAGCGTCGTGATGCTCTGGCGGTACGCCTCGATGAGGTTGCCGACGAGCTCATCCATCGCCGTCTTCGCCTCTTTGGGATAGTGCCGCTCGACGTAGACCTTTCCGATCGCCTCACCGAGTGCGCCCTCAGTCACCGAGACCCCGCGCTTCCAGCGCTCGCGGATCGAGGGGACGCCCGAGATCTCCGTGCCGTAGAACGAGAAGTTCTCCTGCACGAGGTCGTCCGTGAGGTACGGGGCGGCAGCATGGACGACGTGTGCACGCAGCCACGCCTTCCAGTCGTCGAGACGCTCGGCCGTCAGCAGCGAGCCGAGGCCCTCGAAAGCGCTGGGCTGAGAGACGACGGTCTCGGAGAATGCCTCCGGGTTGGTCGGCGCGACGGCATCGCGCCACGGCGTGAGATCGACGCCGAACATCTGCTGGAGTTCGTCCCAGGACTTGAGGTTGTAAGTCTTGACAGCATCGCGACTGGCGACGTTGTCCCAGTGGTGCGAGGCGATCGCGGTCTCCAGAGCGAACGAGCGCTCGGCGTCACCTGCAGCATCGGCGATCCCCGCCAGCGCGAGTAACCGCTCGAGGTGTGCCCGGTAAACCGTGCGGGTGTCTTCGAAGCTGTCGAGGCGATAGTAGCTTTCGTCGGGGAGCGAGAGCCCCGACTGCACGAGCACCGGCACATACCGCTCAGGGTTGCCTGGGTCGCCGTCGATGTACAGACCGATCAGGTGCGCGCGCCCGTCGCGTTCGTAGGCGCCGACCGTGGCGAGGAAAGCGTCGACGCTGTCGATTCGATCGATCTCGGCGAGAGTCTCAGCGAGCGGCGTGACGCCTGCGGCGTTGATGCGCTCGGTGTCCATGAAGCTGGCGAAGAGGTCGCCGATCTTGCGTTCGAGAGTGCCGTCAGCTGCCTCCTGCGACTCATCGATGATCGTGCGGACGTCGTTCTCGGCCTGTTCGGCGAGAAGGTGGAATGATCCCCAGCGCGCCTTGTCGCCTGGGATCTCGGTCTTCTCGAACCACTCGTTGTTGACGTGCCGGTAAAGGTCGTCCTGCGGGCGGATGTCGGAGCTGAACTCATCTGTGGCAAGGCCTGCGGGGAGAACATCAGTCATGCATCTACCCTACGTGGGGCAGGCGACAACGGCGCGGGTCGGTCACACGTCGACGCCCCGGCGATGCCAGATGGTTTGTGTCGGTCACAGGGCTTCAGAGTCGACCAGAACCATCCCGCATACGCCTCAGCCGAGGGCGGCGACGCGGGGGGTCCGGCTCCGACGGTGTCACAGCAGCACGGGCGGCCCGTCGCTCGCGCCAGGCTGCGACCTCAGCATCCACGTCCCGTGTCTTCGTGACGACGGGAGGGCCACCCAGCAGCTGGCGCCGTGCTGCGATCACGCGACTGTTGAAATCCTCCAGCACGTCGCGCACGTCGCTCTCGCGCGAAAGTGCGTCGAGGCTCTTGTCGAGCTCCTTGTCTTCGGTGCGCAACAGGATCGCGGGCGGGCCGAGACCAGTCAGGTTCTCGCTTTCGATCTTGCGACGGATCCACCAGTCGGGATCATGGTTCGTTCCGAGCCCTTCGAGCGGCTTGCCTGCGCCGGGCAGATCGTCGAAGTCTCCGCGGCGAATGGCGATCTGGATCGCCGTCTCCACGAATTCGTGCTGATTCTCGGCGGTCAGCTGGGTCGGAGCGAACTCCCCTTCAGCGTCGGGTTCGCCGCTCTGACTCGCCCGGTAACGGGCAGCAGCGTCTCGAGGATCAGCCATCGTCCACCTCCGGATGCCGGTATGACCAGCGTACGCGCGCACCCGACCGATGTCGCCGGCACACCATAAGCTCAAA
This sequence comes from Microbacterium sp., assembly GCA_040394295.1. Classification (GTDB taxonomy): domain Bacteria; phylum Actinomycetota; class Actinomycetes; order Actinomycetales; family Microbacteriaceae; genus Microbacterium. The sequence goes on from JBEBSN010000121.1 coordinate 4,945, forward strand.
GGATGACCGCCCGCACGCCATCGCTCAATCGAGAGATTCTGCGGCTGGCGGTTCCTGCCCTCGGAGCGCTGGTCGCCGAGCCCGCCTTCCTCATCGTCGACGCGGCCCTGGTCGGCCACCTCGGCACGATCCCGCTCGCTGGTCTCGGCATCGCGGGCGCGGTGCTGCAGACGATCGTCGGGTTGATGATCTTCCTCGCCTATTCCACAACGCCGGCGGTCGCGCGCAAGTTCGGGGCAGGGCAGAAGCAGGATGCCGTGTCCGTCGGCATCGACGGAATGTGGCTGGCGCTCGGACTGGGCGCAGTGCTGGCCGTACTCGGTTCGGTCTCTTCGGGATGGCTCGTGTCGTTGTTCGGCGCCTCGGCAGAGGTGGCAGAGCAGGCCGACACATATCTGCGGATCAGCATGTGGGGGCTTCCAGCCATGCTGATCGTCTTCGCCGCCACCGGGCTGCTGCGCGGCATGCAGGACACCGTGACTCCGCTGTGGATCGCGGGGGCGGGTTTCGGTGCGAACGCGCTGCTCAACTTCGTCTTCATCTACGGGTTCGGCTGGGGTATCGCCGGCTCCGCCATCGGGACGATCACCGCACAATGGGCGATGGTGGCCGCATACGTCGTCGTGATCGGACGTCTGGCCCGAAAGCACGAGGCCTCGGTGCGCCCGCAGCGCGAGGGTGTGCGGGGATCCGCCCGCTCGGGCGGCTGGCTGTTCCTGCGCACCGTCAGTCTGCGGGCGGCGCTGCTGATCACCGTGGGCGTCGCCACCGGCATCGGCACCGAAGAGCTGGCCGGTTGGCAGGTCGTCTTCACCATCTTCTCGGCGGCGGCGTTCGCGCTGGACGCTCTGGCAATCGCCGCGCAAGCGCTCATCGGAAAGGGCATCGGCGCAGGCGATGAAGAAGGCGTGCGACGAGTCCTCGCCCGCACCGTCGCCTGGGGCGCATGGTTCGGCGTTCTCGTAGGCCTCGCCATCGGCGCCCTCTCGGGCGTGATCGGTCTGGCCTTCACGGGCGACCCGCAGTTGGCGGCACTCATCCAACCGGCTCTGATCGTGCTTGCCGTCGCCCAGCCCATCGCCGGGATCGTCTTCGTGCTCGACGGTGTTCTGATGGGCTCGGGCGATGTGCGCTACCTCGCGATCGCCGGGGGTCTGAGCCTCGTCCCGTTCCTCCCGACCCTATGGATCATCTCCGCTACCGGTGTCGACGACGTCGCCGGTCTCACCTGGCTGTCGGCAGCATTCTTCGGCATCTACCTGCTCGCTCGCTTCGCGACGCTGGGATGGCGAGTGAAGACCGGCCGATGGCTGCGCGCCGCGGTATAGATGCCCTCCACGCGGCCAGGCCGCCCTGCGTCAAGATGGTCACATGACTGCTGTATGGCCAGGTGACTCCGCGACCGTCGTCAACCGGGTGCGCAGCGCACTCAAGCAGGTGTCGGCCGATGGCGAGGTGTCCGTCGACGGCCTCGAACGTGTCAAGGTCTCGGCCGAGCTCGTCGGTACCGATCTGAATCACCTCACCCTCGATGCGACGAACGTGAAACTGCACTTCACCGTCGCTGACCACAGCGCAGCGACTCCTCAGCCCAGCGGAGGCTCCGAACCCGAGGCGCCCGAGCCTGCTCTTCGCCAATCCGGGATCGCGAAAGACTTCCGTTTCGTGGCGCGCCCGATGCACATACAGCGCACACCGGTCACCGTCGACGTGCGACTGTTCGACACCCCGATCCTCTGGTTGACCTTCGCCGAGCCCGCAGACACCGCCGTTCCCGACAGCGTTCACGCGTTGACGCCCGATGAAGATCTCGAATCCGTGCGTGGCACCTTCCACGCGTCCATCCGCACGAGAGACATCGCTCCGCTCATCACCTCGGTGGCACGCCCGCTGCTCGAGGAGGGTGGCCTGCGCCTCGGGCGCGTGCGCCTCACTGCCGCAGGCGACGGTGGTGACGGCATCCGAATCTCGGCGTCCGCCGGCGTGCGTTGGAAGCTGCTCATGGCATCGGCGCGAGCCGATGCGCAGGTCGTGATCACGCCGGATGCTGTGATCACGATCCGCGACTTCACCGTGGGCAGTCGTAACCCGCTGATCAAGTTCGCGCTGCTGTTCGTCAGAAAGCAGGTGCGAGCGATCGTGGGCAGATCCATCGACCTCAACGAATCGATGGCCGATGGCGGCACGAATCTGCGTGTCCACGACGTACGCGTGAGCGCCGACGATCAGCTCAGCGTCGAAGGCCGGATCGGCTGAGCGCTCAGTGCGCGTACCGGCGGCACCATTCGTACATGATCACCGCGCCGGCCGCACTCGCGTTGATCGAACGCGTCGAGCCGTACTGCGTGATCTCGATATGCCCGGATGCCGCGGCTATCGCCTCGTCCGTGAGGCCGGGCCCCTCCTGTCCGAACAGCAGAACGCAACGCTCGGGGAGTTCGGCCTTGTCGACGGGGACGGCACCTTCGACGTTGTCGACGGCGATGATGGGGAGACCTTCTGCTGCAGCCCACGCGGCGAAGCCGGCGACATCGTCGTGATGGACGACGTGCTGATAGCGATCGGTGACCATCGCGCCGCGCTTGTTCCAGCGACGACGGCCGATGATGTGCACGGTGTCGGCGAGGAACGCGTTGGCGCTGCGCACGATCG
>JBEBSN010000122.1:0-7501 GCA_040394295.1 Microbacterium sp.
GCCCGTCGAAGGGTCGGGCGCCGAGTCGGACGCTTCGACAGGCTCAGCGGCCGACTCATCCCGCCCGCTCCCTGAGTCTCGCCCCCTTCCTGAGCCGGCCCCGCTCCCTGAGCCCGTCGAAGGGTCGGGCACCCCGCGCCGCCGGCTTTCCAGATCTCTGAGTCGCGCGGCATCAGTACTCGACAGGTCCCCGTCGCGGCCATAGGCCCGGGCGTGAAGGATGCGCAGCTCTGCGACTTCCTCAGCAGACAGCATCGCTCAGCCTGCCGCTTCGAACTGCATGGCGGCCCAGATGAGCCAGCCCAGACTGTAGATGGTCGCGGCCAGGCCGAGCACGAGAGCCCAGCGCGCGACCGCACGGTTCTCCATCGGCCGTCGCAGCGCCATGATCGCGGCGACGACCGCGACGATGGCAAGAGGGATTCCCCACCCCACGAAGAACGATGCGCACAACGCCACGATCGCGGCGACCAGGGCCCAGGGCGCGAGACGGGCGCCGTCCTCTTCAGGACCATCCTCATACGGCGCCCACTGCACCGCGGGCATTCCTGCCGTGTCCGCCGGTCCGCTGGCGACGACGGGTTCCACTCCGACAGGGCCGGTGGGCATCTTCGTGTAGCTCTCGCGAGCTCCCCCCGGGAGTCGAGCGGCCCCGGCTGGACGCTCGACTTCAGCGCTCGGCTCTTCGAGACTGGGCTGGCTCTGCGTGCCGGCGCCCTCTCCGGCCATGCCCGCGCCGCTCATCAAGCGACCTCTGCCGCGGGTGCGGCGACCTGGATCTGTGTAACCGGCAGCGTCGAATCCGCGCCGAACGCGAGTGTCGAGGGTGCCCGTCCGGACGCGATGAGCTCGGCGGCGAGCGCCGCGATCATCGCGCCGTTGTCGGTGCACAGCGACAGCGGTGGGATGCGCACTGTGACGCCGGCATCCGCAGCCCGTGCGAGGGCGACGTCGCGCAGGCGCCGGTTCGCGATGACGCCACCGCCGAGCAACAATCTCGGCACCCCGAGGTCAGCGCACGCGGCGAGCGCCTTCGTCACGAGCACGTCGACGACGGCCTCGCGGAAGCTCGCCGCGACGTCGGCGACGGGCACGGTCTTGCCATCTGCCTCACAGCGTTCGATCCATCGCGCGACCGCAGTCTTGAGCCCGGAAAAGGAGAAGTCGTAGCGGTGCTTCTCGAGGTCGGACGCGCGGGAGAGCCCCCGAGGGAAGCGGATCGCCCATGGGTCGCCGTCTGCTGCAGCTCGATCGATCTCGGGCCCACCCGGATACGGCAGACCCAACAGCCGAGCGACCTTGTCGAAGGCCTCGCCTGCGGCATCGTCCACCGTCTCACCGAGCAGTTCGACGTCAGTGGTGAGATCGCGCACGTGCAGCAGCGACGTGTGCCCGCCGGAGACGAGCAGAGCGATCGTCGGATACTCCAGAGGATCGGAATCCGGCGTGACGATGTCGGCTGCAATGTGCCCGACGAGGTGATTCACCGCGTACAGCGGCTTGTCGAGCGCGACTGCAAGCCCCTTGGCCGCTCCGACGCCAACCATGAGCGCTCCGGCCAGCCCTGGACCGCTGGTGACGGCGACGGCGTCGAGGTCCTGCAACCGCACCTGCGCCTCAGCGAGCGCCGCATCGATCGACGGCTGCAGCGCCTCGAGATGCGCACGGGCTGCCACCTCTGGCACGACCCCGCCGTAGCGCGAGTGCTCGTCCATGCTCGAGGCGATCGTGTTCGACAGCAGCGTGCGGCCGCGGACGATACCTATGCCCGTCTCGTCGCAGCTCGTCTCGATGCCGAGCACCAGGGGTTCTCTCACGCTGTGGCCTCCTTTTCCGCTGGAGCAGCCGCGCCCGCTGGGACGGCGGCCTCGCCCGCTGGGGCGGATTTCGCACTGTCGGGAGGAGGATTCTGCTCTGAGGCTCCGCCCAACGCTGCGTTCTCCGCCGATGAGTGCGGGGCGGATGCCGCGGCATCCGCGGTTGCGAAATCCTGCCACCGCCGCAGGTCGAGCTTCATAACGATCGCATCGACGTCGTCGGGCTGGTAATAGCGCGGACGACGGCCGAGCTCGGTGAATCCCTCCGAGGCGTAGAGCGCTTCGGCGCCAGGGTTGTCGGCGCGCACCTCGAGGAACACTTCACGAGATCGGCGCGCGGATGCTTCGATCAGAAGCGCGCGCAGCAGTGCGCGACCGCGCCCTTCTCCCCTGCGTTCTTCGAGCAGCGCGATGGTCTGGACATCGGCATCCGCACTGCCGCGAATCGCACGCAGTCCTGCATAGCCGATGACCTTCCCGCCGTCTTCGTCGACGACGTAGTGACTGTACTCGGCGTTCAGCTCAGCCGCCATCGACTCGGCGCTCCACGCGTCGGTGGGAAACGACGCGTTCTCGATCGCCATGATCGCGTCGAGGTCAGCAGGAGTGGCGATGCGGATCGTCATAGCCCGACGCGTTTCGGCGCGCCCGGAACGGTGACGTCGGGCTGGCGGAGATAGATCGGTTCTGCGCCGGTGAGCTCGCGCCCGGCGTTCAGGGCGCGCAGCCCGACACGGCCAAGAGCCGACGCATCGAGGGTTGCGACTTCGATGGCGTGCATGCCGCGCAGATTCTCTTCTGAGTCGGCTCTCGGTACGAGCACGGTCTCAGCGATGAGGTCGGGGATGCCGTCGGCATCGAGGCCCTCGAACACGCTGATCGCGACCTCCCGACGACGAGCGTCTGTGACGATCGCGAAGGCAGTGCTCGGGGCATCCGCTTCGATCACGCTGAGTGCGGCCGCGTAGTGGCTGGGCACCGCGATCACGGGAACGCCACGCCCGAGCGCGAAGGCGCGGGCTGTGGCGATGCCGATCCGAAGACCGGTGAACGGACCGGGACCCATGCCCGCAACGACGTGAGTGATCGCGCGGGGCGGAGCTTCGGCGAGCGTGCGCTGTAGCAGCTCCCCGATGACTTCGGCGTGCCCCAGCGCGTCAGGGCTCGAGGCAGCGGAGAGACGTCGGCCGTCAGCATCCACGAGAGCGACGGCCGTGCCCAGCGAGGTGTCGACGGCAAGGATCACGTTTCCAGGGTAGTCGGCGTAGCCACCGTCAGCGCACGATGCAACCGATCGTCACCACGCGCGGCGCATCCGCGTCGAGATCTTCGTCTGCCAGATCCTCATCGCCGCCGACCGGCCGCTCGAGTTCGATGTCCCACCATTGGTCGGCGATGGCAGGTGCCATCTCCCGCCCCCACTCGATCACCACGACCGAACGGACGAAGTCGATGTCGAGGTCGTCGAGCTCGACAGCTGATCCCAGCCGATAGGCGTCGACGTGTACGAGCGGTGCACCGCCGACGAGCGACGGGTGGGTGCGGGCGATGACGAAAGTCGGACTCTGCACGGGTCCGCGCACGCCGAGTCCTTCAGCGATCCCCCGGGTGAAGGTGGTCTTTCCCGCGCCGAGAGGTCCGGTGAGAACCAGCAGGTCACCGGGTTCGAGCTGCTCTCCTATGACGAAGCCGAGATGTTCCATGTCCTCGGCGCTGCCGATCTCGCGTCGTCCGAGGAAGGCCGGGTCGATCATGAGCTTCTCCGCGGAACGCGATTGCCTATCCGCGTCACGATGTCGTAGTTGATGGTGCCTGCCGCGTCGGCCCATTCCGTCGCCGCCGGTGCGCCCAGCGTCGGGTCGCCGAACAGCACAGCCTCGTCTCCGACGGAGACGTGCGCGTCGCCGACATCGACGACGAACTGATCCATCGCGATTCGGCCGCAGACTCTGAACCGTTGTCCGTTGATGACGACCGGACCGCGGTCAGAGGCCTGCCTGGCGATGCCGTCCGCATATCCCAGCGGAATCAAGGCCAGGGTCGTCTCGCGGGTTGTGCGGTACGCGTAGTCATACGAGACACCGGAATCTGCGGGCACGCGCCGCACAGCCGCGACCGCTGCCCGCAGCGTCATAGCCGGACGCAGTCCGAGGTCGGCCGAAGAGCGGTCGTCGAAGGGTGAGAGTCCGTAGATCCCGACGCCGACGCGAACGGCGTCGAGGCGCGCGGCAGGGCGGTCGATGGCGGCCGCGGTGGCGGCGAGGTGGCGGATCTCAGGATGAACCCCCGCGGATGCTGCGGCGGCGGTCGCCTCTTCGAATCGAGCGAGAGCGGCATGGTCGTCGTCCGCCGATGTGTTCGCGAGGTGGCTGAAGAGTCCGATGATGCGCAGGCGTCCGATGCGCTCAAGGCGGGCGGCCTCGGCGAAGACCCTGCCCCAGTCGCTCGGAGCGATGCCATTGCGCGAGAGACCGGTGTCGACCTTGAGATGCACACCGATCGGTCCGTCGTTGTTCGCGGCGGCACCCGCCGCCTCAAGCTGGTCGAACGACGAGATGCCCACTTCGATGTGGTCTGCGGCGGCAGCGTCGAATCGCTGCCCCGGTGCGTGAAGCCAGGCGATGAGCGGGGCGGTGATGCCCTGGCGGCGAAGATCGACGGCTTCGTTGATGTCGGCGACGCCGAGGCGGGTGGCTCCCCCTGACAGGGCGGCGACAGCGGCTGGCGCTGCGCCGTGGCCGTAGGCGTTGGCCTTGACGACAGCGATCAGCTCGGTGCCGGCGAGGCGCCGCAGGTGCCGGACGTTGTCGGCGATGGCGTCCATGTCGATGGTCGCCTCGCGGAATGCGGCTGTCACAGTGGGACTCCTTCTGCGATGACGAAGGCAGTGGCGAGCCCGGCATCATGCGACATGGTCAGGTGCACGCTGGTGATCCCTCGCTGCTCGACGACCTCTGCTGTGGTTCCGGAGAACCGGAAATAGGGCCGCCCGGATTCTTCAGAACCGATCTCGATCTCGGTCCAGTGCACGCCGTCTGATCCGCCGAGAGCTTTTATCAACGCCTCTTTGGCGGCGTAGCGCGCAGCGAGCGATGCGAGTTTGAGCGAGCGTTCCGTCGGTGCGAACAGTCGCTCCATCAGCCGCGGCGTCCGGGACATCGTGCGTTCGAACCGCGGGATGTCGACGAGGTCGATGCCTGTGCCGATGATCACGGCTCCAGCCTACTCGCGCATACCTGTGGGGTCTGGTATCCCCCGCGCGGCCGGCGCACCTGTCGGCCCAAAAAACGGATGCCGGTCGAGACACGGGGTTCTCAGCAGCCGGATGTGATCTGAGCACCCAGATGTACCCGGCCTGGCTGTGTCGCACTCGCTCTGCACAAGCGCCACATTCTCGGCAACCGTCCCCAATCGCCCGTTCCGACCTCCCGCACTGCGCCCGGTTCGGCACGCTCAGAGGATGTTGCTCGTCACCGACATCCTCACCAGATTCAACGGGATCGCTCGCGGCGCCCTGATGCAGCGGTTCGGCTTCAGCCGCAAAGACCTCGCCGCGGCGACTCACGCCGGCACCATCATCCGGGTACGAGCGGGTGTTTTCGCCCTTCCTTATGCGGATGCCAAGATCGTGACCGCAGCCGCACACGGTGGTGCGCTCAGCTGCGCAGCGGCACTGCGCGCCTGGGGCATCTGGGTATTGCCCGACGAGAGCGACGAGGTCCACGTGTGGATGGGCGGTGCCGGTCGCCGCCACGTGCACGAGTCATGCTCATGTGTGACCCACTACTCACCGGGAACGTCCGGCCCCGGGCTCGCCCCGGTTGCCTCGGCGCTCGTGCACTTCTACCGCTGCCACGATCATGAGTCGTTCTTCGCCGCCTACGAATCCGCGTGGAATCAACGCCTGATCGGCGCACGAGAGCGCGCGCAGATCCGGCGCGAGCTCCCCAAGTCCGCCCGCTGGCTTCTCGAACTGGCGAGCCCCGATGCGCAGAGCGGTCTGGAGTCCCTCCTGCGCCTACGCCTGCATCTGCTCGGAATTCGACTGGATTCGCAAGTCGACATCGCAGGCGTCGGCCGCGTCGATTTCGTCGTCGCCGGCCGTGTGATCCTCGAGGCGGACGGCACTCTGAACCATGCGGGGGCACGAAGACACAATGATCTGATGCGGGATGCCGCGGCATCCGCGCTCGGATACGAGACGCTCCGCTTCGACTACGCGATGATCGTGCACCACTGGGACACGGTCATCGCCGCGATTCTCCCCGCGCTCGTCCGATCCCGCCGCTGAGTGCAGGCATCCACTGCGGCTTCGTCCGCTCGGGCGCACTTGTCGGCTCAGAGAACGGATGCCGGTCGAAACACAGGGTTTTCAGCAGCCGAGTGTGATCTGAGCAGACGACTGTACCCGACGACCACCGCGCACCTGTCGGCCCGGTAACCCGACTACTCGACGGTGACGGATTTCGCGAGGTTGCGCGGCTGGTCGACGTCGAGCCCCTTGGCCGTGGCGAGTGCCATGGCGAAGATCTGCAGCGGGACGACGGTGAGCAGCGGCTCGAACAGCGCACCGGCAAGTGGAATGCGAATGACCTCGTCAGCGAACGGCAACACAGCGGCGTCGCCCTCTTCTGCGATGACGATCACGCGGGCACCACGAGCGCGGATCTCCTGAATGTTCGAGACGACCTTCGAGTGCACCAACGCCGAGTGCCGCGGTGACGGCACGAGCACGAACACGGGCTGTCCCGGCTCGATGAGCGCGATCGGGCCGTGCTTGAGCTCACCCGCGGCGAAGCCCTCAGCGTGGATGTACGAGATCTCCTTGAGCTTCAGCGCGCCTTCGAGCGCGATCGGGTAACCGACGTGGCGGCCGAGGAACAGCACCGAACGGGTGTCGGCCATCCAGCTGGCAAGCTGCGAGACGTGCTCGTGCTCTTCTGCCAGCACGCGCGCGATCTTGTCGGGCAGGCTCGCGAGCTCTTCGACGGCCTCGGAATCGGTGAGCGTCGAGCGCACGCGCCCCATGTGCAGCCCGAGCAGCAGAAGGGCGGTGATCTGGGCGGAGAACGCCTTGGTGGAGGCCACCGCCACCTCGGGTCCTGCGTGCGTGTAGACGACAGCATCCGACTCGCGCGGAATGGTGGCACCCTGCGTGTTGCAGATCGAGAGGGTGCGGGCACCGCGCTCGCGTGCGTACTTGACCGCCATGAGCGTGTCCATGGTCTCGCCGGACTGGCTGATCGAGATGACGAGCGTGTCATCACCGATCACCGGGTCGCGGTAGCGGAACTCGTGTGCGAGCTCAACATCGGTCGCGACGCGCGCCCACTGCTCGATGGCGTACTTTCCGACCAGGGCTGCATAGGATGCTGTGCCGCAGGCGGTGATGATCACGCGGTTGATGCCGCTGAAGAGGTCGTCCATCCCGTCGAGTTCGGGAATGACGACCTGTCCGTCCTGCACTCGCCCGCGGATCGTGTTCGCCACGGCTTCGGGCTGCTCGGAGACCTCTTTGGCCATGAAGGATGACCATCCGCCCTTTTCGGCGGCGGCGGCATCCCACGAGACGTCGAAGGGCTCGGCCTCGACCGGGTTTCCTGCGAAGTCGGTGACGGAGACCTCGGAAGGGGTGATCGAGACGATCTGGTCCTGACCGATCGCGAGCGCCTTGCGCGTGTGCT
>JBEBSN010000123.1:0-7369 GCA_040394295.1 Microbacterium sp.
GGTACTGCAGGGGGGACCCTGTGGGAGAGTAGGACACCGCCGGACTCCTTTTAAGTAAAAGAGCCACCCAATGCTGGGTGGCTCTTTTACGTTAACGTGCAGTGTGGACACAGGCTGTCGAAACTCTGCGTCACATGATGCGCCAGCTCGGCTCCCCGCCGTTTATCGTTGATAGAACCGCCCCACCGGGCTACCTATCCGATCCCAGGAGGATCCACATGCTTCGTCGTTTGACCACAGTCACCGTCGCCGCGATCGCCGCCGTCGTGCTCGTAGGTTGCAGCAGCTCGGCTACCGAGGAAACAGGCGACTCCGGGGTCGGCGCGAGCGGGTCCGATTTCGGGCTTGTCTCGGAGGGTACGCTCACAGTCGCGACCGAAGGCACATATCGGCCGTTCAGCTTCCACGAAGACGGCGGTACTGGGGCACTCGTCGGCTACGACGTCGAGATCATCAAAGCGGTGGCTGACAAGCTCGACCTTGAGATCGAGTTCAAAGAGACGCAGTGGGACGCGATCTTCGCGGGTCTCGATGCGGGTCGCTTCGACGTCATCGCTAACCAGGTCACCATCAATGACGAGCGCGAGGCGAACTATCTCTTCAGCGCCGCGTACACCGTCTCTCCCGGCGTCATCGTCGTGCCCGCGGACGACGACAGCATCAGTTCCTTCGATGATCTGGAAGGAAAGACTGCGGCCCAGTCGCTCACGAGCAACTGGTACGAACTCGCCACCGAGAGCGGTGCGAATGTCGAACCGGTCGAAGGCTGGGCGCAGGCGGTAGCTCTTCTGCGGCAGGGCCGCGTCGACGCCACGGTCAACGACAAGCTCACCTTCCTTGACTACGAGACGACCGATGGTCCCACTGGCCTGAAGATCGCTGCTGAGACTCCGGACGCCGGGGAGCAGGCATTTGTCTTCACCCAGGACAAGACGACCCTCGCTTCCGCGATCGACGACGCTCTCGAGGAGCTGCGCGCTGACGGCACGCTCGCTGGGATCAGCGACAAGTACTTCGGCGCGGACGTCACCGAGTAACCATGGATCTCTGGGAGCTGGTCCTCAGCTCAATCGGTCCGATCGCGTGGGCTGGAGTGAGGGTGACGATCCCGCTGGCGATCGTCTCGTTCGCGCTCGGGCTCGTGCTCGCGCTCGGTGCCGCTCTCATGCGCATATCGACCCACGTCGTGCTCTCCAGCATCGCGAGGGTGTACATCTCGATCATCAGGGGCACGCCCCTGTTGGTGCAGCTGTTCGTGGTCTTCTACGGCCTGCCCTCGATCGGGATCGTGGTGGACCCCTGGCCATGCGCGGTCTTCGCGCTGTCGCTGAACGTCGGAGGGTATGCCGCTGAGGTGATCCGCGCCGCCATCCTCTCCGTGCCGCAGGGACAGTGGGAAGCGGCATACACCGTCGGGATGGGGCGCAGCCGCACTCTGGCGCGAGTGATCCTCCCTCAAGCGGCTCGCGTTTCCGTGCCGCCCCTGTCGAACACTTTCATCTCGCTGGTGAAGGACACATCACTGACATCGCTCATACTCGTCACGGAGTTGTTCCGGGTAGCTCAGCAGGTGGCAGCGAGCTCGTACAAGTTCATGGCAATTTATCTCACGGCGGCGCTGGTCTACTGGGTGATCTGCCTGGTGCTGTCATCGGGGCAGGGTCTGATCGAGAAGAGGTTGGATCGATATGTCGCGCACTGACGACGCACCCGCCCTGCTCACAGCACGCGGCCTCCACAAGCGCTTCGGCGACAACGAGGTGCTGCGGGGGATCGACCTCACGCTGCATCGTGGTGAGGTGGTCGTCCTCATCGGGCCGAGCGGGTCGGGCAAGACGACTGTGCTGCGCTCTCTCAACGGCCTTGAAACACCCGATTCAGGAACCCTGAGTGTCGACGGCGGTCCGGTGATCGACTTCACGGCCCGACCGTCGAAGGCAGCGCGCTCAGCGCTTCGTGACCGGTCGGCGATGGTGTTTCAGCATCACAACCTCTTCCCACACCTCACAGTCCTCAACAACGTCGTCGAGGGGCCGTGGCGCGTACAGCGCAGGCCGAAGGAGGAGGTGCTCGCCGAAGCGAGGGCTTTGCTGGCGCGTGTCGGGCTGGCAGACAAGGAACAGGCGTATCCCCACGAGCTCTCCGGCGGACAGCAGCAACGCGTTGGTATCGTCAGAGCTCTCGCGCTGCGCCCGGATCTGCTGCTGTTCGACGAGCCGACCAGCGCGCTCGATCCTGAACTGGTCGGCGAGGTCCTTCTCGTCATCAAAGAGCTTGCAGATGAAGGCTGGTCGATGGTCGTCGTGACCCACGAGTTGGCGTTCGCACGCGAGGCTGCCGATCACGTGCTCTTCCTCGATGGAGGGGTCGTCGTGGAGGAGGGGGCGCCTCAGCAGCTGTTCACGGCCCCTGCCCACGAGCGCACGCAGCGTTTCCTCACCAGGATCATGAGACCGCTCGACGGCATCTGATCAGGAACCGCCCGTGAGAACCGGGATCACCAGGCTTACCGCGATCAGAAGCATGATCACGGCGATCATGCCGTCCAGAATGCGCCACGCACGAGCGGTGTTCAGCCAGCGCCCGACATAGCGTGCGCCGTAGCCGAGTGCGACGAACCACACGATGCTGGCGATGATGGCGCCAGCGGCGAAGATCCAGCGAGCTTCACCATGCGTGGCGGCGATCGTGCCGAGCATGAGCACGGTGTCGAGATACACATGAGGGTTCAGCCAGGTCAGCGCGAGTGCGGTGAGCATCACCGGCGCGAGTCGGCGCGCCGATACAGGCTCGGACCTGCCGCCTTCGTCGACCCGCAGAGTTTCGCCTGTGCCTTTCATGGCTCGCCGGGCGGCGAGCACTGCGTAGCAGACGAGGAATGCGGCGCCCAGCCAGCGCGCGATCACGACGAGCTCCGGCATCGACTCGACGAGATATCCAAGTCCGGACACGCCGACGGCGATCAGTGCGGCATCTGAGATGGCGCAGATCAGGACGACCACGAGCACGTGCTCACGGCGGATGCCTTGGCGCAGGACGAAGACGTTCTGCGCGCCGATTGCGACGATGAGGGAGAGCCCGAGCCCGAGGCCGGCGAAGAAGGAGAGCACACATCGACGTTACGGCGGAGTGCAATGAAGTGCTAACGAAGATCTCTACCGTCGCATTAGCATGGCTTATGTGAAGATCGACCCTGAACTCGCCGCGACGGTAGCTGCTGTGGTCGACGAGGGGAGTCTCGACGCAGCCGCGCGGCGGCTGAGCGTCACCCCGTCTGCGGTGAGCCAGCGCGTCAAGTCGCTCGAGTCGCAACTGGGAACAGTGCTGCTGGCGCGGTCCAGGCCGGTCAGAGCCACGGCGGCAGGTGAAACCGTCGTGCGCCTCGCGCGGCAGATCGCGCTGCTCGAGCACGAGGCCGTGGTCGCACTGGGTTTCGATGGCGGCCCGAACCAGCGCGTCCGTATCCCGCTCGCCGTCAACGCGGATTCGCTGTCCACTTGGTTCCTGCCGCCGCTGGCTCGGGCGTCCGCGTCGCACGGCGTCGACTTCGACCTGCACCGTGACGATCAGGACTTCACCGCAAGGCTTCTCGAGACAGGAACTGTCATGGCAGCGGTCACCAGTCAGAGCAGCGCCGTCGCGGGATGCACGGTGACGTCACTGGGTTCGATCGAGTATGAGCCGATCGCCAGCGCCTCGTTCGCCCAGATGTGGTTCGCCGATGGGGTCACAGCGGAAGCGCTCGAGCAGGCGCCCTTCGTCGACTTCGACCGACGAGACGATCTCCAGCGCGAGTGGCTGAGGGGGCGGGGTCTCTCCGATCGCGATGTGCCGCGACACTATGTTCCCGCCTCTCACGACTTCGCCGCCGCGGTGCAGCTCGGGCTCGGTTGGGGACTGCTTCCTCGCATGCAGTCCTCCTCTGCATTGGCATCCGGGGCGTTGGTGCGCATGCCAGGCGACGCCGTGCGGGTCTCGCACTACTGGCAGCAGTGGAACCTGCGATCCACAGTGCTCGATGCGATCGCCACGGAAGTCATCGACGAAGCGCGCCGCGTACTCGTCTGAGCGGACGACGCCGTCGGTAGGCAGTTCTTCGCTCTGGTACCGAGCGTGAGCCTCAGTCAGCGAGAGCGAGCGCGCGGAACGCGTCGCGCTCGCGGAGCGCCTCACGGCGGCTCGGCGCTGTGGAGAGGTCGCTCGTCGGAGGGCGCTGACCGGTGGTGCGATGGTAAAGCTCGTCGATCAGCCGGGTCGCGAGCGAGACGAGCTGTCCGATCTCGCGTTCATCACGATCGATCCATACGCAGCGCGGTTCGTCGTGGATCGGCTGGAAGCTGTCGTGCTCTTCCCAGACGAACAGCGTACGTTCAGCGCCCAGCACGTGCTGTTGCCACCACACCTGTCGCATGTACGTGCGGGGGATCGTTCGCCAGTTCTTGTTCGTGGTCTTGATCTCGGCGAGCAGGATGCGTCCTTCGCCGTCTTGGACGACCCCATCGGGGGTTGCGAGATGCCGGTGCTCAGCCTCGGCGCGGAACAGCGCAGAAGAAGGCTGGATGCCGTGAGTGGCAGCGACCCAAGCGGCGATCTCGGGCTCGCGACGACGGCCGTGATCTGTGAACGCGTTGCCGCCGAATCTGGCGCCACCGCCGAGCTTCGCCTCGGCCGCGCGAATGATCGACTTGTCGCCGGAGAGTCCTGCCACATCGGTGGCCGTAATCCCGCGCGCTCGTGCACGGAGCCAGGCGACGCGGTCGCGAGAATCCGCGATTATGCGCGCCTGTAGTTCCGAGTTCACCATTCGAGGCTACCCCCTGCCTCCGACGCCTCCGGCCCTGCCGCGCCGAGATCGCGAGAGCCGGTTTCAGTGCAGGGTCGGCCATCCGCTCGGACCGCTCGAACCTGCTGCGTACTCCTCAAGCGCGACGTCGCCACGCCTCCACGCCTCCTGTATCGGCGCGATGATTCGCCAGCACTGCTCGGCGGCGTCTCCGCGCACCGACAACATCGGGTCAGCATCGAGGATGCCGGAGAGGACCTCTGCATACGCGCGTAGTGCACCCGCACCGAGGTCCGCGGTGAGCGTGGCGCGCTCGAGCTCGAGCGGGTCATCGGGGCCATTGACGTTGAGCTCGAGCGACATGCGATCCGGCCCCAGCGAGAACCGCAGGATCGCACCCTCTGCGGATCCTGTCAGTCCGACAGGGAGATGACGCACGGCGCGGAAGCGGACCACGATCTCGCGCGCCGGGTCGCTGAGTGCCTTACCCGAACGAAGCGTGAACGGCACACCGGCCCAGCGAGCGTTTCGCACCTCGAAGGTCGCCGCGGCGAGCGTGTCTGTCGCTCGTGCGGGGTCGACACCCGGCTCATCGACATAGGAAGGCTTCTTGGCGCCGTCCACCGTGCCGGCGGTGTACCTCGCCCTACGTGAGGATGCCACCGGATCGTCATCCCACACCGCGGTGGCGCGGAGGACAGCCGAAGTCGCTTCTCGGAAGTCGGCCTCATCGAGCGTCGCGGGCTGCTCCATCGCCAGAACGGCGAGGACCTGCAGCAGGTGGCTCTGGATCATGTCGACGAATGCGCCCGCACCGTCGTAGTATCCGGCTCTCCCCTCCAGGCCCAGTTTCTCGTCATAGATGATGGCGATCGACTCGATGCTCTCGGCCGACCAGAGGGGCTCGAGCAGACGGTTCGCGAATCGGGCGCCGAGCAGATTCAATGTCGTCGACTTGCCGAGGAAGTGGTCCACCCGGAAGACCTGACTCTCCGGCACGAGCGCGGCGATCCTCTCGTTGAGCGTTCGCGCGCTTACCTCATCGACGCCGAAGGGCTTTTCCAGAGCGAGCATGGCGCCCTCGGGAAGCATCTCGGCTGTCAGTGCTTCGCAGGCAGCGGCTGCGACCGCAGGTGGTACGGCGAAATAGAGGGCGACCTGGCCTTCCAGGCCCTCAAGCAGCGGAGCGAGCTCCTCCGCCTTCGTGATGTCGGCTCGGCGGTACTCGGTGTGCACGCGGGAGACAGCGTCTTCAGCATCCGCTCCCCGGAAGGAGGTACGCACCACCTCAAGAAGGTCGTCATCATCCCACTCCTGCGTTCCGACACCGAGCAGGCGGATCTCACGTTCTGGCTCCTTCGTGAGCAGCTGACCCAACGAGGGGAGCAGAAGTCGCGAGGTGAGATCTCCGGTAGCGCCGAAGATCACAAGCGTCGTCGCAGCAGTCATGCCACCACCGTACTCGTCCCCGTCTGTGCCCAACAGGGCCCGGCACGCCCCGAAAACAGACGTGCGACAATCGGTTGGATGGTTGCGCCGATCGAGGATTACGCCCTACTGAGCGACTGCCGCACTGCGGCACTCATCGCCGGAATCGATCTCCCCGACAACGGCATATGGGAGATCCGTGGAGACGCGCGATGGTTCACCCACTCGCGTGTGATGATGTGGGCGGCGCTCGACCGTGGAGTCCGCGCTGTGCGAGAGCACGGGCTCGAGGGAGACATGCAGCGGTGGTCACAGGTGCGCTAGCAGCTGCGCGCGGAGATCGATGCGCGCGGAGTGCACGAAGACGGTACTTCGTGCAGCATTACGGTTCCGCCGAAGTGGATGCCTCGTTGCTGACGCTCCCACAGGTGGGGTATTGCGCTGCCGACGACCCGCGCATGCTGCGCACTGTGGAGCAGATGGAGCGCACGCTCATGCGCGACGGTCTGCTGATGCGCTATCGCACGTCATCGGGTGTGGATGGGCTCGAAGGCGGTGAGCATCCGTTCCTGGCCTGCAGCTTCTGGTTGGTGGAGCAGTACGCGGCGAGCGGCCGTGTCGTCGACGGCACAGCGCTGATGGACAGGCTCGTCTCATTGGCAAACGACGTGGGTCTGCTCTCCGAGGAATACGACGTTGAAGGCGCGCGGCACGCCGGCAACACTCCGCAGGCGCTGTCGCACCTCACGCTGGTGCGAGCCGCTGATGCGCTGGCGGGTCATTCCGGTCGCGCGGCCGACCGACATGGCGGGGTTCGAGCCCAGTCGAGGTGAGAGAGCGCGATTTTGGGCGAGGCCGGAGATCGGGTACAGTTGTCGTAACCGAAGACCGCCGGTCATCGTGGTGTGCGAAAGCACAGCATGATCGAAGCACTGCTCAGCAGGGGCCCGCGCAGGGGACATGATCGTTTCTCCAGAAATCTGGATTCCACGCTCCGTCGCTTGCGCCGGAGCGTTTTTGTTTGTGCGGGTGGTCGAGGTCGATGCCTCACGGACGTGAGGCATCTCGTACCCACCAAGGAGTGACTATGGCGCAGAAGGATGCATCGGTCGCCGAACTCACGAAGTCATTCGAGAGCTCGAACGCCGTCCTGCTGAC
>JBEBSN010000124.1:0-7180 GCA_040394295.1 Microbacterium sp.
GGGCGACAGGAGTTGAACCTGCGACCTCCCGCTCCCAAAGCGGGCGCTCTACCAAGCTGAGCTACGCCCCGGGGAATCCGCACGCAGATTCAGCCCCACCGAGTCTAACGGACAGGAAGACCCTCGACAGTCCGCTATGATCGACATGTCGGTTCGTGATCTTCGAGATCGTCCGACATCGGGGCTGTAGCTTAGTGGTAAAGCCTCTGTCTTCCAAACAGATGATGCGAGTTCGATTCTCGTCAGCCCCTCCACACCTCAGAAGGTTGCGACATGGCAGAGTCAGTTGCTCCCCCGCCAGGACCCGCGGGTCCGCACAACACGCCTGTTGCTGCGTACGCGCCCGGTGGACATCAATTTCTGACATCCTTCGGGTCCGGGGCGATCGACGCCGCACAGATCGTTGCAAGGCCGCGAAAGAGGCGTCGCGGCCTATTGCTGAGCGGGATCGGATTCGCTGTCATCGCGCTTGCGTGCGCGGGGACGCAGCTGGGGGCGAACCTCGCCTACGACGAGGCGCGTGTCGCGTTCGAAGCCGTCGCGGAAGATGCCGACGCGCAGCAGACGCTGCTCGATGGTGAGCTTCTCACGCTCACCGAGACGACCAGTATCGCGTCGACCATTACGACAGCTGCCAGCGGATCGTTGATCGATGCCGCGCTGAAAGAAGAACTCGCCGAGATCATCGCGGATGCCGAGACGGTCACCGCGGATGCGACATCTCTGCGAGAGCAGAACCTTCCCCGCGCTGATGACAAGCCGGATTGGGCGTGGGAACTTTTCG
The DNA here is from genome assembly GCA_040394295.1 of Microbacterium sp. GTDB lineage: Bacteria > Actinomycetota > Actinomycetes > Actinomycetales > Microbacteriaceae > Microbacterium. The sequence continues at coordinate 785 of JBEBSN010000124.1, forward strand.
GTGAAACCGCCCAGCTGAACGCCGACCGCGAAACTGCCGAACATCTCAGCGATGAGTTCGCATCCGCGAGCAGCGCAGCGTCCGAAGCCGCTGTCGCCGTCGAGGAGTCGGGATCGACCGTCGTGTCGACAGCCGCGGATGCCGCCGAGTCATTCGAAGCAGCGCACGTGTCAGCCCGGAATCTCGACATCATTGCGCTGCGTAAGGCTGCCGAGCAGATCCACGCCTCAGAGGCGTTGGATGAGACCTCCGCATCGGCGTTCGTCGCACTCGAGACCGCCGCCGAGCAGATGCTCGCGTCAGAGAAAGCCGAGCTCGCGGAGAAGTCCGGGCCCCTGCGAGATGCACGCGTCGAGATCGAGGCATTCGCGCGCTCGATCGCGCCCGGCGTTCTCCTGGACTTCGACTGGTCCGAGCGCGTCAACGGCTACGGATACGGCGACAGTATGGGCGGATACGCGACCTGGTGGTATTCGGATCCCGGGTACGCGACCATCGAGTTGTCGAACTCAGTGGCGGCGAACTGGCCGAGCGACCGCAGCAAGGCACTCGTGGTGCATGAGGTCGGCCACACGATGAGCGTGAAGTGCCAAGACATGTACGACGACTCCACGCAGGAGAACATCGAGGCCTGGGCGACTGCCTGGGCGATCAGTATGGGGTATCACAACGATGCCAATGGCACCTGGGCGTACGGCGCTCCCCCGCAATCGCTCATCGATACTGCCGCGAAATGCCGATGAGCGACGCATTCACGCACATATAATCTGGTGACAGTGGATTAAGTAGTTTTGCAGTGCCCAAATCCCCGCTCGGGGCTATGGTGTTGATCAACGGGGCAGCTCACCGCGCGCCCGAGAAGAGGGGCAAATCATGACCGAACCAATTCCCGCAACCCGGCGCGAGTATCGCGCGAGCAACTCACGCACCAAGGCGATCGTCGCGATCGCTGCCGGTGCAGTGCTCCTGCTCGGTGGGGGTACCACACTCGCGTACTGGTCCACTCAAGCCACCGTCAACGGAGGCACCGTATCCAGTGGCGACCTCAACCTGACGCTGGTCGACACCCCGACGTGGTCGCTCACTCCCGAAGGCGGCGCCGCTGCCCCGGTCGCGGACATCGACGCTATCGACATCGTTCCCGGCGACACTGTGACGCTCGAGCAGGATGTGATCCTGACGCTCGTCGGCGACAACCTGGTCGCAGACCTCACCGTCGGCGGAGTGACTTCACCTGCCGGCATGCTCCCCGCTGTCGTCTCCGTCACCGATGACGGAGGCGCGACGTTCAGTGGCACCGGCCTGACGTCTGCCACCAACGGCGAAACGGTGACGGTCTCGGTGGCGTTCCAGTTCGACCCGGCCACGGAAGAGCGCGATCTCGTTCTGACAGACTTCTCGTTCGCGGATGTGCAGCTGACGCTCGAACAGCAGGATCCGACACCGTAAAGCCTTCGCGACCGAGAGGTCTCATGCGCCGCGTCGTGCTCGGAGTCGCCGTGGGAGCTGTAGTGGCTCTCGCGGCGGCCACCGGCGTGTCCGCATTCTGGCAAGCACAGGCAGTAGTTCCTGTCGATGCCGTTGGAAGTGGTGACCTCTCGATCTCCGCCGAATGGGTGGGCGGCAGCCCTTCATGGACGCCGCTCTACCCCACTCAAAGTACGTCGGATGCAACGATCAGAATCACCTCGACCAGTTCCGGCGACAATCTCCGCTGGAGTGTACGCGTGCGCGAAACCGTCGCGACAGTTTTTGAGCCTCACACGCGATTTCAGGCTTGGGCCGGAGCATGTGGATCAGGAGCGCCGATTTCCGCCGACGTGGGCTACGGATCATTCACCTCAAGCACGAGCACTGTCGACATCTGCGTGCGCTACACCCTGCTGAGCACGGCACCAACAACGCTCCAAGGCCTGGCGATGAACCCGCAGCTGACTGTGATTGCCGAGCAGGTGAGGCCATGAAGCCGAATCGGAAGAAGAGGCTCCTCCGCGGGGGAATCTCTGCCGCTCTGGCCGTCGTCCTCGCTTTTAGCGTGCCCTCGTCGTCGTGGGCGTACTGGAGCGCGAGTGCATCTCCCCAGAATCCGACTCTCAGCGCCGCCGTCGTTCTCCCACCCGCAAGTGTGAGCTGCAGTTCTTCAGGCGTGCTTCTGTTCCGACGCGCGAACGTCTCCTGGACTTCGGTGCCTGGCGCAACGTACAACGTGATCATTAGCAACGCCGATGGCTCGATCAGTGGTCAGAAAAGCGTTCCGACGAACGAGATCGCGCTGTCAGGCGAAGTCCTGAACAATTTGCTGGGCGGACTAGTCGCGGTATTGTTCGGTAGCGGTACGGCCAACGTTGCAGTCCAGACCGTGCACCCCTCTGGATGGATCTCCAAGAGTAGCGAGGCCACAGTCCCCATCGGTCGGAGCGGCCTGTTGATCGACGGTCTCCTAGGAGGAGTTGAGTGCAAATAGGTCGACGCACAGGGAAACAGAGAGGGCGATCTCGCGTGACCCGCCGGATCCTCGGCACGATCGTCCTCGCCGTCGTCTGCATCCTTGCGTTCTTCATGGTTCTCGTGCCGTTCGTCCTCGGCGCACAGAGCTACACCGTCCTGACAGGAAGTATGAAGCCGACGCTCGAGCCCGGTCATCTCATCGCCGTCCGCGAGACCCCGATCGAGGAGATCACGCCGGGCGATATCGTGACCTTCCAACTGGAATCTGGGAAGCCGACGGTCGCAACCCATCGGGTCGTCGGTGTCGGACACAGCGCGAATGGCGAGCGGCTGCTCATCACTCAGGGCGATGCGAACAACGTGCAAGATACGAACCCCGTTCAGCAGCCGCAGTTGCGCGGAGTCCTGGTGTACTCGATCCCGTGGCTCGGCTACATCAATGTGTGGGCGACTCCATCTGTGAAGTCCATCCTGGTCACTGTCATCGGCGTCGGCGCCATCGGATGGGGTCTTTTCGTGCTTCTGAAGGACGCGCGCAGACGGACGCGCACGATGAAGGTCAGTGCTGTGGCAGCGGGGGCCATCCTGCTGGGAACTCTCTCGCCCGGCATCACGTCAGCGCACGCAGCGACGGTATCGGATGCGCTGCTGCTCAGTGCTGACGGAGTCAACTGGACACCAGGCCCTCATCTGCCGCTTATGGACGCCGCGCAGCGTATTGTCCCGGGAGACGACATCGCGGTCGACGTCTGGGTACGCAACGCGAGCAATGACGCCGCTGAATTCGTGATCACCAGCGCGTGGAGCCCTTCCGACCCAGGCGATGTCGGCGATGTCGAACTGGCGGCTGGCCTAACGGCCCTTGAGTCCAGCCCCCGCGCGATCAGCGGCGGCGACATCGTCCGCGTGCCACTGTCGACGACATTCGCCGCCGTCTCGGACAACTCCACGCGCACGGCATCCGCCACGCTCGCTGTCACCGTCACGCTCACGCACGCAGCGACCGACCCCGACCACCCGCTCGCCACTACAGGATCAGAGCTTCCCGTCGTGCTCATCATTGCCAGCGCGGTGCTCTTCGGAGCTGGGCTCACGCTGCTCATCATCCGCATCGTTGTCGTAAGACGACGAAACCGTCGCGGCTGAGCCGCGACGGTTTCGGAAAAGCCAGAGGACTACTGTCCCCGGCGCTCACGCAACTGTGTGAGCGCGTCATCGAGAAGCTGCGTCGCCTCGTCGTCTGTGCGACGCTCCTTCACGTAAGCGAGGTGAGTCTTGTACGGTTCGTTCTTGGCCAGCGCCGGCGGGTTCAGCTGTGCCGCCTGGCGCGCGATCCGGCCCAGCTGCTCGGCCTCGTCGTCGGTACGACGCTCCTTGACGTAGGCCAGGTGGGTCTTGTACGGCTCGGCCTTGGCGAGCGCGGGCGGGTTCGCCTTGTCGCGACCAGCGGGAAGTCCGGACTGCGGGTGGTCGATCGTCTCCGGAATCTCTTCGTCCGGAAGACCTGCCGCGAAATAACGAACAGTCTCGTTGCCGAGCCCGTCCCAGTACGACACCGCGGTGCGATCGGCATGGTAGCCGTGGTCCTGCTCGCCCATGGGGCCGGAACCGACACGGGTTCCGCGAATCGCGTTGCCTCCAGTGGCCACGTCAGATCACCTCGAGTTTCGTGATGAGCCCAAGCGCCACGACAGACAAGAACCACACGAGCGCCAGAACGATGGTGAAGCGGTTGAGATTGCGCTCCGCAAGTCCGGACGAACCGATCGCCGAAGTCGTGCCGCCACCGAACATGTCGGACAGACCGCCGCCGCGGCCCTTGTGGAGAAGGATGAGGAGAGTCAGCAGCACGCTGGTGATGCCCAGCAGAACCTGCATCACGAACTCAAGAATTGCCACGAGGGAGAGCCTTTCGTTGGGACAGATTTCCCATAAGGGTCAAGTATACGGGTGACGGGGCCGAAGCCCCGTCACCGCTCAGACGCCGACGTGCTTTTCGAACCGGATGATGGCGGCGAAGTCCTCAACGACGAGACTCGCCCCGCCGACCAGTGCGCCATCGACATCGGGTTCACGCATGAAGCTGGCGATGTTCGCCGCCTTCACGGAGCCGCCGTACAGGATGCGAGTACGCGCAGCGGCATCGTCATCCAGAGTCTTCGCCAGCACACCACGAAGCGCAGCGCATACGTCCTGCGCCTGCTGCGGCGTTGCTGCCTGTCCTGAGCCGATGGCCCAGACCGGCTCGTATGCGACGACGATCTCAGCCGAAGCAGGAACGCCCTTCAGCGCTGCCTCCAGCTGGCCGGCCGGCACAGCGCTCGCGCCGAACTTCTCAAGGTCTTCCGCAGTCTCGCCGACGCAGATCACCGGAACGAGGCCATGCTTCAGCGCAGCCTTCACCTTGGCTGCCACGACGTCGTCACCCTCGGCGTGGTACTCACGACGCTCTGAGTGACCGATGATGACGTACTTCGCGTCAAGCTTGGCCAGCAGTGCACCTGACACCTCACCGGTGTACGCGCCCGAATCATGCGCAGAGAGATCCTGTGCACCGAGTTCGAACGGGATCTTGTCTGCATCGATCAGCGTCTGAACGCTGCGGATGTCGGTGAACGGCGGGAAGACCGCCACCTCGACCGAACCGTCCTCGTGCTTGGCGTCTTTGAGCGCCCAGTGCAGCTTCTGCACGAATGCGACCGCCTGCAGGTGGTCCAGGTTCATCTTCCAGTTGCCCGCGATCAGCGGGGTACGAGCTGCTATGCCCATCCGAGCACCTCCAGGCCGGGTAGTTTCTTGCCCTCGAGGAACTCGAGGCTGGCGCCTCCGCCCGTCGAGATGTGACCGAACTGGTCATCAGCGAATCCGAGTTGACGTACAGCAGCCGCAGAATCGCCGCCGCCGACGACGCTGAGGCCATCGACCTCGGTCAGCGCCTGGGCGACACTCTTGGTTCCCGCAGCGAAAGCCGCGAACTCGAACACGCCCATGGGGCCGTTCCAGAACACTGTCTTCGACGTGCGGATCGCCTCGGCGAACGCCTGAGCGGTGTCCGGCCCGATGTCCAGGCCGATGCCGGATGCTCCGAACGCGGACTGCTCGATCGCATCCGCCGCGGTCACTTCGTGTGCAGCTTCCGCTGAGAACGACTCCGCAACGACGACATCGGTCGGCAGCACGATCTCGACTCCGCGCTCGGCAGCGTCCTTGAGGTAACCACGAACGGTGTCGAGTTGATCCTGCTCAAGCAGGCTGGCCGCCACAGCATGACCCTGCGCGGCGAGGAAGGTGAACAGCATTCCTCCACCGACGAGAATGCGATCCACTCGCGGCAGCAGATGCGAAATCACACCGAGCTTGTCGCTGACCTTCGAACCGCCCAGCACGACCGTGTAGGGACGCTCCGGCGTCTCCGTCAGACGGTCCAGAACATGGAGTTCCGTCGCGATCAGGAGCCCCGCCGAAGACGGCAAAAGCTCTGCGAGTTCGTAGACGCTCGCCTGCTTGCGGTGCACGACGCCGAAGCCGTCTGAGACGAGTGCGTCGCCCAGCTCGGCAAGCTCAGCAGCGAAAGCCTTGCGCGTCGCGTCATCCTTCGACGTCTCGCCGGCGTTGAATCGCAGGTTCTCGATGACGACGACGCCACCGTCTTCCAGCGAAGACACCGCTTCACGCGCGGACTCGCCCACAGTGTCGCGGGCGAACGCGACGGGCTTACCGAGCAGCTCGGAGAGGCGCTGAGCGACGGGCTCAAGACTGTACTGCGGGTCGGGAGCGCCGTCGGGGCGTCCCAGATGCGAGCACACGATCACGCGTGCGCCCGCGTTGATGAGGGCGTTCAAGGTCGGCAACGAGGCGCGAACACGGCCATCGTCCGTTATGACGCCGTCCCCCAGGGGAACGTTGAGGTCACAACGGACGATGACGCGCTTGCCCTCGAGCGAACCC
>JBEBSN010000125.1:0-6924 GCA_040394295.1 Microbacterium sp.
GGATCAGCGGCTTGACCTTGGTGCGCAGGAAGTGGTCGGGGCAGCTGGTGCCGAGCGCCGCGAGCCGCGGCGCATTCTCCGAGGCCAGGAAGTCGAGCACCACGTCGGAGTCGGTGAAATGACCGACCATGGGCTTGTCGGTGGAAGCGATGCCGCGGACGGTGCCAGCGAGAGCGGCAGCGCGTTCGCGGCGCTCGGCAGCGGGCAGCGCTTCGAAGCCGGCGCGCACCCCGCCGAAGGGCTGAGCCTTGCCGTTGTCAGCGATGTATGCAGCCGCGGTGTCGATGATCCACAGCGAGTTGGCTTCCGACTCCTCTGACGTGTCACCCCACGCCGTGATGCCGTGCCCTCCGAGGATGCATCCGACAGCCTGCGGGTTCTGTCGCTTGATCTCGGCGATGTCGAGACCCAGCTGGAAGCCGGGCCGGCGCCAGGGCACCCACACGACCTTCTCGCCGAAGATCTTCGATGTGAGCGCTTCGCCGTCGGTGGCGGTGGCGATGGCGATGCCGGAGTCGGGGTGCAGGTGGTCGACGTGCGCGGCATCCACGAGGCCATGCATCGCGGTGTCGATCGACGGCGCGGCGCCTCCCTTGCCATGCAGACAGTAGTCGAATGCCGCGACCATCTCGTCCTCGCGCTCGATGCCGGGGTATACGTCGATAAGCGCGCGCATGCGGTCAAGGCGCAGGACCGCGAGGCCCTGTTCCTTCAGCGTGCCGAGGTCTCCACCCGAGCCCTTCACCCACATGAGTTCCACTGGCTGCCCGGTCACCGGGTCGGTCTCGGTGCCCTTGGCCGATGTATTTCCGCCGGCATAGTTGGTGTTCTTCGGGTCTGCGCCAAGGCGGTTCGAGCGTGCGATGAGGGAGGCAGCGGTGGGGTTGGTCATGAAACTCTCCAGGACGGGGCGACGCTCGCGACGATGATCGTGTGCGTTGTTCGATCTTGTGAAAGATAACATGAAGTTGACAAAACGCCAATGGCTCCCCGCTCAGAGAACGTCGGCTATTGCCCGATACGGCTCGAGCCGGTCGTCGTCGGGATCGAGCTCGGTGATGATGACGGAGATGTCCTCGCGCTCGAGCGCGCGTGCCACAGACCGACGCTGCAGCTTGCTTGAGTCGATGCACACCACCGTCGTGGACGCGTTCTGAGCCATGTCCTTTTTGAGCTCGGCCTCCTCTATCGAGACCTCGGAGGTGCCATCGGCGATGTCGATCGCATCGGCGGAGGAGAAGAAGATGTCGAAGTAGATCGAGCGCATACTGCGCCGAGCCATCGGACCGACCAGACTTCCCGTCGTCGGCTCTGCCGTGCCGCCCGAGATCACCGCTGTGACCCCGTCGATCGGATGCAGCAGCTGGAAGGACTCAAACGAATTCGTGTACGCGGTCAGAGACGTACGAGGACCGATCACGGATGCGAGGGTGCTGATCGTCGTCGACGCGTCGAGCGCGATGGTGCCGGATGCAGGCACGAGACGCAGGGCCTTCTCTGCGATCGCGCGTTTCGCACTCGCGCGAATGGCACGTCGCGCGTCGAACGGCCGCGCGCGCGGCGCCGCGGTGGCTCCGCCTCGCACCCGCCGCACCCGCCCTTCGGCCTCGAGTTCGAGGAGATCTCGACGGATCGTCATCGACGAGACCGAGAAGAGTTCGGCTGCAGCCTCGATCGTGAGGCCCTGCGGTTCGTTCGCCAGCTCTACAAGAGCCGTTCTGCGCCGCTGCGCATCGAGATTGCCAGAAAGTGCCATGTCAGGAATCTAGCGGCAAACGCCCTGGCCCCGTGCCGCGCTCTGCGCTTGTCAGTGGATCGCCGCGTCGCCCCATAGCAGCGCCGTCGCCTCGCGGTAGGTCGTGAGGAGTTCGGCAGGGCCATGTTCAACCGGTGCGTCGAGGTTCGTCTCGGCGTTCCAGTGCGGAAGCGTCCCGGTCAGCACTCCCGCCGCCTGTCGGGCCATACCCAACGCGACATACTCTGCCGGTTCGGGAAAGGCCACCGGCAGCGAGAAGGTCTCGCGCGCGACCTGCTGCAGCGCACGGTAGCGCGCGCCGCCGCCGACGAACAGGGCCCGAGTCCCGCGTACACCAGCCCGCTCCACTGCGGTGCATGCGTCGGCGAGAGAGCAGACGACGCCCTCGACCGCGGCGCGTGCCATCGCTGATGGTGTGAGGTTCGCGAGTGTGATGCCCAGAAGCGTCCCGGTCGATTCGGGCAGGTTCGGGGTGCGCTCGCCGGCCAGATAGGGCACGAGCACGAGCCCGTCGGCGTCGCCGTCCAACGCCAGATCGTCGAATGCGACGTGATCGAGCCCAAGCAGTCGTGCCGAGGCATCCAGCACGAGGGAGGCGTTGAGCGTGCACGCCAACGGAAGGTAGCCGCCCGTGGCATCGGCGAACCCCGCCACCAGGCCGCTGGCATCCCTCGTAGGGGTGTCGGACACGGCGAAGACCGTGCCTGACGTGCCCACCGAGACGACGAGATCTCCGGCGCGCGCGCCGATCCCGAGGGCTGCCGCGGCGTTGTCGCCCGCTCCAGGGCCGATCTTCGCACCCGACGACGTCGTCCCTGCGGACTCGAGCGGTCCGAGCACGCGAGGCAGCACGGGCCGGTGAGAGAGGATGCCATCGAGGATCTCGTAGTGGTACGTTCCGGATTCTGCGTCGTAGTACCCCGTCCCCGACGCATCCGAACGATCAGTGGTGAGAGCGGTGAGATCTGCGTGACCTGCCCCGTTTCCCGCGAGCCGCCAGGTCAGCCAGTCATGCGGCAGGCAGACGGCGGCGATGCGAGCGGCGTTCTCCGGCTCGTTGCGAGCGATCCAGGCCAGCTTGGTGACAGTGAAGGATGCGACCGGGACCAGACCGACAGCCTCCGCCCACCAGCGCTCGCCGTCGTCGCCTCGCTCGCGAATCAGACGTTCGGCGTCAGGGGCCGAACGGGTGTCGTTCCACAGCAGCGCCGGCCGGATCACCGCGCCGTCGGCGTCGAGGACCACGCACCCGTGCTGCTGGCCACCGATGGAGATCGCCTCGACGTCGTCGATGCCGCCCGCCGCGGCGATCGCCTCCTGGAGCGCATCCCACCAGGCATTGGGGTCGACCTCTGTGCCGGCCGGGTGCGAGGCGCGGCCGGAACGGACGACCTGCCCCGTCTCGGCATCGCAGATGACCACCTTGCATGATTGCGTCGAGCTGTCGACGCCGGCGATGAGAGTCATATACCTACTCTGCCAGGTCTGACGCCCCCGCGAGCTCTGTGAGCAGTGCCTTCGCCCCTTGAGTGCGCAGCACGTCGAGTGCGTGCAGGTAAGGCTCGGTGAAGCCCGGGCGTTCGGCAAGGTCACCGAAGAGCTTCTCGTCGCGCACGAACGCCAACGGATCGTCCGAGGGAGCGGCAGCGGCCATCACCTGCTCGCGCAGGTTGTCGACGACGTCGATCGGCTGTCCCTGTTCGTCGATTCCGGTGGCATACCGCGCCCAGGAGGCGACGATCGCAGCTGACCGGGTCACTGTGCCACCGGCATCCAGTCGTTCGCGGATCACAGGAACGAGCCATTTCGGGATACGGTCACTGGACTCCGCGCACAGGCGCGCGACCGTGTCGCGGATCTCGGGGTTGCGGAAGCGGCTGATCAGCTCGGCACTGTATTCAGCGACATCGATGCCGGGGAGCGGGCGCAGCGTGAGAGCGCCCTCTTCGCTCATGTACCGGCGAAGCAGATCGCTGATCAGGGGATCGGCGGTCGCCTGGTCGGCGAGGCGATAGCCGAGAAGGTGTCCGAAATAGCACAGCCCCTGATGGGAGGCGTTGAGCAGGCGCAACTTCATCAGTTCGTAGGGTTCGACGTCGTTCACGAGCTGAACGCGCGTGAGCTCGTAGGGAGGGCGGCCATCGCCGAACGAGTCCTCCAGCACCCACTGGAAGAACGGCTCGCAGACGACGGGCCATTCTTCGTCGAGTCCGGTCAGCTCGGCGGCATCCGCGCGGTCGGCCTCGGTGGTCACCGGGGTGATGCGGTCGACCATCGAATTGGGGAAACGTGTGTGCGCTTCGATCCAGTCCGCCAGCTCAGCATCCTTCGCCCGCGCATACGTGAGAATCGCGCGCTTTGCGATGCGGCCGTTGTCCTGCAGGTTGTCGCAGCTCATCACCGTGAACGGCGAAGTGCCGGCGTCGCGGCGCAGACGAAGGGCCTCTGTGATGAGGCCGAACACCGTGCCGGGTCGTGCGCCCGGTGCGAGGTCGAGTGCGACCGCAGGAGTGTCGAGCAAGAACTCACCCGTCGACTGGTTGATGTTGTAGCCGCCCTCGGTGACCGTCAGTGACACGATGCGCGTTGTGGGAGCGGTGAGAAGATCGAGGATCGTGTCGACGCCATCGTCATGCACCGTGAGCATTCCGAGGATCGAGCCGATCACTCGAGCATCGCGGGTACCGTCGGCGTGCTTCTCGACGAGCGTGTACAGGCCGTCCTGCTTCTCGAGAGCAGCCCGCATGCGGGAGTCCTCCTGCCGCACGCCGAGGCCGACGATGCCCCACTGCTTCGCCTCGCCCTGACGGAGCAGCTCATCGATCACAAGAGCCTGATGGGCGCGGTGAAAACCGCCTACGCCGAAATGCGCGATTCCCGCGGTGATCTCCGAGCGGTCGTAGTCCGGTACGGCGACCGCGGAGTTGATGCGGTCAAGAGTCTCCGATGAGAGGTGGGACATTGTTCTCTCCTTGTTCGTCATGCCCGCAAGGGGCCAGTGATCAGGGATGCCGGCATCGCCGGGCTGCGGCCCTGGAAATGGTTCATTCGGGCTCCGAGACGATCACGGCATCGTCTCGGAGCGCCAGGACAGATGCTTCTGCGTCGACGCTCGCGATCACGATGTCGAAGTCCGACAGCGACGCGAACGCGGTGAAGCGGCGTGGATCGGATTCGCCCATGCGGAAGGCCAGCACAGTACGGCGGGCCGAGGTCAGGGCCGCACGGCGCAGCAGCGCATCTGCCGGGCGGGCGAGCAGCGTGCCGTTCTCGGTGCATCCGTCAGCGAAGATCACGACGGTGTCGAGGTGCAGATCTGCCAGCGTGCTGCGCGCCCACTCGCCGCTCTGCGCGCCGGTGGATGAGACCTCTCCTCCCAGTGAGATCACCTCGACGCCGGGGCGCAGGCTCGTGGCTATCGCGAGATCGAGCCGCGGAGTGACCACGGTGAGCTCGGTGCCTGCCGAGAGCAGACTGACGACGGGAGTCGACAGGGCATCCCCGTCGAGATATACCGTGCCCTGGGCCGGGATCTCGGCGGCGATGCGCTCGAAGAACGGGCGGTCCGCCTCATCCAGTGCCGGGATCGAATGCGATGCCACCGGCGGACGGACTGCGCCGCCGTGTGCACGCAGCAGCCGGCCGTCGCTTTCCAGCACCCGCAGATCTCGTCGGATGGTCTCCTCTGAGACAGCCAGCCGTTCGGCGAGGTCGGAGACCTCGACGCGCCCGTCGCTGTCGATGAGGGCTGCGATTCGCTGGTGCCGGTCGATCGCCGACACCGCAGAGCGCTCGCCGCTGTTCACGGCGTCCTTGTCGCCCGGCATCATTTGATGGCTCCCATGGCGAGGCCGCGCACGAGACGCTTCTGCGCGAGCCAACCGGCGATGACGACGGGAAGAACCGCCAGAGTCGCTGCCGCGGAGAGCACCGCGAGGAACTGGCCGCGCCCGTCGACGAAGCTGCCGAGGAAAGGCGGGGTGGTGCGGGCCACCGTCGAGGTGAGCAGATTGGCGAGGAAGTACTCGTTCCAGGCGAAGATGAAGCAGATGAGCGCGGCAGCGGCGATGCCGGGGGCGACGATCGGCAGCACGACTCTGACCAGCTCGGTCCAGAACTTCGCCCCGTCGATCTGCGCGGCTTCGATGATCTCGAGCGGTACCTCTGAGAAGAACGAACGCATCATCCATACCGCCAGGGGAAGGTTCATTCCCACGTACAGGATGGAGAGGGCGGAGATGTTGTCCAGGGCGCCCAGATTCTGCAGCAGCAGGTAGATCGGGATGATCGCTGCGGCGATCGGCATGAAGCGCGTCGAGATGAAGAAGAACAGCGCGTCAGTGGAGCGGATCAGGGGCCTGACCGACAGGCCGTACGCTGCCGGGATCGCCAGCAGGAGCACGATGAGCGTCGACATCACGCTCGCCGTGAGCGAGTTCGTCAGGTACGCCGCGAAGCCGCGATCGAGCACTTCCTGGAATCGGTCGAAGCTGAGCTCGGTGAAGATCGTCGGCGTGCTGGTGGCAGCGGCCCGCTCAGTTTTGAATGCGGTGAAGACCATCCAGGCGACGGGGAAGAAGAACCCGACGACGATGATCCATGTCAGCAGCGTGATCGCCGCAGAGGTGACTCTCTGACGCGCGGGTCGGCGACGAGTGATGGTGGCGGAGGACATCAGCGAGCTCCTTCGGTGCGGAAGATCTTGAACAGCAGTCGCAGGGCGACGGTGGCGACGATGATCGTCAGGATCACCGTGAGCACGCCGTATGCGGCAGCCTCACCGATCTCGAGGCCGACGAAGGCTCGTTCATACAACAGGTAGGGGAGTGTCTTCGTGCCGCCGGTTCCGCGAGTCATGATCGCGATCGGATCGAACACCTGCAGCAGCATGATCGTACCGAGCAGGACGGCGAGTTCGATATAGGTGCGCAGGTGCGGAAGCGTCATATAGAAGAAGGAGCGGAAGGGGCCCGCGCCGTCGACGGATGCCGCCTCGAGCACTTCGCCCGACTGGCTCTGTAGCCCGGCCAGAATGATCAGCATCATGAATGGAGTGAACTGCCAGGTCAGCACCATGATGATCGTCACGACCGGGAGGTCCGTGTTCCATGCGACCGGCGGGATTCCGACAAGGGAGAACAGCCAGTTGACCATGCCGACGTTCGCAT
>JBEBSN010000126.1:0-6831 GCA_040394295.1 Microbacterium sp.
GCGTAAAGCGCTCGCGTGGTGTCTGCAATCGCATCCCAGCTGAACTGCTGCCTGGCACGCTCTCTCCCTGCTGCTCCGTATGCGGAAGCCTGCTGCGGATCCAACGCCACTTCAGTGAGGACGCGGGCGAGATCTGCCACGTAGCGGTCGGGATCCACCGGAGTGCCGGTTCCGTCCTGGACCTGCTCGATCGGGACCAGACGCCCCGTCACGCCGTCGACGACGACCTCAGGGATGCCCCCGGTCGCTGTGCCGACCACGGCCGCGCCACAGGCCATCGCCTCGAGGTTCACGATTCCGAGCGGTTCGTACACCGACGGGCACACGAACGCCGTCGCGGCCGTGAGAATGGCCGAGAGCTCGTCTCGGGGCAGCATCCGCTCGACCCAGATGACGCCGTCACGCGTCTGTTGCAGCAGACGCACGCCTTCTTGGACCTCTGCCATGATCTCCGGCGTATCAGGCGCGCCTGCGCACAGAACGAGCTGCACTTCCGGCGGCAACTGGGCCGCGGCGCGCAGCAGGTAAGGCAGACCCTTCTGGCGAGTGATACGCCCGACGAACACCACGGACGGACGTGCGGTGTCCATGCCGATGCTCGCAAGAAACGCGGCATCGCGTACCGGGCGCCAGCGCTCGACATCGATCCCGTTGTGAATGACCCGCACCCGCGACGGATCGACCTGCGGATAGCTGCGAAGGATGTCGGCGCGCATTCCAGCCGAGACGGCGATGATCGCGCTCGCGTTCTCATATGCGAGTTTCTCGATCCCGCTCGAGACGGCGTACCCGCCGCCGAGCTGCTCAGCCTTCCACGGGCGTAGCGGCTCGAGACTGTGTGCACTGAGCACGTGTGGGATGCCGTGCAGTTGCGAAGCGAGGTGCCCGGCGAAGTTCGCATACCAGGTGTGGCTGTGCACGATGTCGGCGCCTGCGATGTCGCTCACCATCGCCAGATCGGTGCCGAGCGTCTGTACAGCCGGGTTCGCGTGCGCGAGTTCTGCTGGCGTTCGATAGGAGAAAGTTCCGCTCTCATCGCGGTCTGCCCCGAAGGCACGCACCTGCACATCGACCGAAGAGCGCAGAGCCGAAACGAGTTCTGCGACGTGTACGCCCGCCCCGCCATAGATCTCCGGCGGGTATTCCTTGGTGATCATGTCGACTCGCATGATTGAACGCTAGTACAGCGACGCATTCGGGATCTATGGTTGAGCCATGGCGGCCCCAAAGAAGATATTCGGCATCATCCTCGCTGGCGGCGAGGGCAAGCGTCTCATGCCCCTCACTGCTGATCGCGCGAAACCTGCGGTACCGTTCGGGGGCCAGTATCGGTTGATCGATTTCGCCGTGTCGAATCTGATCAATTCCGGCCTGCGACAGGTCGTGGTCCTCACGCAGTACAAATCGCACAGCCTCGATCGGCACATCTCACAGACCTGGCGCATGTCCGCCCTGCTCGATTCGTACGTCACCTCGGTGCCTGCGCAGCAGCGTCTCGGGAAACGATGGTTCTCCGGCTCGGCCGATGCGATCCTGCAGAGCCTGAACCTGGTCAACGATGAGAAGCCCGACATCGTCGTGGTGATCGGTGCAGACCACGTGTACCGGATGGATTTCCAGCAGATGCTCGACGCACACATCGCCTCCGGTGCGAAGGCGACGGTCGCCGGCATCCGACAGCCGATCGCGATGGCAAACCAGTTCGGTGTGATCGATGCAGATCCGGATGGTTCCGGCCGCATTCGCGCGTTCCTGGAGAAACCCTCCGATCCGGAAGGTCTGGTCGATGCGCCTCACGAAGTCCTCGCGTCGATGGGCAACTACATCTTCGACGCTGACGCCCTCATCGAGGCGGTCGAGAGCGACGGGGAACTGCCGACGTCCAGCCATGACATGGGTGGCGACATCATTCCTTATTTCGTCGACCGCGGCGAAGCCGGGTACTACGACATGAAGGAGAATGACGTACCCGGATCATCGCCTCGTGATCGTGCGTACTGGCGTGATGTGGGAACGATCGACTCGTTCTTCGACGCACATATGGACCTCATCTCCACGCTGCCGGTGTTCAACCTGTATAACACCGAATGGCCCATACGGACGCAGAGCGTCAACGCACCACCTGCGAAATTCGTCCGCGACGCCGTCGGCCGCATCGGCAACGCCATCGACTCGATCGTGTCTCTGGGCTCCGTCCTCTCCGGCACGCACCTGGAGCGCAGCGTCGTCGGCCCTGGGACTCTTGCGGCGGGTGGGTCCACCATCACCGACTCGGTGCTGTTCGACCACGTGCAGGTGGGCCAGGGCGCCCGCGTGCACCGGGCGGTGCTCGACAAGAACGTCGTGCTCTTCGATGGTGCCACCGTGGGCGTCGATCGCGAACGCGACATCGAACGCGGCTTCACGGTGACACCCTCTGGGATCACTGTGGTCGGTAAGGGCGTGCAGGTCGAGCGCTGAGCGACGCGATACGCTCGGCATGTGACCTCTGCGCGCTTCCTCGTCGTTCTCGATGCCGATTCCACTCTGATCCGCAACGAGGTGATCGAACTCCTCGCCGATGAGGCCGGTCGACGAGACGAAGTCCAGACGGCCACAGAGGCGGCGATGCGCGGCGAGATCGATTTCGCAGCGAGCCTGCGATCTCGTGTGGCCGCACTCACCGGGGTTCCCATCGACGCCTTCGAGCGGGTGCGCGCGCGTGTCGAGCCCACGCCAGGGGTACGGGAGTTGACGAGTGCCGTGCACGAGCGGGGCGGCGTCGTCGGGGTCGTCTCCGGCGGTTTCCACGAGATACTCGACCACATCGCCCCCGACCTCGGTGTTGATCGCTGGCGCGCGAACCGCCTCGCCGTCACCGGCGGCTCGCTCACCGGTCACGTCGACGGAGAGATCGTCGACGCCGCGGCCAAGGCTCATTCACTGCAGGAGTGGGCTGCAGAATTGGGTGTACCGCTTCATGCGACGATCGCGATCGGCGACGGGGCGAACGATCTGCAGATGATGGCGACCGCGGGGCTCGGTCTCGCGTTCAATGCGAAGCCGGCGGTGCGAGAAGCCGCGAGCATCGTCATCGGAGTTCAAGATCTCAGCGAAGTGATCCCGCTGTTGCCCTGAGCTTCGCGATCGCTCGCACCGTGTCTGAGGCACGGCGCAGCGTCACGGGCCTGACATCCAGGGTCCGCTCGGTGGTGCTGACGCCGAGCGTCTCAGTGCCCCATTCCCAGTCCGCCGTCGACGGGGATCACAGCGCCTGAGATATAAGCGGCGTCATCGCCCGCAAGCCACGTGACGACACCGGCGACCTCATCCGGGGTGGCGAACCGCCCGGCGGGGATGTTCGCCTTGTACTGCTTCTGCGTGTCTTCAGGCAGTTGCGCGGTCATGTCTGTCTCGATGAACCCCGGCGCGACCACGTTCGCGGTGATTCCTCGGCCGCCGAGCTCACGAGTGAGCGAACGAGCGAACCCGACCAAGCCGCTCTTGGACGCCGAATAGTTCACCTGACCTGCGGATCCGTAGAGGCCGACGACGCTCGAGATGAGGATGACGCGCCCGAAGCGTGCCCTGAGCATGCCTTTCGACGCGCGCTTGACCACGCGGAAGGCGCCGCCCAGGTTCGTCGCCACCACGCTGTCGAAATCATCTTCGCTCATTCGCATGAGCAGCGTGTCCTTGGTGATGCCGGCGTTTGCCACGACGATCTCCACAGCACCGAGCTTCTCCTCGACTTCAGCAAACGCCGCATCGATCGAGTCGGCGTCGGTGACGTCAGCACGGACGGTGAGAGTTCCCTCTGGACCGTCGCCGCTGCGCGCGGTGACGGCAACGCGGTATCCCTCGCGCACGAAGCGTTCGGCGATCGCTCGACCGATGCCTCGGTTTCCGCCGGTGACGAGGACGACGCGCTCTGAACTCATGATTCTCACTCTCGATGCTGGGGCCGGTGCCTGAGACATCCTATCGGGGGCCTCGCACCCTGCGTATGAGCGGCAGACGAGGCTCCAGACGCGGCGTAGGCTTGAAGTACTGTGAAACACACACGTCCCGCTCCCGCCGTGACCTCCCTGCCGCAGGCTCCGCAGGATGAGGCGACGGCGCGTGTGCGCCGATACTGGATCACGATGGTCATACGCATGGTCTGCTTCGCGCTCACTGTGCTGATCACGCCTTACGGCTGGTACACCTGGGTCTTCGCCATTGCCACAGCCGTCCTGCCATACATCGCGGTCGTATTCGCGAATGCGATCAGTCCTGCCGCGACCCCGGGTGCTGAGTCGCCCACGCAGCAGCTGACCGCGCCGCCATCCACGACGCACACTCCACCGGACGCCGCGGAGCCGACAATCATAACGCTGCAGGAGCGTCCGAAGGATCCAGAGACGTGAGCGCCGAACACGAGTGCTCCCGCGCCGGTTGCCGCAACGACGCAACTCAGCACGTGGTCTGGCGAAATCCCCGCATCCACGCCGCGGACCGCGAGAAAATCTGGCTCGCCTGCGATGAGCATGTCTCGTTCCTGCACGACTACCTGGCCGCCCGGGATTTTCCCGTGACGGTCCGCGAAGGGCTGCCTGCATGAACAACCGCCTTGTGCGCTGGGGCGTATACCTGCTGGTCGCCGCGGGGTTCGCCGTTGCGTGCGCCTTTCTGTCCAACTGGCAATTCGACAGAAACGACAATCGTGCCGAACAGCTTGCACTCATCGAGCGAAACTACGATGCCGAGCCCGAGCCGCTCTCCGATGTGATCGGCGCCGGCGGTGAGTTCGATCCCGCCACGGAATGGCGGCCGGTGCTCCTCCGAGGCGAGTACCTGCCGCACGAGCAGATGCTGGTCCGCAATCGTCCGCACGGCGGAACGAGCGCGTTCGAAGTGCTCGTTCCCTTCCGCGACGCCGACGGCCGTATCTTCATCGTCAACCGGGGATGGGTTCCGCCGGGAGAAGGCGCTGACCCCGACGTCGTCCCACCGCCTCCTTCAGGAGCCATCGAAGTCATCGTTCGTCTGCGTCCCGCTGAGCCGCTGCCCGCCTCGGGTCGCAGCGCGCCGGAAGGACAGCTACCGACCATCCACCTCGCCGGCATGGCCGAGTCGACCGACGGGGACGTCATCACGAGCGCATACGGACGCGTGGTGGAAGAGAACCCTTCAGCCGAGACTGCGCTAGGAGGGTTCGACTCCCCCACCGAGGATCCGGGCCCGCACCTGTCCTACGCGATCCAGTGGATTCTGTTCGCGATAATGGGCTTCATCTTCATCGGGTACATCATTCGCACCGAGGTGCAGAAGCATCGCGAAGAAGTCGAGGGGCGGACTCCGGTGCGGAAGTCGCGCCGTCCTGACCGGGATGCCGATGCGGAAGACGAACTCCTCAACGACGCCGAAGCGCACGTCTGAGTGCTGTCGCGACCAGTCGCCGAGCAGATCGATCAGTCGCCGAGCAGGTCAGGACGCCGGCGCCGAGTGCGCTCGATCTGTTGTTCACGCCGCCATGCGGCAATCGCACCGTGGTTGCCGCTCAGCAGGATCTCGGGCACGGCGCGTTCGCGCCACGCTGCCGGCTTCGTGTACGACGGGTACTCGAGCAGACCGTCCTCATGAGACTCCTCGACGAGGCTCTCGGGGTTCCCGACCACGCCGGGGATGAGCCGGCCGACGGCTTCGATCATCGCCATTGCGGCGACCTCGCCGCCGTTGAGAACATAATCTCCCAGGCTTACCAAACGCACATCGCCGAGTGACGAGGCATACTCGAACACCCGTTCGTCGATGCCCTCGTAGCGCCCGCATCCGATGATGAGGTGCTCGCGTTCTGCGAACTCTCGCGCGCTCGACTGCCGGAAGACTTCCCCTGCTGGCGAAGGGAAGATGATCGTCGATCGAGGCGAATCCGCCGTGAGCTCATCGAGCGCGAGCGCCCACGGCTCTGGCTTCATCACCATGCCCGCACCGCCACCGTAAGGCGTGTCGTCGACCGTGCGATGGCGGTCACTCGTCCAGTCGCGGAGATCATGGATCCGCAGATCGAGGATGCCGGTTTCGCGCGCTCTGCCGAGCAATGACAGAGTCAGTCCATCGAAGTACGACGGGAAGATCGAGACGACGTCTATGCGCATGGGTTGATCCCAGCGATCACTCACTCGTAGGCGCGTCGGGAAGCTCTTCGAAGAGCCCTGCAGGCGGAGTCACGATGACCCGTCCACCTGCGACATCGACGGTCGGTACGATGGCTGCGACGAATGGAACCATGACGTCCTGGTCACCGGATCTGACGATGAGCAGATCCTGAGCGGGCATGTGCTCCACGCGCGCAACAGTGCCGATCACCTTGTCGTCTCGGACGACATCGAGCCCGACGAGTTGATGGTCGTACCAGGCGTCGTCCTCGACTTCGTCGATATCCTGGTCGATCCAGAGGATGGCGCGGACCAGGCCTTCTGCGCCTTCACGGTCATCGATATCATCGAAGAACACGACCGGGTTGCCGTTCATCACCCTGTACTCGCGTACGGTGATCGACTTGCCATGCCACGGAGATGCCTCAGGCACCTGCAGAGTGAACTCGGCTCCGGGAACAAATCGACGTTCCGGGTTGTCTGTGTACAGCTCGAGCTTGAGCGCGCCCTTCAGGCCGTGAGCCTTGACGAGTCGCCCAACGCGCAGCTGGTTCTTACCTTGATTTCGGTCTTGCGACGCCACGTCAGTCGTCCGCGACATCAACACGAACGCGACGCCCATCAGCCAATGCGGTGATGAGCGTGCGCAGTGCCTTTGCGGTGCGGCCGCCGCGCCCGATCACGCGTCCACGGTCGTCGGGGTGCACGTGCA
>JBEBSN010000127.1:0-6789 GCA_040394295.1 Microbacterium sp.
GCTTGTCGGCGTCGAACTGGATCTTGCCGTTCGCGTCGTAGAGGTTCAGCATCGCATTGAGCGAGTGATAGTCGAGCCCCTCGAATGCGGGGTTGACTTTGAACGCCACCTGATCTGTCACTGCGTCATGCTCTTCAACTGCGGTACCCACCATCGTTCCAATCCGTCGCTCACGCGATCAACATCGTCCTGCGTGCCGAAGACTTCAAGCCGGTACAAGTGCGGCACACGACACTTGCGGCTGATGATTTCTCCGGCGAGGCAGAACGACTCGCCGAAGTTGGTGTTGCCGGCCGAAATCACTCCGCGGATGTGACGTCGGTTTCGCTCATCGTTGAGGAACCGGACCACTTGCTTGGGAACTGCACCCTTCTCGACATCACGACCCTGACCACCACCGTAAGTGGGGGTCACGAGGACGAAGGGCTCATCTATGACGAGGGGCTCTTCAGTACGGTGCAGCGGAATTCGCTGCGAGGGCAGGCCGAGCTTCTCGACGAACCTGGCCGTGTTACCCGAAGCACTGGAGAAGTAGACCAGGAGCGGCGCGGCTGTGGCGACGACGCTCATGACCGGCTCCTCTTATGCCAGACGCGACGCGAGTTCGCTGATCTTGTCTGGCCGAAAACCCGACCAGTGGTCTTCGTCGGTCACGACGACCGGCGCCTGCATGTAACCGAGCGCCTTGACCTGCTCGAGCGCCGCGGCGTCTTCAGAGAGGTCGTGGATCTCGTACTCAAGGCCCTGCGCGTCCAGCGCACGGTAGGTCGCGTTGCACTGCACGCACGAAGGCTTGGTGTAGACGGTGATCGACATTCTTCATTCCCCTCAAACTCGATTTTTCCAGCAGGCCCCCCGCTGGACTTCAATACTACATATAGGGACAGACATTGAGGGTGACCACTAGGGGTAGTAGTTACATCCGTGTGATTTTCCACCGCTCTCCACTGATACAACACAGGTTGTCCACCATTTCATCCACAGATCGCGTGCGGATTTCGAGGCCCCCGAAGCGCATGATCTCGCGGTTCTCAGAGCCCTGTCAGAAATCCATCCACAGGGAGCACGTTAGATGGGGCTTCAGACATTCGAATTCCTGTGGAGAAAGCCTTACGGCGTGTCGCGGCGTGTCGTGATTCGCGTTCGCCGACGATCATTCGTCGACCGCGAGTACCGTTGTCTCGTGGCCGGGTATCGGGACCTTCTTCGTACCCCAGGGGTGGGGCGCATGATCACCTCCCAGCTTGCTGCGCGCTTTCCCTCCGGCATGACTGCGCTCGCGATCCTCCTGCACGTGGAACAGCGCACAGGATCGTACGGCGCCGCCGGACTCGTGCTCGCGGCGACCTCTGTGGGTCAGGCTCTCGCCGGCCCGGTGACCAGTAGGTGGATGGGTGCGTGGGGGATGCGCCGCGTCCTCACGCTGACCCTGAGCGTCTGCGTGCTGTCGATACTCGGGCTCGCGCTCCTGCCGCTGAACCTCCCCGGCTTCGTGGCATTCGGCTTCGTCGCCGGCCTTTCCACACCTCCTGTCCAGGCGGCCGTACGCACGATCTATCCCAAGCTCGTCAACTCCTCTCAGCTGACGCCGCTGTTCTCGCTGGACGCCTCGCTACAGGAGATCATCTGGATTCTCGCCCCGGTCGTCATCACGTTCGTCTCGACTCAGATCGGCACGGTCGAGGGACTGCTGCTGGTCGCGATCATCCTCGTCGCCGGTGGGGCATGGTTCGTACTCTCCCCCGAACTCGGCCGCGTGCGCATCCCGCGCAGCCGCCGCGCATTCGGTCTGGTCGTCCTGAAACCGGCGATCCTGCTGGCGACGGTCATCGGGTTTCTCCTGATCGGCGGCGTCTCAGCGGTGGAGGTCGGAGTCGTCGCCACCTTCGGCCATGACGGCATCGATGCCGGGCTCGTGCTCGCGGTGTTCGCCGCGGGAAGCCTCGTCGGCGGTCTTTCCATGGGACACATCCCGATCGGGCCGTGGGCGATGGCTCGTCGCCTCCTGATCGTCACTGTCGGACTCGGGCTCGCCGTGCTCTCGTTGAACTTCTTCTGGCTCGGTGGCACGCTGCTGCTTGCCGGCATCGGCATCGCGCCTGTGCTGGCGGTGCTCTTCGCCATCACGACGGCGAGCGTGAAGTTCAGCGAGACCGCAGAAGCCTTCGGCTGGGCGGGCACCGGCCAGCTCATCGGCGCGGCAGCCGGATCAGCCGTCGCAGGCTTCCTCGTCGACGGCGCCGGTCCCCAGGGCGCGTTCATCGCCGGCGTGCTGTTCGCTATCGTCGGTCTCATCGTCGCCGTCGTGTTCGTTCGATCCTTCCCCGACCTCCGCGATCGCGACCCAAGCCCCTATCCAGACACCGAGCCAGTGGTGGTCCCCCCTTCATGATTCCTCTCTCCCCCGCCGACGCCACCGCTCCCGAGGTCATCTGCATCGGTGAGACGATGGCCCTCATCACCCCGATCGACACCGCGCTCGCTGATGCCGTCGACGCACACCTGACTCTCGCCGGCGCAGAATCGAACGTCGCGGCCGGGCTGGCCGCTGCCGGCCATCGCGTTGCGTGGGCGTCTCGTGTGGGCGATGACCCTCTCGGCGCACGAATCACCACCGAGCTCGAACGCCGTGGCGTAGAGGTGTGGGCCGAGCCGGACGAAAGCGCTCCGACCGGAGTGATGTTCAAAGACCCCCACCCCGAGGGAACGTCGGTCTACTACTACCGTCGAGGATCAGCCGCCTCGCGCATGCCACCCGGCCACCTCAGCATCGAGCGCCTGCGCGGTGTGAAGATCGTGCACACAAGCGGCATCACCCCTGCGCTCAGCGCGTCGTGTCGCGAGATGGTCGACCTGCTGTTCGCAGACGCGCGCACAGCAGGCGCGCTCGTCTCCTTCGACGTGAACGATCGGCGCGCACTGTGGCCGATCGAAGAGGCAGCGCCCGTGCTGGCGCGGCTGGCCAACGCCGCCGACATCACCTTCGTCGGCCGCGACGAAGCCGAGCGGATCTGGGGGACCGCGTCGCCGACCGAGATTCGCGACTTCGTGTCCGAATGTGCGGTGCTCGTGGTGAAGGACGGCGAGATCGGAGCGACCGCCTTCTGCGGCGACGCCGCGCCCGTCTTCGTCCCCGCTCCCGTTGTCGATGTCGTCGAACCGGTCGGCGCCGGTGACGCCTTCGCCGCAGGGTTCCTTGCCGCGACACTCGAGGATCAGCCTGTCGCTGAACGGCTGCAGGCCGGTCACTCTGCCGCTGCTCGCGTGCTCACGATCGCCTCAGACATGCCGCCGCTCGGCTGATCCTCGTAGGCTGAGTCCATGCCTGCTCACGTCACGCTTCCCCGGCTCAGCTGGGGATCACCGGATGCCACCCGCCGCGCTCTCCTCGTGCATGGACTCGGCTCATCTGCGGCACTCATGTGGCAGACAGCCGCACCTCTCGCCGAGGCCGGCTGGTATGCGGTCGCCGTGGATCTGCGCGGTCACGGTGACGCACCGCGCGCCCACGACTACACCGTGGCCGCCTACGCTGCAGACCTTCTCGCCGCTCGCCCTGAGCACGGTGGCAGCTGGGATGCCGTGGTGGGGCACTCGCTCGGCGGTGCCGCGAGCACCGTGGCCGCGGCATCCGATCCGGCCTGGACCAGCCGGCTCGTGCTCATCGATCCCGCCATCCTTGTCGAGGGCAGAGACGAGACGATCGTTCGCCGCAGTCAGGAGCGCGCATTCGCCGACAACCGTTACGAAGCCGTCCTCGAGCAGCACCCCCATTGGCACCCTCAGGAGATCGAACTCAAGGTCGACGCCGTGCGGCGCGCGAGTGCGTGGGCGGTTGCGCAGACCAGCGTGCAGAACGACCCCTGGGATGTGAGAGCGGCAGCGGCGCGCCTCGCTGTTCCCACGCACATCATCGGTTCAGACCCTGCGGTCTACAGTCTGTTCACCGGCGACACCGCAGAGGAAGTGCTCGCCGCGAACAAGAACCTCTCTATGTCGATCGTCGCCGGAGCCGGTCACTCTCCGCACCGCGACAAGCCGGATGAGACCGTCAGACAGCTGCTGGAGGCACTCGCATGAACTTCGATCCCACCGCATATCTCCCAGATGACCTGCTCGCGCGCATCCGAGAGCGTGCTCCGCTGCATGATCGGGAGAACACCTTCCCGGAGCAGGACCTCGAAGAGCTTCGGGATGCCGGATATCTCAAGATCCTCGTCCCCGCCGAACGCGGGGGTGCCGGTCTCACCCTGCAGCAGGCTGCAGTCCTGCAACAGCGACTCGCCGGCGCTGCCCCTGCCACTGCGCTGGCGATCAACATGCATCTGGTGTGGACCGGGGTGGCGAAGGTGTTCAGCGACCGCGGCATTTCCGGCATGGAGTTCGTACAGGACGGTGCCGCAGACGGAGAGGTGTACGCCTTCGGGATCAGCGAGGGAGGAAACGACCTCGTGCTGTTCGGAAGCGACACCGTTGCCGTGCCGGAGAAGAGCGGCGGCTACTCCTTCACCGGAACGAAGATCTTCACCTCGCTCGCGCCGGTGTGGACGAAGCTCGGGGTGCACGGGCTCGACACGACGAGCGAAGACGGTCCCAAGCTCGTGTTCGCCTTCGTCGAGCGCACCGATGCCGTCACCACCAGCGACGACTGGGACACCCTCGGAATGCGCGCTACGCAGAGTCGGACGACCAGACTCGATGGCGCTCTCGCCCGCCCCCGACATGTCGTCCGACGCAGCGATCCGGGGCCGGGCCCCGACCCGATGATCTTCGCGATCTTCAGCGTGTTCGAGTTGCTGCTCGCTTCGGTCTACACCGGCATCGCTCGACGCGCCATAGATCTGGCCGTTGAAACCGTACAGAAGCGAACGTCGAAGAAGACCGGCCTGACCTACAGCCAAGACCCCGACATCCGCTGGCGCATCGCCGAGATGAGCCTGGCCTACGATGCGCTTCCACCGCAGATCACGGCGCTTGCCCGTGACGTCGACGACCGCATCGACCACGGCGCACGCTGGTTCACGTTGCTCTCCGGCACCAAGCATCGGGCCGTCATGATGGCGAAGCAGGTCGTCGACGAGGCGATCCTGACCTCGGGCGGGGGCTCTTACTTCTCCTCGAACGAGCTTTCGCGGCTGTACCGCGACGTGCTGGCCGGTATGTTCCACCCGTCCGACCCCGAGTCAGCGCACTCCGCTGCGGCGAGCGCTCTGCTTGGTCCCCTCACTTCGTGAGTCGAGGCCGTCGTAAGGCGACCTACTTCCGATCGAAATCGAAAGCCTTCAGCAGTTCGTCAACGGCCTGATCCCGCTCTTCACCACCCTGCTCGAACATATGGGTCACATGAGTGCGCAGGTGATTCTCCAGCAACAGCCGGTTGAGAGATTCCAAGGACTTCTGGATCGCGCGGGACTGCGTGATGATGTCCATGCAGTACTCCTCGTTCTCGATCATCCGAGCGACTCCGCGCAACTGACCCTCGAGGATGCTGGTGCGGTGAATGGCGCGCTTCTTGATGTCTTCGATCACGGTTCGAGGGTACCCCGCATGCGAGGATGGCACCTATGCCGCGCACTCCGATGGCCCTGCTCTCCCCCGCCGATCAAGAACGCCTGCGTGCGCTGCGCATGATGAAGGCGATCGCTGTGGGCGCGCTGGTGTTCATGGCCATCACATTCGTCATCGCATTCTGGCTCGAGGGCCGCCACTCGTGGCTCGGCTATGTGCGAGCTGCGGCAGAGGGCGGCATGGTCGGCGCTCTGGCCGACTGGTTCGCCGTGACGGCGCTGTTTCGCCGTCCTCTCGGCCTGCCCATTCCGCACACGGCGATCATCCCGAACCGCAAGGACGAGATCGGGCGCACCCTGGGCGAGTTCGTGGAGACCAACTTCCTCGAAGCATCCGTCGTTCGCACGAAACTCGCGAGCACAGCGATCGCGCAGCGTGCGGGCGAGTGGCTGCAGCAGAAACCGCACGCAGAGCGCGTCGCTGCCGAAGGCGCATCGATCGCCACCGGCATCCTCAAGGCGCTCAGCGACGATGACGTGCAGAGCCTCATCACCGACCTTGCCCGCGAGCATCTGGTGGATCCGCAATGGGGCCCGCCCGCCGGTGCATGGCTGGAGAAGATCGTCGACGCCGACGCGCACCGCGGAGCGGTCGACCTCGCGGCCGACACGATCGCGGCCTGGCTGGAAGCGAACGCGTCGTCGTTCACCGGCCTGGTCTCCAGACGACTACCGGGGTGGGTGCCGAAGCTGGCGCACAGGTTCGTCGACGACACCGTCTACCACGAGGCGGTCAAGTTCGTGCACGCCGTACAGGCTGACCCACAGCATCCTGCACGCATCGCCATCGACGGCTATCTCGGCCGGTTGGCCGACAATCTGCAGAACGACGCGGTGACCCAGGCGAAGCTTGAAAATGCCAAGGCGTCTATCTTCGACAGTCCTCGCGTCGGCGCGCTGGCAGCGGAGGCATGGAACACCGCGAAGGCGGGACTGCTGAGCGCACTCGCCGACCCGCAGAGCGGGCTGCGACTGCGCGCTGCGCAAGCCGTGCAAGAGATCGGCGAACGACTGACGACGGATGCGGCGTTGCAGCGCCGCGTGGACACCTGGGTCTCTGATGCCGCTGTCTTCCTGGTCGACAGATACCGCCACGACATCGCGTCTGTGATCACAGACACCATCGAGCGCTGGGATCCCGCCGAGACGACGGAGAAAATAGAGTTGATGGTGGGCCGCGACCTGCAGTACATCCGCTTGAACGGCACGGTCGTCGGCGCTC
>JBEBSN010000128.1:0-6696 GCA_040394295.1 Microbacterium sp.
GACTCGAGAATGTGCTTGCGGCTGAGGCCGGTGTCGTTCGGGCCCTTGGGTCCGGTGGGGAAATAGACCTTGGTGAAGATCTCCAGGCTCTCGCGGCGCTGACCTTCCAACGCCTTGCCCAGAATGACCTCTGCAGCCGTATTCGCGTAGGTGTCGGCGGTGTCGAAGGTCGTGATGCCGGCGTCGAGCGCGGCGTGCACAGTCTTCACCGCCGCAGCGTCATCGACCTGCGAGGCGTGCGTGACCCAGTTGCCGTAGGTGATCTCAGAGACCTTGAGACCGCTGTTTCCGAGGTGGCGATAGTTGACCATGTGTCTACGCTACGGCCTTCTCGGGGGCTTCAGGCCATTGCCTCGGCGGCAGCCTCGTCCTCGGTCGTCGCCACGAGCTGCCCACAGGCACCGTCGATCTCCTTGCCGCGGGTGTCGCGGAGGGTCGTGGGGATGCCGGCGTCGTTGAGCCGGCGCACGAACTCGTTCGTGACCTCTCTGGTGGATGCTGTCCACACCGACTCCGGCGTCGGGTTCAACGGGATCGGGTTCACATGCACCCAGCCGCGACCGCGTGCGTTGAGCTTCTCCGCAAGCAGATCGGCGCGCCAGCCGTGGTCGTTCATGTCTTTGATGAGCGCGTACTCGATCGAGACGCGACGGCCGGTCTTCTCGTAATACTCGCGAGCGGCGTCCAACGCCTCATCGACCTTCCACTTTGAGTTCACCGGGATGAGCTCGTCGCGCAACTGGTCATCGGGGGCGTGCAGCGACAGCGCGAAGGTCACGGGGATGCCCTCATCAGAGAGCTTGCGGATGGCGGGAACGAGACCGACCGTCGACACTGTGATGCCACGCGCGCTCATGCCGAGCCCTTCGGGCTGATCGGCGACCATGATGCGCACAGCATCCATCACGCGCTTGTAGTTCGCCAGCGGCTCGCCCATTCCCATGAAGACGATGTTGGAGACGCGCTCCATGCTGTGATCGTCGGCCTTCTTGCCGCCGAGGCCGCCTTCGGCGATGAGGCGGTTGGCGCGGACGATCTGTTCGATGATCTCGGCGGTCGACATGTTGCGGGTCAGACCAGCCTGGCCGGTGGCGCAGAACGGGCAGTTCATGCCGCAGCCGGCCTGCGATGAGACGCACAGCGTGATGCGGCCCGGATATCGCATGAGCACCGATTCGACGAGGGCCCCGTCGTGCAGGCGCCAGAGGAATTTGATCGTGTCGCCCTTGTCTGTCTCGAGGCGGCGCACCTCGGTCAGAAGCGGGGGCAGCATGCCTGCGACGAGTTCGTCGCGCTGGGCAGCGGGAAGATCGGTCATCTCGGCCGCATCGGAAGTGTAATGCGTGAAGTAGTGGGTCGAGAGCTGCTTGGCACGGAAGCCGGGAAGCCCGAGTTCCTTCACCTTCTCGACGCGCTCGGCGGGGGTCAGATCTGCCAGATGAACCGGCGGCTTGCCGCGCTTGGGGCTCGCGAACTGCAGCAGCGGGCGGCCGGACTCGTCTTTCTTCTGAGTCCAGCCTTCGGTACGAGGCCGCACCTGCGTGGCGGCGGGACCCGTCGTGCGGATGCGGGAGGACTCAGTCATACCTCCAGGGTACGCGGTGGCGGGTGGGAAGAGGCTGGGGCGGGGCTGCATAGACTGGCGCGGTGGATATCGTTGTGCTCGCTCGCGTGGAAGCTCGCAATCGCTGCGCGGTCTGCAGGTGATCGCAGCAGAAGGCCTCGTGCTCGCAGAGCTGTCACCGTGGGCGTGGGTGCTTCTCGCGCTCGCAGCGGCGACTATCGGTATATCCAAGACTGCCCTGCCCGGCGGTAGCATCCTGGCGATCGCGCTGTTCGCCGCCGTGCTGCCTGCACGCACGTCCACCGCCGCGATGCTTCTCCTGCTCATCGTCGGGGACGTGTTCGCCCTGATCGCCTACCGTCGACATGCACACTGGCCGACACTTCTGCGACTGGCCCCGGCCGTCGTTGCCGGGCTGCTCGCGGGCTTTGCTTTCCTCGCGCTCGCGGGCGACGGTGCCGTGCGGCGTGCCATCGGCGTGATCCTGCTCGCTATGATCGCGATCACCCTCTGGCGACGATGGCGCGGTTCGAAGGCCGAGGCTGCGCCGCCCGCGCCCGGCGGGATCGCCGTGTCGGCGACCTACGGCGCGCTCGGCGGTTTCACCACCATGGTGGCCAACGCCGGCGGCCCGGTGATGTCGATGTATTTCCTCGCCACTCGCGCGCCGGTGCGAGTGTTCCTGGGAACCTCCGCCTGGTTCTTCGCGATCATCAACCTCGTGAAAGTGCCCTTTCTTGGGGGTCTCGGATTGTTCGAGCCCTCCGTACTGCTGATGGATCTGGCGTTGGCCCCGCTCGTTGTCGTAGGCGCGCTCGTCGGGCTACGACTGATCCGCCGAATGAATCAGCGGGTGTTCGATCGCATTGTGATCGCACTCACGGTCGTGGGAGCGGTGTACCTGCTGTTCTGATCCGTTCTCGTAGCCTCAGCCCAGGAAGATATCGGGGAACAGACGGTCATCGGGGGTGCCCGCGACAGCGGCGTAGCCCGAGAAGTCGGTCACGCCGTCTGCTTCGAGCACGTCTTCGACGATGAGACTCTGACCCGAGTACGACGCCGCTGGTTTGGTGAGAACGGAATATGCGGCATCCGCATAGATCTCAGGCGTGCGGCTGGCCGCCATGACCTTGTCTCCACCGAGCAGGTTCTGCACCGCGGCGGTCGCGATCGTCGTGCGCGGCCACAATGTGTTGGCGGCGATGCCATCTTCGGCGAACTCGGCGGCGAGCCCGAGGGTGACCATCGTCATCCCGAACTTCGCGAGCGAATACCCGGTGTGCGCGCCGAGCCACTTGGGCGTCGGGTTCAGCGGCGGCGACAGCGACAGGATGTGCGGGTTCGCCGCCTCACGCAGCTGCGGGATCGCCGCACGCGACAGCATGAAGGTGCCGCGCACGTTGACGTCCTGCATGAGGTCGTATTTCTTCGCACCCAGGTCGAGCGAGCGTGACAGGTCGATGACGCTGGCGTTGTTGATGACGATGTCGATGCCGCCGAACTCGCCCTGCGTCTTCATGACCGCTTCGGTGATGTCGTCGTCCTCGCGCACGTCGCCGACGATCGGCAGCGCCTGACCACCGGCCGCGCGGATCTGTTCGGCGGCGGTGTGAATCGTGCCTTCGAGCTTCGGATGCGGGGTGTCGGTCTTTGCGAGCATCGCGATGTTCGCGCCGTCCGCTGCTGCGCGCAACGCGATCGCGAGGCCGATGCCGCGGCTGCCGCCCGACATCAGGATGGTCTTGCCTGCCAGAGTCATGAGGTCTCCTAATCGTGGTTCGGGGTGTTTATTTCGGCGCCATACGGATCGCGCCGTCGAGGCGGATGGTCTCTCCGTTGAGGTAGTCGTTGTCAACGATGGACTCGACGAGCGATGCATACTCGTCGGGACGGCCGACTCGCGCGGGGTACGGCACCTGCTGCCCGAGAGACGCCTGCGCGGCCTCGGGAAGACCGGCGAGCATCGGCGTCTCCATGATGCCCGGAGCGATTGTGCAGACGCGGATGCCGTGACGGGCGAGTTCGCGCGCGACGGGGAGCGTCATCGCGTGCACGCCGCCTTTTGACGCGGAGTACGCGGCCTGTCCGATCTGTCCGTCGAAGGCAGCGACGGATGCGGTGTTCACGATGACGCCTCGTCCGCTGTCTTCGATCGCGTCGTTCCTCGCGATGACGGCGGATGCCTGCGAGATGACGTTGAACGTGCCGATGACGTTGATACGGATGACGCGCTCGAAGTCGGCGAGCACCGCGGGGTTACCGTCGCGGTCGATGACCTTTGCAGGGGGTGCGATTCCGGCGCAGTTGACGACGATGCGCAGCGGCGCGTGCTCGTTGGCCGTGGCGACGGCGGCCTTGACCTGTTCGACGTCGGTGACGTCGGCGGCGGCGAAGGTTCCACCCAGCTCGGCGGCCAGTTCGCTGCCTCGCGACGACGGCAGGTCAAGCAGCGTGACATGCGCCCCGGCAGCGGCGAGCCGTCGTGCGGTCGCGAGGCCAAGCCCTGAAGCGCCCCCGGTGATGAGAGCTCCGGATCCCTGAATCTGCATCTGTTCTCCCTCGAACGGTCGTGCAACTGAGTTCCAGCTTATGCGATCCGCAGTGTCACCAGCGGCGTCGATCGTCGTCGAAGCTCCTGCTGGAGTCATGCGCCTGCTTCGCAAGCGAGCCTACGACACCACTGAGCGGTCGGTTCAGAGTGTCGTTTCTCACGAAACCTGTCGCTTTCTCACGAACCTTGTCGCTGTTCGCATGAAAGGTGGCGGATTCTCACGGAACCTGTCCCGCACTGGTCGACGGCGAAGCCACCGCCGGCGCCGAGAACGATCGTTTATGGCGTGATGCGCAGGTACGATCCGGGGCGGCTGCGGCAAACGGCCTTCAGAACCAGCAAGTGGCGATCCTTTTCGGTGTGGTCCCGACCAACGCGACCATGAGTCGTATCCCGAGGACACTTGCGATCTGAGCATTCGTGGCAAGACCGTGACGGCCGTGGTGAGGACGAACATGGATCGCCGCGACAGCCTGACCGCTTGTGCGTACGGAGACGCGGAGGCCCGCGGTAGGGTCGTGCGCATGGTTGACCGTGACGAAGGGGATCGCTTCGGCGTGCTGCGGGTGGAGCCCGAGTGGGGAAGCTGGACCCGGGTCGTCGGGATCGTCGCACCGAGTCTGTCCGCAGAGCTGGGGTCTCGTATACGAGCTTGGAACGACATCTGGCAGCACTACCTGAACCCTCAAGAACGCATCCATTGGGAGGATCCCGAGGTGGGACGGCGATGGATTGCTGAGGGCAAATCTCTCGTGATGGCGATCCAAGAGGAGTTGGGTTCGTCCATTCGGGTCGTCGAAGGGTTTTCCATGTACTCCCCGGATGAGTAGCGATCCGCTCCTCCCCGGAAACGATGGGTTATGAGACACCGAGGTTACGAGACATAACCGGGCATCGCCTCGTCACGAGTGCCAGGTGTAACTATGGTGGCTTTTAGGGGGGTCTAGAGGTATCCTAAACTCATGGAGATCCTGACCCCCACCGCTCAGCATGGTCGAACAATGAGGATGGACATCCATGCGATCGTCCGTGACCTCAACGCGGCCCTCGGCCCGACGCTCGTGGCAGGGCTTGCAGGGTCGAAGGACCGCAAGCTCCCGATCCGATGGGCCAAGGACGACGGTCCCGAGCCGCGTACGGACGCGACACGTCGGCTACAGTTCGCGCATCGTCAGTGGACGCTGCTTGCGGCCTCAGACGGCGATCACGTCGCACGCCAGTGGTTCATTGGCGGGAATCCTCACTTGCGCGAGGACACGCCTATCACCGCCATCCGTGAGGACCGCCACGGAGACGTTGCCGCTGCGGTGAGGTCCTTCACCGCAGGGTCCGGCGACGCGTGACGACCACCCGACGCTGCGAGAGCACCGGACTCCGTCTCATTGCTTCGCCGGGAATCCTCGGCTACCACGTCGGCAAACTGGAGTATCCCGCGCTTTCGGCGGCACCCCGCGACCTTGAGGCGTCCGCACCGACGGCGTGGAACCGCTACGACGTCGTCGGTGGTCAGACGTTCTACATCGCAGAGAAGCCAGAATGCGCGTACGCCGAAGTGCTGTCTCAGTACAAGCGAGCCAACGGTGTTGCCGACCCCCTCTCCAAGGACGCAGCCTTCTTCGGCATGACTCTCGAGGAATACGTCGAGGAGATCGCGCGTGAATGGTCTGAGCTCGACTTCATGGGCCTCGGCGCCGTCCCTGCCGGCTGGCGATTCGACCGTGGCATGATCCGCGTGTATATGCCTGACACCGGTTGGCTCGTCGACATCAAGCATCCCGATTCGATCTCAGCGATCGAGCGAATGATGGGTGATTTTCTGGCAGAACTCGGCGTGACGCATCTCACGACGGCCGCGCTGCGCGGTGAGGAACGTGAGATCACAACCGCGATCGCCACCCACCTCCACGGTTTGACGCTGGATACCGAACAAAGAGCGCTCGGCATTCACTTCGGCAGCAAGCATGGCGATGCTTGGTGCAAGGCGCTCTGGCTCGATCACCCTGACGCTACGGATATCATCACCCTGTCACCGGATCCGATCTTGGTCACGGATGATGCGTTGAAGACAGCTGCAGAGCGCTTCCGCATCCGAGTCTTCTAGCGCGACCCGAGGGTTCAAGCGGACACCGCCTGGTTCTGACACTGTCCGAGGCCCACTGGGCGTCCCTTCCTGGCGGAGGGTGCCTCAGCGAGACGTCCCACCGTCGCCGCTTGAGTGTGAACATCATCCGCGTCGCGCAGAGAGGTGTCTCGCATCCCATGCGTTTCGAGACGTTCAGTTCTCAGCAGGTTCGGTCGAACGAGTCGTTCGCGAGGATCTCGGACACGACAGATGATTTCGCTCTGGTGTACTCGCCCCATCCATCCGCCAACGCTGCCGCCGCACGTTTGACGGCGAGGTATTTCTCCCGGCTTTTCTTATTCGTCAGCAGGATGTCGCGGAAGCGCAGCCGCTTGTTCCACTCCTCACCTTGAAACTCGAAGATGTGGATGACGAACACCCGAGCGGAGCGATCCGGATAGCTGAGCCACGCGTGGTCGGCTCGCTTGCCCTCAAGGTCGAACCCGAGCCGCGCTAGCT
>JBEBSN010000129.1:0-6640 GCA_040394295.1 Microbacterium sp.
GGTGTAACAATCCACCCGCTCTGTGACGGCCCGTGGCGCGAGAGCGTGCCACGGGCCTTCACTGTTTCATCGTCAGTGCACGCGGAGTGCGTCCGCCTGTACACGAACCTCGAACGACGAAACCTCGCCGACCTCTTCGCCATCGATCTCGAACTCCAGCGGCGCCTCGAGTTCGACCCGAACGCGGGCTGCGGTCAGGTGTCGCGTTGACTCTGTACTGACCGCCTGCTCATCGCGTCCGAGAAGCCGCCTGATGCCGTTGTCCCAGACCACCGAGCGGACGGTGTCCAGCCACTGCAGAGCGCCATCGGCGCTGACCAGCAGCAGATCGAGCAGACCGTCGTCCAGCTTGGCGTCCGGCAGCAGGCGAATTCCCCCCTGCACCATCCCGCAGTTGCCGATCAGCAGGGTGTGGCCGCGCAGCTCTTGCGGCTCGCCGTCGTCGAGGGTGAGAGTGACACCGGTCATCTCCGTCCCGGCCATGGCGCGTCCCATCGCCTCTACATAGGCGAGCCATCCCGCACGGTCCTTGAGGTCATCGTCGGTCTCGACGAGCATCTGGGCGTCCACACCGAAACCCACCATCACTGCGAAGGCGCGCTCCTCACCATCGAGCGTCACCCACCCGAGGTCGATCGCGCGCTGCTCCCCCGCGCTGATGCGGGCAAGCGCGGCCGGTACGTCGTCGAGGGGGACATCGAGGTTGCGAGCGAGAAGATTACCGGTGCCCTGGGGCACGATGCCGAGAATGGTTTCTGTTCCCGCCAGCGCCGAGGCGACCGCGCGGACCGTGCCGTCACCACCCACCGCGATCGCTGTCGCGCATCCCGCATTCACAGCCTCGACGGCCATACCGTGGCCTGGGTCCTCCACGCTGGTCTCCCACCACTGCACTTCGCCCTCGATCGATGCGCTGACGGCTTCTTTCAGCGCGCCCTCGTCAATCTTCGAAGGGTTCCAGATGATGCCGGTCTTCTTTGCTGTCATGTGCTCAGCCTGAGTCAGCGCGCGGTGATTCGCAAGCTAGCCGTAGAACAGCTGCTCGAATACCCGACGTGCGCGCCGCGTGACGGCGAAGTAGTCCTCTTCCACGTCGCTCGCGGAGCGCTCGGGATAGCCGAGCAGGTTTCCGATCGCATCGAGCTCGCGACGGTCGAACGGCAGGACATCGCTCGTCTTGCCTGTGCGCAGGGTGATGGCCGAGCGAACCCTGCTGGCAAGCGTCCACGCTTCGCGAAGCAGTTCGGCATCGTCCGCTTCGACGAGCCCCGCATCCACGGCGGCATCGAGGGCGCCCAGAGTCGACGTCGTCCGCAGTCCCTGCACGCTATGCGCGTGCTGGAGCTGCACGAGCTGGACAAGCCACTCGACGTCGCTCAAAGATCCGGGGCCGAGCTTCAGATGCCGATGCGGGTCTGTACCCTTCGGCAGACGCTCGCCCTCCACCCTGGCCTTGATGCGTTTGATCTCGCGAACGGCGAGCTGGTCGACGTGCTCCGGGTAGCGGATGCTGTCAGCCAATGCAGTGAACTTCGAGACAAGGCTCGCACTGCCTGCGACGCCACGAGCGCGTAGGAGGGCTTGGGCTTCCCACGACACAGACCAGCGACGGTAGTACTCCGTATAGGCCGCGATCGAGCGCACAAGCGGCCCCTGGCGCCCTTCTGGACGCAGCCCGGCGTCCAGCTCCAGCGGGACGCGGTGATCTGTGAGATGCTCGCGCAGTCCTGCGACGAGTTGCGTCGAGAGCTGTTGCGCCCGCTCGGGGTCGATTCCGTTGGCGTCGTACACATACAGGATGTCGGCGTCCGAGCCGAAACCGAGCTCTTCGCCGCCGAAGCGGCCCATGCCGATGACGGCGAACTCGAGAGCCTCGTCCTCTTCAGGGACCACTTCGCGGCGTACGGCACGAAGGCCGGCCTGAATCGTCGCATCGGTGATCGCGCTCAGCGCGGTCGCGACATCTTCGATCGTCAGTACGCCGAGCACAGCACCCATCGCTGTCCGCAGCAGTTCCCGGCGACGCAGGGCGCGAACTGCCTGCAGCGCAGGTCCCACGGATTTGTGGCGCGTCTGGATGGCACGCGCCTCTTCGTACAACTGGTCCGCGTCACGTGGACGCAGCTGGTCTCTTTTGTCGAGCCAAGCCACTGACTCCGGAATCCATTCCATCAGCTCACCGATGTAGCGAGAGGACGACAGCAGCTGGGTGAGATTCTCTGCGGCGCCTGCTGAGTCGCGCAACATTCGAAGGAACCACGACGTGTCGCCGAGTCGTTCGCTCACCCGGCGGAAAGCGAGCAACGCGTAGTCGGGATCGCTGCCGTCGGCGAACCATCGAACCATGACCGGCATGAGATGCCGCTGAATCGTGACCTTACGGCTGATGCCAGAGGTGAGCGCGCCGATGTGCCCCAACGCGCCGGCGGGATCGCGAAAGCCGATGGCCGCCAGGCGGTCGCGTGCCTGCGCCGTCGACAGCGTGCGTTCCTCTTCAGGCAGCGCCGCCACTGCGCTGAGCAGCGGCCGATAGAACAGACGCGTATGGATGTCGCGAACCTCGCGCCGGACGCTCCCCCAGAGTGTCCAGACCGCGTTCCCGTCCTCGGCCAGACCGGTCGCCCTGGCCAACACCCTGAGGCCCTCCGGTGTGCGGGGCATGAGATGAGTTCGGGTGAGGTCGCGCAGCTGGAGGCGATGTTCAAGGAGACGAAGAGTGCGGTAGTCGGCGGCAAAGGTCGCTGCATCGAGTCGACCGATGTACCCCCCGGCGACGAGCGCGTCCAGGCTCTCAAGGGTTCCTCTTGTGCGGATGCTCGGATCGGTCAGGCCGTGCACCAACTGCAGCAGCTGCACGGTGAACTCGATGTCGCGCAGACCTCCGGCCCCCAGCTTCAGCTGATAGGGGGCATCGTCAGGGTCGATGTGCTCGGTCACGCGCTCGCGCATGCGCTGCACGCTGTCGACGAAGTCCTCTCGTGCAGCGCTTGACCAGATCTTCGGCTGTACGGCGTCGATGTAAGCATCCCCGAGCACTTCGTCTCCGGCGAGCGGACGGGCCTTAAGCAGCGCCTGGAACTCCCAACTTTTCGCCCAACGGTCGTAATAGGCCAGATGCGAGCTGAGCGAGCGCACCAGCGCTCCCTGCTTCCCCTCAGGCCGGAGATTCGCATCCACCTCCCACAGTGGCGGCTCCACCGCGATAGCGGAAACGCCGCGCATGGTCTCCCTTGCCAGGCTCGTAGCGATGTCGATAGCGCGGCTCTCGGAGAGCCGGTCCTCATCGGCGGTGCCTCCGACGTAGATGACGTCGACGTCGCTCACGTAGTTGAGCTCGCGCGCACCCGCCTTGCCCATTCCGATGATCGCCAACTGCGTCAGCTCGACTTCCTCTGGCGAGCATGTGGAGGAGACGCGTGTGCGTGCGACCGCCAGGGATGCTTCCAGCGCCGCGCCTGCGGCATCGGCCAAGGCAGCTGAGACCGCAGCGATGCGTACTGCAGGCTCGGGCGCCGACAGATCAACGGCGGCGATCTCCGCGAGCGAGCGACGATATGCGATGCGAAGAGCATTCCAGACGGATTCATCGCCGTTCGCGGAGAATCCGTTCACGGCGCCGACAGCGTCGAGCATACGTGCCTGAAGAGTGACCGTGTTCGGGACGAGCGCGCCGACCTCTGCAAGCACGGAGAGCTCGTCCGGATGCCGAAGGAAGAAGTCTGCAAGTCCGGTCGAGGCGCCGAAGACACGCCACACGACAGCGCGAGAATCGGTGTCGCGCAGAAGTTCTTTCAGCACCGAAGGGTCTCGCCATGCGACGCGCAGCAGAGCTTCAGCTGCGAGATCGGGATCGGCCGCGACGGCGCCGTCGATCAACGTCGCGCGGTCGATCTCGACCAGACTTGAGAGCTCTTCGAGAGCCGCCGCCGCCGCACTCAGCTCGGTGAAGCCGAGGCGAGCAAGCGACGACCGTGAGAAAGCGGAATAGGTCCGAGCCATGCGCTCAGAGCAATTCGAGGTTACTCTTCAACTCGAACGGGGTCACCTGACCGCGATACGACTCCCACTCCTTGCGCTTGTTGAGCAGGACGTAGTTGAAGACCTGCTCGCCCAGCGTCTCGGCGACCAGTTCCGAATCCTCCATGAACTCCAGAGCGTGCTCGAGGCTCGTCGGCAACGAGGCATACCCGAGTGCGCGTCGCTCAGAGACGCTCAGGGCCCACACGTTGTTCTCCGCCTCCGGCGGGAGCTCGTACTCGTTCTCGATGCCCTTGAGCCCCGCTGCCAACAGCAGCGAGTACGCGAGATACGGGTTCGCCGCGGAATCAAGGCCCCGGTACTCGACGCGCGACGACTGGCTCTTGTGCGGCTTATACATCGGCACCCGCACGAGCGCGGAGCGGTTCGTGTGGCCCCACGTGACGAAGCTCGGTGCCTCATCGCCTCCCCATACTCGCTTGTACGAGTTGACGAACTGATTCGTGACCGCCGCGATCTCATTCGCGTGCTTGAGCAGCCCGGCGATGAAGTGGCGGCCGGTTTTGGAGAGCTGGTACTTGGCGCCCTCCTCCCAGAACGCATTCTGATCGCCCTCGAAGAGCGACATGTGCGTGTGCATACCGCTGCCGGGTTGATCGCTCATCGGCTTCGGCATGAACGTCGCGTACACGCCCTGTTCGATCGCCACCTCTTTGATGACGGTGCGGAAGGTCATGACGTTATCTGCCGTCGTGAGGGCATCCGCGTAACGCAGATCGATCTCGTTCTGACCCGGTCCACCCTCGTGATGGCTGTACTCGACGGAGATGCCGAGGTCTTCGAGCATGCGCACTGAGCGGCGGCGGAAGTCATGTGCGGTGCCGCCCGGCACATTGTCGAAGTACCCGGCGGAGTCCACCGGTACCGGTCCTTCTGGTCCGATGAGCGAGGACTTCAACAGATAGAACTCGATCTCGGGGTGCGTGTAGAAGGTGAATCCGGCGTCACCTGCCTTGGCGAGTGTGCGTTTGAGTACCTGACGCGGGTCAGCCACGGCCGGCTCGCCGTCGGGGGTGGTGAGGTCGCAGAACATGCGCGCGGTGGGGTCGATCTCACCACGCCACGGCAGGACCTGGAAAGTGGTCGGGTCGGGCTGTGCGAGCAGATCGGACTCGTACGTTCGCGTGAGTCCTTCGATCGCAGAACCGTCGAACCCAATTCCCTCTGCGAATGCGCCTTCAACCTCGGCCGGAGCGATCGCCACCGACTTCAACGTGCCGATCACATCAGTGAACCAGAGGCGGACGAACTTGACGCCTCGTTCCTCGATCGTGCGCAGCACGAAATCCCGCTGCTTGTCCATGTTCATATGCGTTGTTACTTCCCGTCGGAATCGGTCGCGGAGCGCCAGTCGTCTTCTCTGGCGTCTTCCGCTGCCCATGCGTCGGCGCGTGCTCGAAGCGTCTCGGGCGCGCGCGCAGCTTCTGCCTCAGTGTCGAAGGGGCCCACACGCTCGGCGGAGGGCGAGATGAACCCAAACTCCACCTCGCCTGAGGTGCTGTTGTACCAGTACTTCTTTTCGCCATCGGACATCAGACATCCCTTCGTAAGCGTTTGTCACGATCCTACTGGCGCTCCGCGCTGTCGCTAGGCTAATGAGCATGGCAAAAGCGATTGGCGTCGACATCGGCGGCACGGGAATCAAAGCAGGCATCGTCGACCTCTCCCAGGGGAAGCTCGAATCGGATCGGATCCGGGTCGATACGCCGAAGGGCGCGACGCCGAAGGACGTTCTGAAAGCAGTCGTCGAAGTCCTAGACACGTTGAACGTCAGCGACTCGGATCTGCCGCTCGGCGTCGCCTTCCCCGCGATCGTCAAGAGTGGCAAGACGCTGTCGGCGGCAAATGTGTCCAGCGACTGGGTGGGATTCGAAGCGGAGAAGTTCTTCGAAGACGGCCTCGGCCGCGACATCACCTTCGTCAACGACGCTGACGCCGCAGGCGTCGCCGAGGTTCGTCACGGCGCAGCGCGCGACATGGACGGACTGACTATCCTCACCACCCTCGGCACCGGCATCGGGTCGGCCTTCCTCTACGACGGTGTTCTGTTGCCCAACACCGAGCTCGGTCACCTCGATCACAACGGCGAGTCCATCGAACGATGGACCGCGTATTCTGCGATGGAACGCGAGAAGCTGAGTTGGGAAGACTGGTCCGCCCGACTCCAGGTGTTCTACAGCCACGTCGAGTTCCTTTTCAGTCCTGACCTGTTCGTGGTGGGCGGCGGCGTTTCCAAGCATCCCGAGAAGTTCATTCCGCTCCTCGAGCTGAACACCCCGATCATTCCCGCGATCCACCGCAACTCGTCCGGCATCATCGGCGCCGCATCGCTCGCCAACGACTGACCTCCCCGACGACACAACCGCGCCGAGACATGCGCGACAACGCGCGGTCTCGGCGTGGTTTCTTCGTTTCGGCGGTGTGGGACGAATGGGTCAGCCTGTACGCCGGGTTCTGTTCCAGGCCCCCTCTCGGGGTGTCCCTTCGACGGCCATCTTTCTCGACGACACGTTGCCGTGCCGCTCCAGCGGTCTACCCGAGGACTCAGCGGGCCGCGTCAACATCCTCTGTCTGACCTTGCTCCGGACGAGGTTTACCTGGC
>JBEBSN010000130.1:0-6312 GCA_040394295.1 Microbacterium sp.
AGTACATCCGGCTCACACCCCACCGAATACGCCTACCGAAACCCGCTTACGGCGCTAACCGTTGCTAATTTCCGCCAAAGCGTTGGGCGGTGCGTGTGCGTTGAGGTGTCGCACAACGCTACGGTTACGGGACGTCTCATCGGACAGCAGTCGGCTGGCCTGGGCACCGCGGCCGCGCGAGTCTCATATCTATGTCTCGCAACCTGCCAGGTACTGACCCTTAGTTGCGAGACAGCCAGAAACGATCGTTTCTGGCGGGCGCACCAAGGTCGCCGACCGACCGTACGACACGCCGATCGCGCACTTGTCGAAACCCCCTGCCGAAACCTGCTGCGCCGAAACTGTCCATCCGACCTTTTAGGCAGGGTGAGGGCGAAACACGATTGCCGACACCTTTCGGACACCAAGGTCGTGCTCAGCCCGCGACCGACGGCCCCAGGATGAAGTTCCAGGTGCCGAAGGCGACAGCAGCCGTGAGCGCGGCCGCGGGGATCAGCATCCCGACCATGAGCAGAACCGTGTCACCGCGATCCCACCGTGAGGGCCGAGCCCACGTGCGCGCCGCCGGTCCGCCGAAGCCGCGCGCCTCCATGGCTGTCGCGAGCGAAGAGCCTCGCCGAATCGCCAGCACGAAAAGTGCGAACGCCATGCCGATCCCCCGGCGGATACGCCCCTGGTCGGCGACGCCTCGAGCGCGGCGGGCCAGTGCAAGAGCGCGCCAGTCCTCGACGAGCAGCCCCAGCATCCGCATTCCAGCGAGCGCTCCGATCACGAACCGTGCGGGCAGTCGAGCGCGCTGCGCCAGATCGTCTGCGAGATCGGTGGGGTCGACGGTGATGAACAGCACGACCGCCGGCAGACCGATAGCCAGCACGCGCACTGCCGTCGCCGCGGCGAGCGCGAGCGATCCGTCGCTGATGCGCACGAGGAACCATTCGAAGTAGACCGTTCCGCTCGCCTCCCCGTAGAGCGCGATCGTCACGGCACTCAACGGCGCTGCAATCCACAGCACCGCCGTGCGCAGCCAGAACTCCCGCGCGCGCAGGCCCGCGAGCAGCAGCAAGGGGATCTCGAGCGCCAGCGCGACTGCCGCCGAGAGAACGTCGATCGTCAGGATGAGCGGGATGCTGATCAGCAGGGCGGTGGCGAGTTTGGCCAGCGCACTGCGCGGCGCGATCGGTCCTGTGCGCTGTACGCGACCGGTGTCGATGGCGAGGTCGGTCATGGCCGCACCTCGATACGCCTGGCGTGCAGAGCGCGCATGACGTCTTCGTCGTGCGAGACGACGATGATCGCGGAACCCTGCTCGCGCAGGTGGGCGATGATTCCGACGAGCTCGGCCCACGTCACCGCGTCCTGACCGAACGTCGGCTCGTCGAGCATGAGCACTCGCGGCCTGGTCGCGAGCGCAGCGGCGACGGTCAGCCGTC
The DNA here is from genome assembly GCA_040394295.1 of Microbacterium sp. Lineage (GTDB taxonomy): Bacteria > Actinomycetota > Actinomycetes > Actinomycetales > Microbacteriaceae > Microbacterium. Next base: position 1,431 of record JBEBSN010000130.1, read on the forward strand.
GCTTCTCGCCTCCCGAAAGGGTATACGGATTGGCCTCGGCGAGCGCGGTCAGCCGAAGGCGCGCCAGCAGGTCATCGACCCTGGCTGAGACCTCGTTCTCGGCGAGCCCGAGCGCGCGCGGCCCGATCGAGAGTTCTTCGCGCACCGTGCGAGCAAGCAACTGATGCTCCGGGCTCTGCAGCACGGCACCGATCCGGGTAAGGAGAGCTCGCGATGACCACCTGCGCGGATCCGGTTTTTCTTCTGCGGCAAGAGAAGCAGATGCCACCACCCGCCCGCGCTCAGGCTCGATCAGGCCTGCGAGGGTGAGTCCGAGCGTGGATTTTCCGGCGCCGTTGACGCCGACGATTCCGAGCACTTCGCCCGCCCGTACGTCGAGTTCGAAGGGTCCCGCCACTGGCACGCCTCGACGTCTCGAAACGACGAGCTCGCGCGCGTGCAGAACGGTCTCACCCACTGCTGCCGCAGGAGCGGGAGGGAAAGCCGGTGGATGCCCCGGCACCCACACGCCGGCCGCAGCAAGCTCATCACCGCGCGCACCGAGCACGGCATCCGGTGCTCCGTCGGCGAGCACGACGGTCGCTTCGTCAGACGCGCCGAGCACGATCACACGATCCACCAGGGGCAACCACACGTCGATACGGTGCTCGATGACCACGAGCGTCGCTCCGGTCGCATCCAGCGCAGCCTTCACCGCGTCTCGCACCTCTGTGACGCCCTCGGGGTCGAGGTTGGCGGTCGGCTCGTCGAGCAGGATGGCGCCCGGCCGCATCGCAAGTACGCCTGCCAGCGCGAGTCGTTGCTTCTGCCCACCCGAGAGCGCACCGGTTGACCGCTCACGCGGCAGGTCGAGGCCGACGGCATCGAGCGCAGCGTCGACCCGCGGCCAGATCTCCTCGCGTGGCACGCCGAGGTTCTCGCATCCGAACGCCACATCGTCGCCCACCCGTGCCAGGATCGTCTGGGTGTCGGGGTCTTGCAGCACCATCCCGACACGACCGTGCGCCTGCGCTGCGGGCACGCCGTCGACGACGAGCTCACCGAGCTCCTCCCCCTCATCGGCTCCGCCGAGCACGCCGCCGAGCGCCTGCAGCAATGTTGACTTCCCTGAGCCCGACGCGCCGAGCAGGAGGACCCGCTCGCCGGGGGCGATGCTCAGCGAGACGTCGCGAAGAGCCCAGCGACGGCGCGTCGCATAGCGCCATCCCCAAAACCGCGCGTCCAGTGCGGCCGGACGCGACACGTCCGTATCCACGGGTATCGTCACACCCGCGCAGAGGCCGTTCGACCAGAGGCGAAACGGTTCAGCGCACCGGTGGCCGCGAGGCCGCGAGCGATCAGCCAGGCACCGAGCCCTGCGATGATCGCGCCCGAGATCGTGGTCGAGGCGATGTACACACTCGTGAACGCCACATCAGCGCCGGGGTACCACAGGATGCGGTCGTTGATGCCGCATGCGACGCCAGCGCCCGCGCCTGCAAGTATCGCGACCGGCATCCGCCATACGCCATAGATGAAGAGCAGGAAGATCAGTTCGGCTCCGACGCCCTGCACTATTCCAGACACGATCGTGAGTGGTCCCCACTGGTTCCCGATGAGGGCCGAGATCACCGCGGCGACAAGCTCGGTATAGAGCGCCGCGCCGGGCTTGCGGATGATCAGCCCGCCGAGAACACCCGCGATGAGCCAGGGGCCGGCGAGCAGTCCCTGCACTCCGGGCAGCAAGGGCGTCAGCAGCGTGCTCGGCACTTCGTAACCGACATTCCAGAGCAGGAAGATCACCGCGCAGGCGACGGCGATCACGCTGGCGACGACGATGTCGACGACTCGCCAGCGCCATAGTTCCGGACGACGAAGACCCTTCGCGGTGGACGGCGAAGCGGACACGGTTGTACTCATGTGAACTCCTCCCTGCGCTGGCATTACCCAGATCAGGTTTGACGGTCGAAGCGCTTCTCGCTCCCTCTCAGCCCGGCTCGCGGACTCCCGTGGTTGTGATGTCGATCATACCCATCGGCGCGGCTTCGCGCCGAAACGCGCAAGTCCGCCGGATTCGATAGCGTATGCAAGTGACTTCTGACGATGCGACGGCCGATACGGGTACGCTCACCCGACGCGCGCTGCGAGCGCGCACGGGCGCGACGAGCACCGTGAACCACCCGGTCGCCGACTCCGATGATTCCGCGGCGGATGCCGTTGCCTCGGTCGCGGATGCGACCGGCGATGCGATGGCCGATGCCGACGGCCTCGGGCTCACCGACACGGACGATGACATCGTCAACGCTCTGGACGCCGACGCAGCGGTCACGCCTGCGGTGTGGGCTGACTCGGAGAGTCCAGCCACGGCATTCACGTGGATCGACGCAGATGAGGTCGAAGAGTCCACTCTTCCGCCCGAGCTCGACGCTGCCGTCGTCCGTGACCCCGGCCCGACCGTCTTCGCGGATGCGCGACTGCGACCGGCACTGCTGCGCGGGCGATGGCTCGCACCGCTCGGAACGCTCGCAGCCCTCGCCGTCGCCTACTCGACGACGATGCTGCTGTGGCCATTGCACGAAGTGGCTCCGATGGTCGAAGCCGTCGACTTCGCGACGGCGCCCGCTGCCGTGGCCGCACCGAAGTGGCCGACGGCCGGCAGCGCTGGAGTCAGCGTCTCAGGGTTCTCCTCGGCGGCATCGACAGCCGATGCGGCATCGATCGCGAGCCTCACGAAGGTCGTCTCGAGCCTGATGGTGCTGGACGAGCTGCCTCTGCAGCCAGGGGAACAGGGCCCCGAGTTCTCTTTCACCTACCGCGATAATGTCGAGTACTGGGACTATCGACGCGCGAATCAGTCTTCTCTCGACGTACCCGTAGGCGGTGTGCTCACCGAGTATCAGCTGCTGCAGGGCACACTCCTCGGCTCAGCCAACAACTACATCGATCGCCTTGCCCGCGAGATCTGGGGCTCTGACGCTCAGTTCGCAGAGGCAGCCAAGATCTGGTTGTCCGAACGAGGACTCTCAGACATCACCATCGTGACTCCGTCCGGATTCGACGAAGCCAATGTCGCCACTCCCGAAGCGCTACTGCGCCTCGGAGAGCTCGCGATGCAGAATCCGGTGTTCGCCGAAATCGTCGGCACGAAGAGCGTCGATCTTCCCGGAGCAGGAACGATCAACAACACCAACGGCATGCTCGCAGACTCCGGCGTCGTGGGCATCAAGACGGGCACCCTGGTCGGGTGGTGCCTGCTCACAGCAAAAGACGTCACCATCGGCGACACCACCGTGCGCCTGTACGCATCGGTGTTGAACCAGGGCAGCAACGACGAGCGTCTTGCCGTCACCCGCTCGCTCTTCGCCGAAGCCGAAGCTGCTCTGACCACGGCGGCCCCCGCCGTGGTCTCCGGCACCGTCGTCGGCGAGGTCACCAGCCCGTGGGGCGCCCGAGTCGATGTCGTCGTCGATGAAGATGCGACTGTCGTGCTGTGGAACGGTGCCGCCGCCGATGCCGCGGTGCAGTTCGATCTGGATGATCAGCGCACCGACGGCGATGAGATCGGCACGCTCGAGCTGCGGGGGCCCGTGGACACGACGGCCGTGAACGTCTCACTCGCTGAGAACGTCGAAGGCCCGAGCCCCTGGTGGCGACTGACCCACCCGCTCGACCTGCTCGGACTCACTGCGGCCGACTGATCACAGCCGGCCGCAACGCGGAACTCAGAGCCCCGCCCGCTCCTCGGCTTCAGCCTCGGCTTCTGGAGTCAGTGCTGTGTCGCCGGTGACGGCGACAGGGATCGCCCCGGTCATCGCCTCTTCCGCATCGATATCTGTCGCTGCCTGCTCGAACTGCGATTGGTACAGACGCCAGTAGGCACCCTGGGCGGCGATGAGTTCGTCGTGCGAGCCCTTCTCCACGATGTCGCCATGCTCCATCACCAGGATCAGATCGGCATCGCGGATGGTCGACAGACGGTGCGCGATCACGAACGATGTGCGCCCCTGCCGCAGCGCCGCCATCGCGTGCTGCAGCAGGAGTTCGGTGCGGGTATCGACAGCGCTCGTCGCCTCATCGAGAATGAGGATCGACGGCTGCGCCACGAAAGCCCGGGCGATCGTGATGAGCTGCCGCTCCCCTGCAGACACGTTGGCTGCGTCCTCTTCGAGGACGGTCTCGTAGCCTTCGGGGAGCGAGTGCACGAATCGTTCGACGTATGTCGCCTTGGCTGCCTCGAGCACTTCCTGGTCTGTCGCAGAGGCACGACCGTATCGGATGTTCTCGAGAATGGAGCCCGCGAACAGCCACGGATCCTGTAGAACCATGCCGGTGCGTGAGCGCAGCTCGGAACGTGTGAGGTCGGCGATGTTCTGGCCATCCAGCAGGATGCGGCCGCCGCTGAGCTCGTAGAAGCGCATGATCAGGTTCACCAGGGTGGTCTTGCCCGCTCCAGTGGGCCCGACGATCGCGACCGTCTGCCCGGGTTCCACGCGGAACGACAGATCGTTGATCAGCGGACGGTCGTCCGTGTACGAGAAGGACACATTCTCGAACTCGATGACACCCTTGCCCTCAACGAGAGCAGGCGCATCGTCTGCGTCGGGGTCTTGCTCGTCGGCGTCGAGGAAATCGAACACACGCTCGGCTGAGGCTGTACCGGACTGCACGATCGCGGCCATGCCGCCGAGCTCGGAGAGAGGCTGGGTGAACTGCTGCGAGTACTGGATGAACGCCTGCACGTCACCGAGGCGCAGCTGACCGCTCGCGACCATCAGGCCGCCCAGCACCGCGATGCCCACATAGGTGAGGCTGCCGATGAAGGTCATGCCGGGCATGATGATCCCCGACAGGAACTGCGCCTTGAAGCTCGCCTGGAACAGCTCTTCGTTCTCGACCTGGAACT
>JBEBSN010000131.1:0-6289 GCA_040394295.1 Microbacterium sp.
GCCTGCGAGTCGTCGTCGTGTGCCATGGTGCTCCTCGTACGTTCCTCTTCGATGAAAATGCGTCAGTTGGACTTCGCCGTGATCCACACGGAGATGGCGACAAGAGCGCCGATACCGAAGATCCAGATGAACAGGCCCTCGGACACGGGGCCCAACGAGCCAAGAGTGAATCCGCCGATCGCGACGGCCTCCTGCTGGTACAGCAGAGCGGAGATGATGTCGCGCTTGTCTTCGTCAGACAGGTTCATGTCGCCGAAGACGGGCATGTTCTGGGGCCCGGTGACCATGGCTGCGTAGATGTGCAGTGCGCTCGTGTTGGCAAGTCCGGGTGCGTACTTGCCCTCGGTGAGGGCACCACCGGCTGCCGCGACGTTGTGGCACATCGCGCAGTTGATGCGGAAGAGTTCTGCACCGTGAGCGACGTCACCTTCGCCGTCGAGGATCTCGTCCGCGGGGTACGAAGGCCCAGGCGCGACGGACTGCACGAACGAGGACATCGCTTCGATCTGCGGCTGCGTGAACTGCGGCTCCTTCTGCGGCGCCTGCGGTCCCTGCATCTGCAACGGCATACGACCCGTTGCCAGTTGGAACTCGACAGACAACTCACCGACGCCGTAGAGGCTCGGCCCGTTAGCCGTGCCCTGCAGGTCCAGGCCGTGGCAGGTCGCGCAGTTCGCCTGGAACAACTTCTCGCCGTCATCGACGGTGAGCTGAGTGCTCGCGGCGGGGGCCTCTGGTGCGGCCATCGCCGCGCTCGCACCGGCGTAGATACCGCCGGTGATGAGGAGTCCCGCTCCGATCAGCGCCGCAGCAGCTAGGGGGCTACGGCGTCCGTTCGAGCGACGCTTCTTCTCTCGTGCCATTTCGCAGCTCAGCTCCGCTCTTATTTCAGGAAGTAGATGACAAAGAACAGAACGATCCACACGACGTCGACGAAGTGCCAGTAGTAGGACACCACGATCGAGGTGGTCGCTTCTTTGTGTTCGAAGTTCTTGACCGCGTAGGCGCGTCCGATGACGAGCAGGAACGCGATGAGGCCACCGGTGACGTGCAGGGCGTGGAAGCCGGTGGTGATGTAGAAGGCCGAGGCGTATGCGTCTGCCTGGATCGGCAGACCTTCAGCGACGAGCTGAGCGTACTCCCAGACCTGACCGGAGACGAAGATCGCGCCGAGTGCAAAGGTGAGCCAGAACCACTCGACCATTCCCCAGCCGAAGAGGCGCCGGCGGCCGGCCGCGTTGAGTTCACCTCGCTTGATCCGGTACGGCTGCATGTCTTCAGCCGCGAAGACACCCATCTGGCATGTCACCGATGAGAAGACGAGGATCGCGGTGTTGACTGCGGCGAAGGTAACGTTCAGCAGCTCGGTACGATCCGCCCACAATTCGGGGGACGTGCTCCGCAGGGTGAAGTAGATCGCGAACAGTCCCGCGAAGAACATCACCTCACTGCCGAGCCACACGATGGTGCCGACAGCTACCGGATTCGGGCGCTTGATAGTTCTTGCCGCCGGGGCATAGGTCGCTGAGGTGGTCACTCCTCCATTATGGCCGATGTGTGAGCGTGATTCTTGCATCCACCATGCCCGATTCGCCGTTCTTCTGCTTAGGGTGCCCTAAGAGAACCCTGCGAATCCTCGGTGAATTCAAGGGAAATCAAGGATGCACTGTCAATGAGGTCTGCGCAAGGAATTTATTTACGCGGATAGGATCGCTGACATGGCTGATTCCCTGACATGGCCCGATGTCCTCACCACGTTGCTGGAGCGACGTGATCTGAGCGTGTGGGAGTCCACATGGGCCATGCGTCAGGTGATGCAGGGCAACGTGTCTGAGGCGAATCTGGCAGGCTTCCTCGTTGCGCTCCGAGCCAAAGGCGAAACGATCGACGAGATCGTCGGATTTCGCGACGCGATTCTGGAGGCAGCCGTGCCGCTGCCGGTCTCGCCTGATGTGCTCGACATCGTCGGCACGGGCGGCGATCGCTTCGGAACGGTGAACGTGTCGACCACGGCGGCAGTCATCATCGGCGCGACCGGCATCCCGGTGGTCAAACATGGCAACAGGGCAGCGAGCTCTGCGTCGGGTTCATCTGACGTGCTTGGTGCGCTGGGGCTCGAACTCTCGCTTTCGCCCGACGATGTCGCGGCCGTCCTTCACCGCACAGGGATAACGTTCGCCTGGGCGGCAGCGTTTCACCCCGGCTTCAAGCATGCGGGCGGCGTCCGCCGCGAACTCGGAGTTCCGACCGTCTTCAACATGTTGGGGCCGCTGTGCAACCCTGCGCGGGCAGAAGCCAACGCGGTCGGAGTCGCACAGTTGGAGCGGGTTCCCCTGATCACAGGTGTCTTCCGTACTCGAGGCGCCACCGCGCTTGTCTTCCGGGGAGACGATGGTCTCGATGAGCTGACCACGACCGGTCACAGTCGCATCTGGGAAGTGACTCGCGGAGATATCCACGAGCACGACCTCGATCCACGCGATCTTGCTATCCCCATCGCTGACATTGAAGATCTTCTCGGCGGATCACCTGAACACAATGCTGGTGTGCTGCGCGAGACGCTGGCGGGCACCCGCGGGGCCGTACGCGACATCGTTCTGTTGAATGCCGCCGCGGGTATCGTCGCATTCGAGCTCTCGCAGGACGCGACTCAGGTGCAGCGGCCGATCCTGGATCGCCTGCGCGACGGCTACGAACGTGCAGAAGCGGCAATCGACGATGGCAGCGCGGCAGCGAAGCTGGAAGCGTGGGTGGCCGCGACCCAGGAACTCTCGCCGGTGTGAGCCATGGTCGATCCCGTCGCTGCGCTGCTCGAGATTGCTACGCTGCTCGAGCGCGAGAGGGCATCCCGGTATCGAGCTAAGGCATTCCGTCACGCAGCGGACACGCTGCAGGGGCTTCCGCAGGATGTTCGAGACGATCCGGTGCGGCTTCGCGCCGCGAAAGGCATCGGCGACTCGACGTTCGCAGTCATCCGGCAGGCGCAGTCAGGCGAAGTGCCTGAGTATCTCGTGCAACTTCGCGGAGCGGTCGAACCAGAGCGAGAGTCGCTGTTGCGGACGAAGCTGCGGGGCGACCTGCATGCCCATACGGAATGGTCGGATGGGACCACATCGATCAGCACGATGGCTGATGCTGCCCGTGGGCTCGGTCATGAATACCTGGCGATCACCGATCACTCGCCGCGGCTCAAAGTCGCCCGCGGTCTGTCTGCGGAACGACTTCGGGAACAGATCCCGCTGATCCGAGCACAATCGTCAGAAAGATTGCGGATGCTGGCAGGCATCGAAGTCGACGTTCTCGACGACGGTGCACTCGATCAGGATCCTGGGCTTCTGCGTGAGCTGGACATCGTGGTGGCCTCGGTGCATTCGAAGCTGCGCATGGAGGGCAAAGCCATGACGAAGCGCATGCTCGCTGCTGTGTCGAATCCAAGAGTCAACGTCCTCGGGCACTGTACAGGGCGCCTCGTGCAGGGAGGCCGCGGCACTCGTCCGCCGTCCCAGTTCGATGCGCGGGCAGTGTTCGAGGCGTGCGCAGAGAACGGCGTCGCAGTGGAGATCAACTCCCGACCCGAACGGCAAGACCCGCCGGATGAATTGATCGCGGTGGCGATGGAACTCGGCTGTTTGTTCTCGATCGACTCCGACGCGCACGCGCCGGGACAGCTGACGCTGCTCGACTACGGGGCCGAACGTGCAGAGAGCGCCGGTGTGCCCGCGGACCGAATCGTGACCTCGTGGGGTGTGGAACGGCTGCTGGCTTGGGCCCAGTGATCGATCACTTCGCCATTGCGGCGACGGCGCGATCCATCGAGCCGCCGAGGCTCCAACTCTCAGCGAGGTGCGTCGCGACGGACACCTCTTCAGGGGTGAGCGGACGGATGCCTGCCGTCGGGGGAGTGACGTCGAGTGTCTTCGCCACCTCGACCACGGTCGGGGCGACGTCGAGGTAGTCGGAAGCGAGAATGATCTTGTTGCGCACTCCTGCGCTCATTCCTTCACCGGCTTCGGCCGCCGCGCGGATCCCGGCCAGGTCGCCGTGCGCCTGCAGCAGCGCGGCGGCGGTCTTGTCGCCGACGCCGGCAACGCCTGGCAACCCGTCGGAGGCGTCGCCGCGCATGGTCGCGAAATCTGCGTACTGCGAGGGAAGCACGCCATACTTCGTCGCGACGGTTTCCGCTGTGACTACCTCAAGGTTGCTCATACCGCGAGCCGTGTAGATGACACGGACGTCGCGCACATCATCGATGAGCTGGAAGAGGTCACGATCGCCCGTGACGATATCGACAGCCATCGCCGCTCGCGTTGCAAGCGTGCCTATGACGTCGTCGGCTTCATGCGCCGTGACGCCGACGATCGGGATGCCGAGTGCCGTAAGCGCTTCGCGGATGAGCGGCAGCTGAGCCTCGAGGGGATCGGGGATCTCCTCGACATCTGGACCGGCGGGTACCACTTCGACGACGCGGTGTGCTTTATAGCTCGGAATGAGGTCGACACGCCATTGTGGTCGCCAGTCGTCGTCCCAGCAGGCGACGATGTGCGTGGGTTCGTAGAGCGTGACCAGTTTCGCGATGATGTCTAACAGGCCGCGGGCGGCGTTGACGGGCATTCCGTTCGGCGCTTTCACCTTGTCAGGAACACCGTAGAACGCGCGGAAATAGAGAGAGGCGGTGTCCAGCAGCATCAGCTTTTCGCTCATGGCTTCAGCATGGCACAGGGGAGCGACGCAGCTTCAGCACCCAGGGGAGCTGGGGGATTGCTGGCAGGTGTGCGCGACCAAGGCGGTGTGCGCTTCGAAGATGCGGATCTGCTGCGCCTGCCCGGCGGCGGTCACTTCTCCTGCGATCGGGAACCAGCCGATGCCGAAGTCGACGTCGGCGGCGTAGCGGACATCGACGCTCGCGGCGTACGCTCCACGATCGGCGTATGTGTGGCTGGTCGGCGTCGGAGTGAACTGCGCCTGCCCGAGGTCGTCCCAGGACTGACCGCCCGAAGCCGTCGTGGTCGAGGCGCCGTCGCCATAGGTGAAGTCGAAGGCGACGGGCGTGAAACGTACGGTGACGGGGAAGCCGAACAGCTCACCATTGACGGAATGCACGGAGGCGGTCGCGACGAAGTTGGTCGGGAGGCCCGCGACCCCGACGTTCTGCGGCTCGCCGGCGATGACAGTGCCGTTCGGCGCGAAACGTGCGACATCGTTGATGGTGACCGCAGGCATCGAGGCGGTGTCTTCTTCGTCAGCTGGCTCGTCCCTGTCGAGGGCTTCGAAGCAGCCGATGTAATCGTCCCAACTCAACAGGCACTCCGCGAGTTCTTCTTCCGGAGTAGGCGGTGCGACCCACGGCACGTTCGGGTTGGGTGCCCAATTGTCGACGGGGTTCGGATTGGGAGCCGCGGGGTCATTCCGCGTGTCCTGGATGGTCACATCATGCTCGTTGGTGCCGCACAGGCCCGCTTTGACTTCGATGACCGAGCACCCCGTAGCACCCGCTAAAAGCGCCACGCCGAACGCGAACGTCAGCACGGACTGTCCTCCGAAAGAGTGGAACTAGCGATCAGCATAGATCCGTCCGAACCCACAAACGTGACGTCGAGTAGCCAACGGTCCGCCCGCTCAATCGGAGTGACGTCAGTCTTTTCGGAATCGATGAGACGAGAGGCACTCACGTCTAGACAAACCTGCGCTTCGATCGTTCCGACTGATGACCGAACGCTCGCCTGGACGCCCGAGAAGAAAATGATTGTGCTGCCGCCAGTTAGTTGCAACTTACGTTGCTCGAGAAGTCGACTGGCTTCGAGCTCGTCCTCGAGCGCGTCGCCAGTAAGAAACCGATGAGAACCTTGCGCATCGCGGTTTCCCTCATCGATATAAGCCCGATAAACCTCTTCCGCCTCCGCGAACGCCTCTTCCTCGCTGGCGAACGCAGGTGTCGGCGTCGGGCCGGGTTCTGCAGAGCCGCTGCAGCCGCTGAGCGTCACGGTCGCCAGCGTCAGCAGCGCCAGCATCCTGAATCGGCTTGACTTGAGTCGGGGGAGGATCACCAGTTCACGGTAACGCGAAGGTGCGGCACGGCGTCAGAGTTATCCACAGACGCAGTTCCGGCGATTCTCTGATAATCTGAAGTGTCATTCGTGGCGTGCATACGCGTGCCCGAGCGATATTCAACCAAATCCCATTCGCTTTCATGAAGCTTCTCGTGCGTGCACGAGAGTGAAAGCCCGATTAGCCACCCACAAGGACAACCCACTACATGACTACCGCAACGACCGCCCCGGCCACCAAGCAG
>JBEBSN010000132.1:0-6141 GCA_040394295.1 Microbacterium sp.
CGGTCTTGTTCACGGTGTACGTCATGGGACGACTCCTTTGTCGGGGTTTCTTCCAGCATGCGGAATAAGTTTTCTACTACATGAAAGTCTATGAGATGGCGTCGTGAGTGTCAACGCCTCAACTCATCCTCCACTCCATGCCGGAACGTTTCCCCGGGTTCACAACGACCGGAACCCCGGAAATGGTTCTGGCCTGACCTCGAAGCGAGCGACGCTGCACGAGCGGCGCCGCGGCACGGGTTGTGCACAGATCGCGGAATCACGGAGATCCCACCGCCACGGATGCGCCAGCCTCTGGGAATGCGACACAGAGTTCGACTCCCCCGCCGTCTGGGCGAGAGGTTCTCGGTGCGCAGCGCCGAAGCCGCCGGCATCCGCCCCGACCGCTACAGCACACGTGATCTGCACCGCCCGTTCCGCGGCGTTCGTTCGGTGCACGAGCCGAAGACCTTCGAGGACTTCGTGCGTTGCTACTTCCCTCGGCTGAAGCATGGCCAGCGGTTCGGGGGCCTGACTGCGGCGCGCGCCTGGGGTTTGCCGGTGCCGACGAGATGGTGCTCAAACGAGCCGCTCGAGATCATCGTGCCGTGGTCGGGCGCGGCGCCGAAGACTGCAGGAGTGCGAGGTCGGCGCCTGCGCGAAGACCGCGCCACGACCTTGATCCTGAACGGTCACCCGGTCATCGACCCGGTCGCCGCGCTGTTCATGATCGCTGCGACCCTCACTGTCGCGCAGGCGATCACGATTATCGATGCGCTGCTGACGACGTCATCCAACTATCCTGGCCTCGGGCCGGGTCGGCCGCTGAGCACCCGCGATGAGATGACCCGTCGACTCGAGCAATGGCACAAATTCCCCGGCAGCGGAACGATCCGCGCCGCTCTGCCGCAGGCCCGTGAGCTGGTCGAGTCGCCGAAGGAGACCGAGACCCGACTGCTGCTCGTCGATAACGGTCTACCCATACCTGTCGTGCAGCACGAAGTTTGGTCCGACGGCCGGCTGCTCGGCCGCACCGACCTCGCCTATCCAGAACTGAAGATCGCTATCGAATATGAGGGCGACGGCCACCGCACGGATAAAGAGCAGTGGCGCAGGGATATCCAGCGACAGCGGCACCTCGAAAGTGAGGGATGGGTCGTCGTTCGTCTCATCCAAGCCGACCTCGAGTCAGAAGAACTGTTCGTTGCCGACATCCATCGCGCGTTCGCGTCGCGCCAGCGGTGACCCGATGTCTCTCGCGCCGCTTCCTCCTCCGACGATGTCAGACGGATTTCACGGGTTCGCAAGCGGCTGAAGCCGAGAAACTCTTCTGGCATCAGACCGGCGTTGGAATGAGCCGCTCACTCACATGCTTCAGCGCCCGAGCAGCACCTGACGGTTGACGTCCTTGTACAGCAGGTAGCGGAACGGCCCCGGCCCTCCGGCGTAGCAGGCCTGCGGGCAGAACGCCCGCAGCCACATGAAGTCGCCCGCCTCCACCTCGACCCAGTCGTCGTTGAGTCGGTACACCGCTTTGCCTTCGAGCACGAACAGGCCGTGCTCCATCACGTGCGTCTCTGCGAACGGGATGGAGCCACCGGGCTGGAACGTGACGATGTTCACGTGCATGTCGTGAGCGAGGTCGTCAGGGTCGACGAACCGGGTCGTCGCCCATGCACCGTCCGTGCCCGGCATCTCTCGCGGCTCGACATCCTGGTCCCGAGTGACGAACGAGGCGGGCGCGTCGATGCCGTCCACACGCTCGTAGGCCTTGCGCACCCAGTGGAACCCAGCGAGCGCCGACCCTGCATTGGTCAGCGACCAGGTCTCCCCTGCCGCGAGATAGGCGTATCCGCCCTCGCCCAGCACGTGCGCTTCGCCGGCGATTGTGACCGTGAGCTCCCCGGCGGTGACGAAAATGACTCCTTCGACCGCCGCTTCGGGCTCTGGCCGCGCAGCCCCGCCGCCGGGCGCGATCTCGACGATGAGTTGCGAGAAAGTCGTGGCGAAACCGGCGATCGGACGCGCGATGATCCATGAGCGCGTTTTGCTGAACCCGGGCAGGTTGCTGGTGACGATATCGCGTAGCACGCCCTTCGGAATGACCGTGTACGCCTCTTTCACGATGGCGCGGTCAGTGAGCAGTTCGCTCTGACCGGGCAGTCCGCCGGCCGGGGTGTAGTAGCCCATGATTCTCCTCAGGGATTCGTTGTGTTCAGTCAGGTGTGCGCGAGCCGCGGATGCGCGAGGGCCGTGAGCGCACCGACGCTGATGCCGATGTCTCCAGCGACTTCGTCACCGCCGATCGCCCCGCACTGCACGCCGCGCAGGACGAACCAGGCCAGGGCTCGGGCGGTGGCCGGCTCATCCAGCACCGCACCGGACTCCTGCCCGATGTATGCGGCCAGCCGCCCCGCCGCTTCGGGGTACCCCTCGCGGTAGAACGCGTAGGTCGCGAGATATCGTGTCGGCAGCTGCCTCGCGTGCAGGTCCCACCCTTGGTAGAAACCGCGCTCGAGTGACCGACGCACGAGCCTGGCGTGCAGCGCCCATGCTTCGGCGGCGCGTTCACCCAACGGGAGGATGTTCGTCGAGCCGTCAGAGAGTCGGATGCCGGTACCCGCTGCGGCCAGTTGCATGATCTCTTTCGCGAGATCGGCGACGGGATGCTCCATCGACTGTTGCGCTGCGGCGATTCCGAGCGAGGCACTGTAGTCGTAGGTGCCATAGTGCAGGCCCGAGATCCGGCCCGGCGCCGCCAGAGCCAGGCGCGCGAGCGGCGAACGCCCGTCGACACCCAGCACGAGCTGTGGGGTCTCGACCTGCACCTCGAAACGGATTCTTCCCTCGTCGAGGCCGTGTCCGCGCTCTATGGCCGCGGCTGCATCCGCCATCGCCTCGACCTGCGCGACGGTCGACACTTTGGGCAGCGTGAGCACGAGCCCGTCGGGCAGTCCGCCGCTATCGATGAGGCCGCCGATGAACTGGTCGAGAGTGCGCAGCGCCCGTGCACGCGTCGGCTTTTCGAGGCATTTGAAGCGGATGCCGATGAATGGCGGCGCTGTACCCGCGGCAACGGCGGCCGCTACCTGCGCCGCCGCGTTCGCGACGTCGAGATCCTCGGCGGCTCCCCGGTCGCCGTAACCGTCCTCGAAGTCCAGGCGCAGGTCTTCGATCGGTTCGCTTTCGAGTTTCGTCCGCACTCGCTCGGCAACGGCGCCTGCGATGGCTTCGTCGATCCCGACCTGCGCTGCGAGCTGTTCGAGTCCGCCCGCTGCGTCGACCGCGGCGAGCGCGTCGGCGCCCCAGCGAGAAGCGAGGTCAAGGGTGAACAGGTCAGCGGGAACATAGACGGTGTGCACGGGCTGGCGGGTGCCGTCGTCGCCGGGGTATATGGACTCGAGCAGTTCGTCGGTCGCGACGAGACGGTCGTCGATACGCGCGAGGTCGGCGGCGGTCAGCACGCCGCTCATGCGCGGCCCTCAGCGGTGGCCTGAATGGTCATGCGACGGGTGCTCCTTTGATTCTTCGATTCGAATCGCGCACTTTGCTGCATTCGGCGTGGAATGGTTAAACTTGCGCGATTCGAACGTGATCTCGGCGATCCGGGTGATCTCGGTACTTCGCTATGTGGATAATAACCTCCACAATACGGAAGTTCAATACCGCGGTGCGGACTCTCTCCGTCATCAAATCATCCTTCGACGCGATGGGATAGCCTGTCTGACAGTTCGTTTCCGCCATGCGGATACTTCAGAGGAAAGGTTCGCCAATGGCTGCAGGAGCAACTGACGGGGTCAAATCCGTCGCCCGCGTCTTCGATCTGCTCGAACTCATCGCCGATGCCGGCGGAGACGTCACGCTGAGCGAACTCTCCACCTCTGCCGACCTGCCGCTGCCGACGATCCACCGCCTGCTGCGCACGCTCGTGTCGCTCGGCTACGCCCGCCAGCTCGCCAACCGCCGCTACGCGCTCGGGCCGCGGCTCGTGCGGCTGGGCGAGGTTGCCAACCGCAAATTCGGCCAGATCGCGATGCCCCAGCTGAAAGACCTCGTCGAGCGTCTGGGCGAGACTGCGAACCTCGCCACAATTGACGGCGACCGCGTCGTCTATGTGTCGCAGGCGCCTTCGCCGCATGCCATGCGCATGTTCACCGAGGTCGGCCGTCGGGCGCATCTGCATTCCACCAGCGTCGGCAAGGCGATTCTGGCTCAGCTCAGCGACGATGCCGTGCGCGACATCATCTCGCGCGCCGGAACCCCGCGGTCCACTGAACGCTCCATCGACTCACTCGACGCCCTCCTCGCCGACCTCGCCGTCACCCGCGAGCGCGGGTACGCGATCGACGACGGCGAACAGGAGATCGGCGTCCGCTGCTACGCGATGGCCGTTCCCGACATGCCGACCCTCACCGCAGTCTCGGTTTCAGGTCCGGTCGCCCGTGTCGATGACGCATTCGCCGAGCGCGCGATCCCGGTGCTCCGCGAGATCGTCGGCGAGATCTCTGCGCTCTCTAGCCCGTCCTGACCCCCCGCAGGCACTGAAGCCCGCGCGTGGCGCTGATCCGTCGCGCCCGGATGAGCGGACTTCGCATCGTCGGGCGGAGATTCTGAGCGGACTCCTCCGCCTATCCGAGTGTTCTCCTCCCGAACGTGCGCACAGCGCGAGAGGGATCCGGGTGCACGCGGCATCCCACCCCTTGACCATGCCCTAGAGTCGGCCTATTCTTTCCATGAAACAGAATAGTGTTTCCGAATACTGGAAACAGGACAATCTGTTTGGCCCCCACCCGGCAGCGTCGGGCGCTTAGACTCGCATCATCGGATCCGGGCACCCCGCAACACCCGCCGGATCTGAGGAGATCCACCTATGAATGACATCGCCGTCAACATCAACGGGAAGAGCCGCCCCCTCGCGGAGACTCCTGTCCACACCACTGCGCTCGACTGGCTGCGCGAGTCCGGGCTCTCCGGAAGCAAAGAAGGCTGCGCCGAAGGCGAGTGCGGCGCGTGCGCCATGCTCCTCGCGACCCCGACCGCCGACGGTGGGACCGCCTGGACGCCGGTGAACGCATGTCTTGTGCCCGCCTACGCCCTCAACGGCCAGGAGATCATCACTGCCGAGGGGCTCGGCGACCCCGATGCGCTGCATCCGGTGCAGGAGAAGCTCGCTGAAGCAGGTGGATCTCAGTGCGGCTACTGCACCCCAGGCTTCGCCTGCAGCATGGCAGGTGAGTACTACCGCAGTGGACGTGCGTCTGACGCGGCTGACGGGACCCCGACCCTTCGACAGGCTCAGGGAACGGCGGCGACCCAGGCTCAGGGAACGGCGGCGACCCAGGCTCAGGGAGCGGGGGTGGACGGCGACCGTTCGATCGGCTCGCAGCATGAAGCGTCCTGCCCCACCCACGACGCCGAGCACGGACCGAACGGGTTCGACCTGCATGCGCTGAGTGGAAACCTCTGCCGCTGCACTGGCTATCGGCCGATCCGAGACGCGGCATACGCGCTCGGCGCACCCGACCAGGAAGATCCTCTGCAACAGCGCCTCTCGCGTCCCGCGCCGTCCGCTGTGCCCACCGACGCAGCGGTGGACGGCGCCCGCTTCGTGCGCCCCGCCACCCTCGACGACACTCTGGGCATTCTGAACGTCGATCCCGACGCACTGCTGGTCGCCGGGTCGACGGACTGGGGCGTCGAGGTCAACATCCGCGGACGCCGTGCTCCTCTGCTCGTCGCGATCGAGCAGCTCGACGAACTGCGAACCCTCACGGTGACGGACGAACACGTCGAGATCGGCGCGGCGATGACACTGTCAGAGGTCGAGACTCGTCTCGGCGCAGACGTACCGCTGCTGACGCAGCTGATCCCCCAATTCGCCTCGCGCCTGATCCGCAACCGCGCCACGTTCGGTGGCAACCTCGGAACCGGCTCGCCCATCGGCGACAGCCCGCCCGCGCTGCTCGCTCTCGGTGCGCGCCTGGTGCTGGCATCCGTCGACGGCGAGCGCGAAGTCGACCTGGCCGACTACTTCACCGGCTACCGCCAGACGGTGCGCCGTCCGAATGAGCTGATTCGCGCCGTGCGCATCCCGCTGCCGCTCGCGAAGGTGACCGCCTTCCACAAGATCGCCAAGCGCCGCTTCGACGACATCTCCAGCGT
>JBEBSN010000133.1:0-6128 GCA_040394295.1 Microbacterium sp.
TGGAGCGGATGCCGTTGACGATCGCCGGTGTCGCGCCCGACGCATCGATGAAGACATGGGCCTGCAGCTCCAGCGTCGACTCCGTCGCCGGGTCGACCGTGCGTGCGCCATATTTCGCAGCCAGCTCGCGTCGCGACGGGTTGATGTCCGCGATGACGACGTCGACGGCTCCGAACGCGCGTGCGACCTGGGCCGCGATGATGCCGATGGGGCCACCGCCGGCGATGAGGACGGTGTCTCCGACCTTGACGCCGCCCTTCTGCGAGGCAGCGATCCCGACCGACAGCGGCTCCATGAGGGCGGCTGCGTGGTCGCTGATCGAATCAGGCACGTCATAGGCGAAATCGTCCTGGATCAGGACGTAGTCGCAGAAAGCTCCGTCGATCGGCGGAGTCGCGTAGAACTCCATCGACGGGCACAGGTTGTATTGTCCAGCGCGGCAGAAGTCGCAGGTTCGACAGGGTCGCTGCGGCTCGATGGCGACGCGGTTGCCGATGCGGGCCTTATCGACGTCGGCACCGACGGCGACGATCCTGCCGCTGACCTCGTGGCCGAGGATCATCGGAGAGTCCACGATGTACGAGCCGATGCGGCCGTGCTCGTAGTAGTGCACGTCGGATCCGCAGACGCCGACGCTGTGGACCTCGACGAGCACCTCGTCGGCCGCGGGAGTGGGAACAGGCCGCTCTTCGAGCATCAGGTCATGTACTCCGCGGAGCACACTGGCGGTCATCGTCGATGGGATGTCACTCATTGGGTATTCCTTTCTGTTCTGCAGGGGCGATTCAGACGGCGCTCGGCCGTGCGATCGCTTCGAATTCTTCGGATGCTGCGGCTGTGAGCTCATCCCGTAGGAGGGCTGAGGCGATCGGGGTCGACAGCGTGACATCGTGTGCGCCTGCTGCGACGACCTCTGCGACCTGATCCACTGATCGCAGGCTCGCGGCGAGGATGCGAGTGTGCGGTGCGATCTGTGCGATCGTCCGAACCAGCTCGACGCCGTCTCGTCCCTGCTCTGACGCTCGGCCGACGTACGGCGCGATCTCCTGCGCGCCGGCGGCGGCGGCCAGGAGTGCTTGCGAGGGGTGGTAAACAGCGGTGACGAGAACCTCTCGACCCCGGTCGGTCAGTTCGCGGGCGACGGTGAGTGCTTCGGAGGTGGCGACGAGTTTGATCACGACGTCGTCGCCGAGTCGCGCGACGGTTTCGGCAGAAGCACGCAACTCATCGGTCGAGACTCCGGTGGCCTGAGCGTAGAACCGGGTGACCCCGTGCTCTCTCGCCCATGTGAGCAGTTCGGGCAGGTCAGCGAAGCCGAGTCCTGCGCGGTGCAGGATCGTCGGGTTGGTCGTGACGCCGGAGAAGAGACCGGTGGCCAGGAGGGGTGCGAGTTGTTCGCGGTCTGCGCTGTCGAGGTAGATCATGATTCTCTAGAAACTCCTTCCGTCGGCTTGGAGGTCGGCGAGATCGAGATAGCGGTTCCAGATATCGCTGCGGTCGGCCGCGGGCTCTGTGACCGAGGTGATCTTCGGCGCCCATGCCTCGGTCATCGCGGCGACGGTCTCGCCTCGGACCACCGCGGCAGCCTGGATGGCGGCGCCTCGAGCCGTACCCTCCGGGGCGTCGACGGTGTGCACGGGGCGACCGGTGGCGTCGGCGATGATCTGCCGATAGGCCGCGGAGCGCGCGCCGCCGCCTACGGCGATCGTGCGACCGGTCACGGCGATGCCCTGGGCTGCGAGGGCCCGTTCGCCGCGCAGCAGTCCGAGGACGACGCCCTCGAATGCCGCGAGCGCCAACTGCTCACGCGTGGTCGCCGACGTGATTCCCGCGAGCATTCCGTTCGCCGCAGGAAGGCGCGGCGAACGCTCACCGTCGAGATAGGCGGCCAGCACAGGGCGATCCGCCGTCAGCGGCGCGGCGAGTGCGAGACGCCCGAGTTCGGTGTGATCGACCGCGAGGAGGCGGGCGATGGTGTCGGTGACCTTGGTCGCGTTGAGCGTGCACACCAGCGGGAGGTAGCCACCGGTGACGTCTGCCACGCCGTCGATCGCCCCGGTGGGATCTTTCACGGCATCCGGAGTCGTCGCGAACACAACCCCCGAGGTGCCGAGGCTGTACGCGATGTCGCCGGTGCGCAGCCCGATGCCCTGGGCGGCGAGGTGCTGATCGCCGCCGCCGGCGCTCACGATCACATCGCGATCGAGGCCCAGCTCAGCTGCCGTGTCGGCGGTGATCGTGCCGGCGGCTGCATCGGGGAGGAGCACCTCGGGCAGCATCGGGGCCCAGTCGCGTTCACCGATGATCTCGTCGAGGATGTCGGTGCGCCAGCGCATGCTGTCGGCCGAGAAGTAGCCGGTGCCGGAGGCGTCAGAGCGGTCTGTCAGGTGGTTGCCGGTGAGGCGGTAGGTGAGCCAGTCGTGGGGCACGGCGAGATGGCGCACACGTGCGAGCGCCTCCGGCTCGTGCTCAGCCAGCCACGCGAGCTTCGAGATGGTGATCGCGGCAGAGGGGACGATGCCGATCTGCTCGGCCCACCAGGCGGCGGGATGCTTTCTGAGCAGTGCCGCGGCCTGCGGGCCGGATGTGGTGTCGTTCCAGAGCTTGGCGGGACGGATGACTTCGCCAGCGGCATCCATCGCGACGAGGCCGTGGCACTGTGCACCGACGCCGATCCCCACGATGCGGACGTCGTGATCGCGGCGACTGTCGGCGAGCGCATCCGCGAGGGCGCCCCACCACGCGCTCGGGTGCTGTTCGCTCACCGGAGGGTGCGTGACGGGATGGGCGGCACGGCCGGTGCCGACGAGGGCTCCTGTGCTGATCTCACGCAACTCGACCGTGCACGACTGGGTGGAGCTGTCCACGCCGGCGACGACCTCGATCATGATGCACCCTCGGCCGTCAGAGGGATCGACAGGTGCGGCGGGTCTGCCGGCAGGTCGTCGAGTCGGCCGACGGCACCGGCGGGGTGCGTCGTCATGAACTCGCGCCAGGTGTACCCGCGTCCGCGCATCAGCACCTCGGCGAGCGCATCGCCCCATGCCGACTGCGCGATCGTGATGCCGGTGGCGACGATGCCGCCGATCTCTGCCTCGGCGGGAACCGAGACCGCGACACTGTGGTCGGCGATCTGCGCGAGCGGTGTCTCGTGGCTGCGCGACAGGGCGATCACCTTCGCGCCGCGCCCCTGGGCGATTCGGGCGAGCTGGATGACCTCATCCGAGGCGCCGCCCTTCGAGATGAGCAGCACCAGATCGGTGGAGCAGATCGCGCCGGATGCACCATGCAGTGCGTCCATCGGGGAGAAGGCCAATGCAGGTGTGCCCGTCACCGAGAAGATGTGTGCCATGCGCCGCGCGACAGTGCCGGAGGTGCCGGAACCGCCGATGAAGAGCTTTCCCGTCGAAGAGAGAATCATCGAAGCGGCCGTGACGAGCGTGTCGTCGATCGTCTCAGCGAGGGCGGCGACGGCACTGGCCTCGACCAGCAGCCGCTCACGCGCGACCGTCAGGATGTCGCCTTCGACGTTCACACCCACTCCTTTGTCCATGTAATCTCGTCGCCCAGTGCGCTCATCTGTGACACTTGGCTGTACGTTTGAGCATACGAACGGAAACGTCACTCTAACAGCCGAAGGTCTCATATGTCACAAACTCGTGATGTCAGCGCTCAAATGAGCGCGAGCTTAGCCGACGGGGCCGACGAACGGTCTCTCATGGCGGCGGTCGCGCGGGCGCACTATCTTCAGGACCGCTCCAGGGTCGACATCTCCGAATCGCTGGGGATCTCCCGTTTCAAGGTCGCCCGACTGCTCACTCGAGCACGCGAGGAAGGCCTGGTCACGATCGACATCCACGACTGGGGACTGCCAGACGTGGAGCTCGGCCTTCGTCTGCAGAAGAAACTCGGCCTCGCGCACTGCCAGGTCGTCCGCTCCCACGGCGACGACGAGACCGTACGGCATCAGATCGGCGCGGTAGCGGCCAGAGCGCTGGGCGAGACGCTCCGCGAAGACGAAGTTCTGGGTGTGACGTGGGGCCGCACGCTGACGGCCACCGCCAGTCAACTCCAGCATCTGCCGCGACTATCCGTCGTACAGCTCACAGGTTTCGTCGCCGGCGACCTCGCCTCGTCGCCGATCGAAGTCGTCCGCCAGGCATCGCAGCGTTCAGGCGGCGATGTCCACCCGATCTTCTCCCCGCTCATCGTCGATGACGCCGACACGGCGCAGAGCCTTCGGCGCCATCCCGATATTCGCGCGGCCATCGAGCTGTTCCCCGCTGTGACCACCGCGCTGTTGTCGGTCGGTGCGTGGAATCCGCCGGACTCGCAGATTCGCGATGTCCTGGGAATCGATGACCTCGCCAATGCACTCAGCAAGGGGTGCATCGGCGACATCGCCGGCATCCTCTTCAGGGAGGACGGCACGCTCGTCGACCCGGCGTTCCAGGAACGGTGCGTCAGCATCGCCTACGAACAGCTGCAGAAGGTGCCACGCGTGGTCGCGGTCGCCGGCGGCGCAGCGAAAGCCGACGCCATCCGCACCGTGTCCAAAGCGGGGCTGATCACCGAGCTGTTCACCGATCACACCCTCGCCGAGGCCGTCCTCGAAGAGGCAGAATGATCAAGGTCGCCGCCTCGCTCTGGTCGGTCCCGCCAGAGCGACAGCTTGAGACGGCCCTTCGATTGCGAGACGCCGGCGTGCGCCGACTGCACTGGGACACCACCGATGGTCGCTTCGCCGCCCCGGGCGGATTCTCGCCCGAGCGGGCTGCCGAACTCGCGGAGGCGACGGGGATGGCAGCCGAAGCTCACATCATGGCGGAGAGCTCCGCTCAAGAGGTCGACGCGTGGACCGACTTCTGCGATCTCGTCATCGTGCACGCCGAGAGTTCGGACTGGCGCGCCGCAACCGATCGCATCGAACAGCGTGGGAGCGTTCCAGGACTGGCGTTGTCGCCGGAGACCCTCCCGGCGGTGGTGCCGACGGACATGGCTGCGCTGTGCATGTCGATCGTTCCGGGTGCCGCGGGAAGCACCTACGACGAGGACGTACTTCGAAAGGTCGCGGAGCTTCGGGCATCCGCGTCGACGCGGCACATCGGGATCGACGGCGGCGTGCAGCGTCGCCACGCCGAGCGCGCCGCCTACGCAGGTGCGAACTACCTGGTCGTCGGCACCGATCTGGTGTTTGGCGGCGAAGCCGCCTGGGCAGACCTGCTGCGAGCGGCGGCCTGACGCAGCTCAGTCCACGTCGGCGAGGATCGTGGTGAGGCGACGTCGAGCACGCCGGTAAGACTCCGGGTCGATGACCAATCGTCCGTCCACCTCCTGCAGCTCGCGAATCCCCTCGTCGCCGACGGCGATCGACAACGCGACGATGAGGCGCGCTTCGGTGGTGGTGTCCCCGCCCTTGAGCCGAGCGGCCTCGGGATGGCTGTCCAACCACTCGGCGATGACCGTGACAAGGCGCTCGCGACTGACGTCGCTCGCCCACGACACCGCGGTCGTCGTGCCAGGCTCACGGGCGAAAAGTGCCAGTCGCCGCTGTGTGATGTCGTCGTCCGCCTGCCCGCGCACCGATTCGGTCACGATCAGGGAGGCGGCGACGACGAGGTCGTCACCGTGCGCCGTCAGAAGCCGTTCGGTGAGCGCGGGATCGTATTCCAGCGGTGCTCCGAAGATGGCTTCTTCCAGCGAGGGGAAGTAGTTGAAGAATGTGCTGCGTGAGACCATCGCCGCTTCGCAGATGAGCTCGACGGTGACGCTCTGGATGCCTCCCTCGTAGGCGAGGTCAACGGCGGCCTGCTCCATGCGTCGTCGGGTGAGGCGCATCTTGCGCTCGCGCAGCCCCTCCGGCATGTCGACCTTCCCCCCTCAAGCTCGCTCCCGTCAGTCAACGATACGTGACCGGAGCCGGAACGCAAGGGCGGGCCGGCTCCGATCACATGTATCGACTACTTCGTGACTGCGTCGGTGACGTGCAGACGCCGCAGGCTGAACATGACAGCCGAGCCGACGAGAAGCGCGAGCGCGAGCAGCAGCGCCCCCGCGCCGTCACCACCTGTCGCGGCCAGTCCGCCGTCTTCAGCACCGCGATCGGGATCGTCCGCGCTGCCGCCACC
>JBEBSN010000134.1:0-6125 GCA_040394295.1 Microbacterium sp.
TCTACGTGCTCGACGAGCCGACCACCGGCCTGCACTTCGAAGACGTGCGCAAGCTCCTTGAAGTGTTGAACGGATTGGTCGACAAGGGAAACACTGTCATCGTCATCGAGCACAATCTCGATGTCATCAAGTCAGCGGACTGGGTCATCGACCTCGGACCCGAGGGCGGCTCGGGCGGCGGTGAGATCATCGCGGCCGGCACGCCGGAGCAGATCGCACGTGCGGAAGGCAGCCACACGGGTCTGTTCCTCGGCGAGATCCTCGGTGAGGGGCGCGGGGTTCGGAAGGCCGGCTGATGGCCGACGTTCTGCCGTACAAGCCCGGGCAGGGCGAGATTCCCACTGATCCCGGAGTGTACCGATTCCGCGATTCCGAGGGTCGCGTGCTCTACGTCGGAAAAGCGAAGAATCTGCGGCAACGGCTGTCGAACTACTTCGCACCGCTGCGGACTCTCCACGAACGCACCAGACGGATGGTGACGACGGCGTCGTCAGTGGAGTGGACCGTCGTGCCGACGGATGTCGACTCTCTGCAGCTGGAGTACATGTGGATCAAAGAGTTCGATCCACCGTTCAACGTCCGTTACAAAGACGACAAGTCCTATCCGTTCATGGCGGTGACGCTGGGGGATGAGGCGCCACGGGTGCTGGTCACGCGCAACCGCAAGATCCCGGGCGCGCGCTACTTCGGGCCCTACCCGAAAGTCTGGGCGGTGCACGAGACCATCGATCTGATGGTGAAAGCCTTCCCCATCAGGACTTGCAGCGATGCGAGTTACAAACGCGCGATGGCGACCGGGCGACCGTGCTTTCCCGGGCAGATCGGCAAGTGCGGCGGTCCGTGCTCGATGACGGTGACGATCGAAGAGCATCGAGCGATGGTCGACGATTTCATCGCGTTCATGGCCGGCGGTGACGAACGCTTCAAGAAAGACCTCACCAAACGGATGCTGGCGGCCTCAGCCGCAATGGATTACGAAGCGGCGGCGAAGTTCCGAGACAAGCTCGCTTCGATCGATGCCGTTCTCGGCAAGAGCTCTCTGGTGCTCCCCGCAGACGAAGACGCTGATCTGTTCGGTATCGCGGAAGACGAGCTCGCTGCGACCGTGCAGCAGTTCGTGATCCGCGGCGGTCGTGTACGTGGTGTGCGTGCGACGACGATCGAGAAAGAGATCGACATCTCCGGCTCCGAGCTCGTTGATCAGGTGCTCCAGCGGGCCTATGGCGAGGGTGTTGACGTGCCGCGTCGCATCATCGTGCCCTGGCTGCCCGACGACGCGACAGAGCTCGAGCAGTGGCTGCGCGAGCGCCGAGGCAAAAGGGTGGAACTCGCTGTTGCACAGCGCGGGCAGCGAGCAGAACTGATGCGCAATGCGACTCTCAACGCGCAGCAGTCGCTCATCCGGCACAAGACCCGCCGCACGAGCGACTACGTCGCACGCACCCAGGCGCTCACTGATCTGCAGGAGGCCCTCGGCCTGGAGACCGCGCCGCTTCGGATCGAGTGTTTCGACATCTCCCATCTCGGCGGAACGAATGTCGTCGCCTCGATGGTCGTCTTCGAGGACGGGCTTCCTCGCAAAGACCAATACCGTTCGTTCAACATCGCCGAGACCACTGATGACACCGATTCGATGTATCAGGTGCTCATGCGTCGGCTCGCCTATCTTGATCGGCCAGAAGAATCAGATTCGCCTGAGCCGGAGGTACTGACGGATCCGCTCGCCACAGAAGGCGAAGTCGTCACCACCCGTAAGAAGACGCGCTTCTCTTACCCGCCGCAGCTCTTGCTCGTCGACGGAGGCAAACCGCAGGTTGAGGCCGCCGCACGTGCTCTACGCGATTGCGGACACACCGAGATCGGCCTGTGTGGCATCGCCAAACGACTTGAAGAGGTGTGGCTGCCGGGGGAGGACTACCCGGTGATCCTGCCACGCACAAGCGAATCGTTGTATCTGCTGCAGCGTCTGCGAGATGAGGCCCATCGCTTTGCGATCGTGCATCAGCGCAAGCGGCGAAAACGTAGCATCTCGACCGTTCTCGAGGAGGTTCCAGGACTCGGCGCATCCCGAATCAAAGCACTGCTGAAGCATTTCGGCTCCGTGAGCGCGCTGCGCAATGCCGACGCCGCCCAGATTCAGGAAGTTCCAGGTATCGGCCCCGCGCTCGCCCTGAGCATCCACACGCACCTCTCGACTCGATAGGCTGGGAGTCATAGGGAGAGGGAGTACCGATGACCGACGAGGAGAAGAACGAGTTCCTCATCGTCACCGGCATGTCCGGTGCCGGACGATCGACTGTCGCCAACGCGCTGGAAGACCTCGGCTGGTATGTCGTGGACAACCTGCCGCCGCAGATGCTGAGGCCGCTGCTCGACCTCACAGGCATCGGCGGTGGGGCGCTTCCCAAGGTGGCCGCAGTCGTCGATGTCCGCGGGCGTAACCTGTTCAACGACTTCCCAGAGGTGGCGCGCGCGCTCCGCTCCAGGGGCAGCGTCAGAGTGCTCTTCCTCGACGCGTCTGACGACGTGCTCGTCAGGCGGTTCGAGGCCGTGCGCCGACCGCACCCGCTGCAGGGTGACGGCACACTCCTCGACGGCATCCGTCTCGAACGATCACGGCTCACCCTCGTGCGGGAGGCAGCCGACCTCGTCATCGACACCTCGTCGCTGAACATACATCAGCTGGCGACCCAGGTGTCGGACACGTTCTCTGAGGAAGGCGCTGCGCGACACCGGCTGACGATCCTCAGCTTCGGGTTCAAGTACGGTCTTCCGACAGATGTCGACCATGTGGCAGACATGCGGTTTCTGCCGAACCCGTTCTGGAACGACGACCTTCGCGGGCTCACCGGACAAGATCAGCCGGTGCGCGATTACGTGCTCGCGCAAGAGGGCGCTGCAGAGTTCCTGGAGGCATACGCGGTCGCCCTCGAACCAGTGCTCGCGGGCTACCAGCGCGAGAACAAGGGCCACTCGACTGTCGCGATCGGGTGCACAGGTGGCAAGCACCGTTCGGTGGCGATGGTGGAGGAGCTTCGAAAACGACTCTCGACGATCCCCGGGATCGCCATCAGCGTCCGCCATCGCGACCTCGGACGAGAATAGGAACGCGTCGGGGCCGGTAAGCTGTTCCTTTGCGTCGCGATCCGACGCATGAAGTTTTCAAGGAGTCCTGTGGCACTTACCACCGACGTCAAAGCTGAACTTGTCAGCATCCGCAATGCGCCTCCGACGGTGCGCGTCGCGGAAGTCACCGCCATCCTCCGGTTCGCCGGCGGACTGCACTCGATCGCCGGTCGTGTCGCGGTCGAAGCCGAAGTAGATGCCGACCTGTTGGCTCGTCGCGTAGCTCGCGACCTCGCCGAGATCTACGGCGTCCGCCCGGAGATCGCCCAGGTGCAGTCTGCAAGCTCGCAGGACGGTGCACGCTATGCCGTGCGCGTCATTGCAGCGGGGGAGACCCTCGCGCGTCAGACCGGGTTGCTGGACCAGCGTCGGCGCCCCGTCCGCGGACTGCCTAACCGGCTCACGACGGGATCCGTCGAGGAGATCGCGGGACTCTGGCGCGGTGCGTTCCTGGCTGCCGGCTCGCTGTCCGAGCCGGGCCGCTCGGCCATGCTCGAAGTCTCCTGCCCAACCTCCGAAGCGGCGATGGCTCTCGTCGGAGCGGCTCACCGTCTCGGCGTCGCAGCGAAGGCGCGTGAGGTTCGCGGCCAGCCGCGCGTCGTCGTCCGCGAGGGCGAGGCGATTCGTTCACTGCTCAGCCAGATGGGGGCGCAGAAGACCGCAGCGACCTGGGAAGAGATGCGTCAGCGTCGCGAGGTGCGAGCGGGCGTCAACAGACTCGTGAACTTCGACGACGCCAACCTGCGTCGCTCCGCGCAGGCCGCTGTCGCCGCATGCGCGCGCGTCGAGCGTGCGCTGGAGATCCTCGCCGAGGATGTGCCCGACCATCTGAAGCTCGCAGGCGAGCTGCGCCTCGCGCATCGCGATGCCAGCCTGGACGAGCTCGGACACCACGCTGATCCGCCCCTCACCAAGGATGCTGTCGCCGGACGGATTCGTCGGCTGCTCGCCATGGCGGACAAGCGCGCTCAGCAACAGGGCATCCCCGGCACCGAATCTGCCGTTCCCGCGGGGCTGGACGTCTAGTTTCTCGTAATCAGGGAAGTATCCCCTGCGCATGTGCGTTGGCGTCAGTAAGATGAACAAGCCCGCTCCTTGCCGCATTTCGGCGGTGGAGACGGCCGACAAGCGCCGCGGCGCGGCGCGGATTGGATGAAAGCGACATGGCGAACTACACGCTGCCGGATCTTCCCTACGACTTCTCGGCGCTGGAACCGCACATCAGCGGCAAGATCATGGAACTGCACCATGGCAAGCATCACCAGGCATACGTGACCGGCGCGAACGCGGCGCTGGATGGGCTCGCTGAAGCCCGCGAGAGCGGAAACCTCGCCAACGTGAACAAGCTCGAGAAGGACCTCGCGTTCAACCTCGGCGGTCACGTGAACCACTCGATCTTCTGGACGAACCTGTCCCCGAACGGTGGCGGTGAGCCGGAAGGCGAGCTCCGGGCCGCGATCGACGAGTTCTTCGGCTCCTTCGAGAAGTTCCAAGCTCACTTCACGGCGACGGCCATGGGAATTCAGGGCTCCGGCTGGTCGGTGCTCAGCTGGGACTCGATCGGGCAGCGCCTGATCATCCAGCAGCTGTTCGACCAGCAGTCCAACGCGGCGCAGGGCACGATCCCGCTGTTCCAGTTGGACATGTGGGAGCACGCGTTCTACCTCGACTACCTGAACGTCAAGGCTGACTACGTCAAGGCAGCCTGGAACATCGCCAACTGGGAGAACGTCGCGCAGCGGCTCGACACCGCGCGTAAGCAGACGAACGGCCTGCTGGTACTGTCGTAAACAAGACGGGCGTCCCGACGGACTTTCTGCCCGTCGGGACGCCGTTGTCCACGACTTCTCTATTGATAACGCGCGAGAGCGCTCGAGAAACAGGGAGAGACCTTAGTGTCTGTCAAGATCGGTATCAACGGCTTCGGCCGTATCGGACGTAATTTCCTTCGTGCGGCTCTCGCACAGAACGCTGACCTCGAGATCGTCGCGGTCAACGACCTCACCGACAACGCGGCTCTCGCGCACCTGCTGAAATACGACTCCGTCGGCGGCCCGCTCGGCGTCGAGGTCTCGCACAAGGGTGACGTGATCACCGTTGGTGGCAAGGAGATCAAGGTTTTCGAAGAGCGCGACCCCGCTGCTCTGCCCTGGGGTGACCTGGGTGTCGACATCGTGATCGAGTCGACCGGTCGTTTCACGAAGGCCTCTGACGCCGGCAAGCACATCGCAGGCGGCGCCAAGAAGGTCATCATCTCGGCTCCCGGCACAGACGTCGACGGCACGTTCGTCATGGGTGTGAACGAAGACACCTACGATGCAGCGAACCACAGCATCATCTCGAACGCGTCTTGCACGACGAACTGCCTCGCGCCGCTCGCTAAGGTGTTCAACGACAAGTTCGGCATCCAGCGCGGCTTCATGATGACGGCTCACGCCTACACGGCAGACCAGAACCTGCAGGACGGCCCGCACGGCGACCTGCGCCGTGCCCGCGCTGCAGCGATCAACATCGTTCCTGCCTCCACCGGTGCAGCCAAGGCCATCGGCCTTGTCATGCCCGAGCTCAACGGCAAGCTCAGCGGCTCGTCGTACCGCGTTCCGGTCCCCACCGGCTCGATCGTCGACCTGACGATCATCGCTGACCGTGATGACCTCACCGTCGACGAGATCAACGCAGCGTACCGTGAGGCAGCAGCCGAGGGTCGCCTGCAGGGCATCCTCGAGTACACCGCTGACCCGATCGTGTCGAGCGACATCCAGCTCAACCCGCACTCGTCGGTCTTCGATTCCGAGCTCACCAACGTCAGCGGCAACCTGGTCAAGGTTTCCAGCTGGTACGACAACGAGTGGGGCTACTCGAACCGTCTCGTCGACCTGACCGAGTACGTCGCAGAGCGCCTCTAAGCAGATCATGACCCTGCGCACCCTGGACTCACTGGGTTCGCTCGAGGGCAAGCGCGTCATCGTCCGTTGTGACCTGAACGTCCCCCTGCGGGA
>JBEBSN010000135.1:0-5987 GCA_040394295.1 Microbacterium sp.
ACGAGACGTTGGATGCCGGCGAGGGTCGTGTCGTCGCCGGTCGCGGTGATCTCGACGCGAAGCCCGGAATCGGTGGCAACGGTGCCGGCTGTGACGTGGTCGCCGCTGCCGCGTTCCACGGTGCGGGACTCGCCCGTGACCATGGACTCGTCCATCGAGGCCCGTCCGTCGACGATGCGCCCGTCGGCGGGGACGCTGCCACCCGGCCGTACGATGACGACGTCGCCGACGACGAGATCGGACGGTGAGACCGTGACGACCTGGTCATTCTCGACGCGCTCTGCCTCATCCGGGAGAAGAGCGGCGAGTGAGTCCAGGGCGGAAGTCGTCTGGGCGAGGGAGCGCATCTCGATCCAGTGCCCGAGAAGCATGATGACAATGAGGAGGGCGAGCTCCCACCAGAAGTCGAGTTCGTGATGGAGCACCCCGAGCGTCGCGCCCCAGGAGGCGGCGAACGCGACGGTGATCGCGAGGCCAATGAGCAGCATCATGCCGGGCTTGCGAGCGCGGAGCTCGCTGACTGCACCGACGAGGAACGGCTTTCCACCCCACGCATACATGACAGTGCCCA
This sequence comes from Microbacterium sp., assembly GCA_040394295.1. GTDB lineage: Bacteria > Actinomycetota > Actinomycetes > Actinomycetales > Microbacteriaceae > Microbacterium. Next base: position 572 of record JBEBSN010000135.1, read on the forward strand.
GCACCGGGGATACCCAGGACAGACCCGGAATATCGGGGAGGGTGTAGCCGAGGATCATCGAGAACATGCCCGACAACGCGACCGTGGGGACGGCGAGGACGAGCATGATCCAGAACAGGCGACGGAACTGCCCGACGTGGTCGCCATGGCCTGCATGACCGCCGTGTCCAGCGTGGGTGTTGTGACCGGAGGGCGCGTTGTCGCTTCCGTGGTCTCTATGACTGTGCGCGGCGGCGTCTGACTGCGGTGCATGCGCCATTGCTTGATGTCCCGCGTGCGCATCGTGGTCAGTGTCGGTCGTCACTGCGGGGGTCGACGCCGCGTGGTCGTGGTGGGCGTGGGTGTGCTCTGCGCCGTCGTTACGCGGGTGGCTCATGGGCCTATCCTCCTCGGAATTGAGAACCGTGGGGCCGACTTGTGTGGCGTGCCCCGCACGGTGAAACGGTGTCAGGCAGCAGCGGTGGCGTACTTAGCCGGGTCGGCGTCGAACGCGGGCCCGCATCCAGCGCAGCAGAAGTAGTACCGGGTGCCGTCGTAATCGCGGTACAGGCCAGCAGCTTCTGCATCCGCCTTGATGACGGTGCTGCCTACCATCACAGGACATTCGGCGAGATCTTCCGCGGGCGGGGTGAGGAGATCCTTGCGTCCTTCGGCGTCGACGGAACCGTGGCTGTTGCGGCTGCAGCAGGATCCAGTGGAGTCTGACATGTTTTGTTCCTCTTTCTCTCAAACACCGGAGTGCGGCGTCGGTATGCCTAACGATATACCCCCTGGGGGTATTCCGCACTAGGATGTACATGGCGGCGCTGAAGGATCAGGGCGGGTGGCCGCATAGATCGTGGTGTTAGCATCCTGGACGGAATGGAGGAGGCCGAGCATGCACGTCGCAGTTCGTGGCGCACGTCCGCAGTTGTCGTTGCGCGCGTTGTTGATGCTCGGCGGGGCCACGCTGATGGTTATCGTCGGCTTGCTGGCGATGCATACCTTCACCTCCGAACCTGCGGGACACGGATCCGTCGGACTCACCCACTCCGCAGCTGGGGAGGAGCACGCCACCGCAGCGGCGTCAACCGTCGCGAGCGAGTCCACCGCGTGTGAGGGTGCGTGTCATGTGAGCACCGGACATGGGCAGGGTCACAACGAGATGCTGACTGCGTGCGTGCTGGCGTTGCTTGCCGGTCTGCTTCTCCTCCTCCCTCCGATATTGATTCATCGTCACGGGCTGCCCCCTCACCGTGGTGTAAGCCTGGTGAGGTGGGAAGCGATCGGGATCCCTCCCCGGGCACCCTCGCTGACGATCCTTTCGATAAGTCGCACCTGAGTAGTCGCCGCCGACCCTGATGGGTCGGATTCCTGGCGCCGTCTGGCGCCATCATTTGCGAACCCTCACACGACGTATCGAAGGAACAACCATGAATAAGAAGATTCCCGTTGCTGTCAGTACGGGTGTACTGACCCTTGCGCTGGTTCTAACCGGCTGCGCTGACAACACCACGGCACCGTCCAGCGAATCCACCTCCCCGTCTCAGTCGTCGTCGACTTCGGCAGCGAACGAGGCTGACGAGATGTTCGTCACGATGATGATCCCTCATCACGAGCAGGCGATCGAGATGGCCGACATGCTGCTCGCTAAAGACGGTGCCGACGCACGCGTGGTGGAACTTGCCGAGGAGATCAAGGCGGCGCAGGGCCCCGAGATCGACAAGATGCTCGGATGGCTCGAAGACTGGGGTGTGGAGTATGACCCCGACTCCATGGGAGGCATGGATCACGGTTCGATGGGCGGTGACGACAGCATGATGTCCGAAGAGGACATGACCATGTTGGAGAGCGCGGATGCTGTCGGGGCGAACAGCCTGTTCCTGGAGCAGATGATCGTGCACCACGAAGGTGCCGTCGACATGGCGCAGACGGCGCTTGATGATGCGCAGAACCCGGACGTCCTCGAGCTCGCGCAACAGGTGATCGACGACCAGACGGCGGAGATCGCCACGATGCAGGAACTCCTCGGCCAGCTGTAGGAATCCTCCGGGCGGGCCGGTATCCGATCGTCCCGCCCGGATCTGTGTCATCCGTGCTGCCCCATTGCGGCAGCAGTCAGACGTCGGCGTGCTCTTGCTGCGCGTCGTGAAGCCAGGCCCGCTTGAGGCCACTAACGGAAACCATCATGAAACGCTCACTCCTTCTCGCAACCGTCACTGTGACCGTCCTGGCGACTGTCGCCACCGGATGCACCGCGACACCGCTCGGCAACCCGGACTCAGCTCCCCGCATCGACCACATCCACGGCATCGCTGAAGATCCCCGGGGCGATGATCTGCTGGTGGCCACGCACAACGGAATCTTCACTCTCACACCCGATGGGGATATCTCCGGCCCGATCGGCGGTCACGCCTTCGACGCCATGGGATTCACGGTCTCGGGAGACGCGCTGTTCGCCTCCGGGCATCCCGGCGAAAAGACCCCGGCCGAACTCGGATCGCCCAACCTCGGCATCATCCGCAGCGACGACTACGGGAACACGTGGTCGCCTATTGCTCTCAACGGAACCACCGACTTCCACATCCTCACCGCGGCCCCGGACGGTACCCTCTACGGCGTCCCCTCTAGCCAAGTGAACCTGCTCACCAGCACAGACGAGGGCAACAACTGGACGGAGCGTGCGTCCCTCGGCGCCGCTGATCTCGCGGTCACCGAATCCGGTTTGTACGCTGCAGCCGAAGAAGGCGTTCTCTTCAGCAGCGACGGCGGTAACACATTCACTCCAGTCGACGGAACACCTGTGCTCTACGCGCTGGAGGCTCGCACCGATGGCACTCTTCTCGGCGCAGGCACCGATGGCGTCCTGTGGACAGAGGATGAAAATGGAACCTGGCATCAGCTCGAATCGCTCCAAGGCGCCGTTCAAGCCCTCACTGTCATCGACGACCGCGTCATCCTCGTCGATGACCGGGGCATCGTTGAAGTCTCACCGGACAGCACCACTGTGCTGAGTCCCGCCCAATAACGCGGGCGCAAAGACCTGTGCCCAAGGATTCCTCGTGAAAGCGCCCAAGAACCCCTTTCGGAACCTCGTGTTGTTCGTCATCGTGGCGACGGTCGCCGTTGCTCTCCTCGCCGCTGCTAGTTTTCTCGCGATTGGAGCGATCTTCTGATGACCCCCACCGGCTCCAGATCCCCCTTCGACTCGATGCACCATCTGACGGCCGTGCACTCGTCCTCACCCGGCGCGCCTTCGCCTCGCAGTCCCGCGGAGCGGACGCATCGAAGGCTCGTGCGTCTTGGATATATGCTCTTGATCTGCGGTCCAGCCCTCGCGCTCGCGCATCTGATCAGTGATGCCCAATCGACCGACGTCGCTTGGTGGACGTACACGATCGCCAGCTTTGACATCGCCGTAATCATGGTCATTGTCGCCCTGGCTCTGATCCTTCGAGCTCCACCCAGTCACGCTGCAGAAACGGAATAATCGTCACCGCACAGTAATCGCTGCGACGATGATCTGCCGCTGAACTACCATGCCCTCCCGGGGTATTCAACGGGGTCCTCGGGAGCGAGGTGCGGTCGTAGTTTGAAGACTCCACAATGACGAGAGGAGCCACTATGACTGTCGCGGCGGAAATGCTCCGCACCTACCCGAAGGACCTTGGTCAGGCTGACCGGAAGGTGCTGGTGGAGTGTATCGAGGCGTGCGTTGAGTGCGCGCAATCATGCACCGCATGCGCCGACGCGTGCCTGAGCGAGGAAATGGTTGCCGAGCTGACGAAGTGCATCCGCACGAACCTGGACTGCGCCGACCTCTGCGAAACCACCGGACGCATCCTGTCCAGGCACACCGGGTACGACGCCAACCTCACCCGCGCGACCCTCGAAGCGTGCCGCACGGCATGCGCGAGCTGCGCCGACGAGTGCGAAAAGCACACGATGCACGAACACTGCACGGTGTGTGCTGCGGCCTGCCGGCGATGCGAAGACGCCTGCGCCGCGCTCCTCGCAACGCTCTGAATAGCCACCTCGACGGCGTCGTGCAGTTCTTCGCTACCCGCATCAATCCAGTGATGCCCGTTGACCGAGCCGAAGCAGACTAGCGAGCGCTCTTGCGCCACACGTCGTCATCAATCGCGCTACCGCGCAACGAGCTGAGACGAACAGGTGAGGCATATGTCGAAGGACACGCACGAAACAAGTGGACGACAAGCGGGGACGAAAAAGCACGGATCGCTGACGATGTACTTGCGATTCGCGGCGATGATTCTCACCGGCATGGTCGTGATGTATTGGACGATGTTCGCTGGAGTGTGGGAATGGGGGCACATACGCTTCAGCGAAAGCCGCGTCTTCATGGCGCTCACTATGGGCGGCGCCATGGGGCTGGTCATGCTGGCCTGGATGCTCAACATGTACAAGCACAGGAAAGCGAACATTGCGGTCATCATCGTCAGCGTTCTCCTCCTCGGAGGAGGCATCGCCCTCGACCGCAGCCAGATCACCGTCGACGACACCGCGTACATGCGCGCAATGATTCCGCATCACTCGCTCGCGATCACCCGATCCGAGCGAGCACAGCTGCAGGATGTCCGCGTCTGCGAACTTGCGGTTGAAATCAGTGAAGCGCAGCGCCGGGAGATCCTCGAAATGGACTGGCTCATCGCCGACATCGAAAGCAACGGACTCGCGCTGACGGCCGAGGACGCGCAAGACCGACCCGTTCCAGACTTCGAACGGGCAGCCGACCGCCAGTGCTCGGACGACGGATGACGATTGGTAGCGATAATCGGCCGATCATGGCTTGTGCTCCGAGAGCCTGCCGGAAACGATCGATTCCGGCGCTCACGCCGACGATGATGATCAAGTGCGCGACACGCCGAAGCGTGAGCCGCCGAAACCCCCCACCGAAACTTAACCGCGCCGAAACGCGTGTGGTAGGTATTCGGCGGAGCGCCGGACAACTGCTCTCGACGTTGGATGCGTCGATCACGATTACGTCGGAAGGTCCGGAACGAACAACTCCCCAGCGCTTTGTGGACTTCCTCAATCGGTCCGTGATTTCAGCTCGTCGAGGTGTCTCGTAACCTATCTGCCTCATAACCCATGCGTTATGAGACACCGAGGTTACGAGACAGTCAGTTGATTTCTGCGAAACTCGTCGGATGGCATCCGACGAGCGCGTAACTCTCGTCGCCAGTGAGCACGAAGCGTGGGCGCGAAAGGCCGCTGAGATGGCGGTCGAAATCTTAGAGCACCTACCTAACGCCAAGATCGAACACATTGGATCCACGTCTGTTCCAGGGCTACCGGCGAAGCCGGTCGTCGATCTAGCGGTCGGCATGGCTGCGGGTGAGATCGTGCTTGCTGGTCGCGAGCTAGCGCGGCTCGGGTTCGACCTTGAGGGCAAGCGAGCCGACCACGCGTGGCT
>JBEBSN010000136.1:0-5731 GCA_040394295.1 Microbacterium sp.
GCAGCTCCCAGTTCCGCTCGTCCCATACGGCCTCACGGAATTCGCCTTGCGTCACTCCGGCCAAATCAGGCACATGCGTGGCGTCATTTTTGTTCACACGTGCCCTTTCTCTGATTGCATTGATGTACGGATAAGCATCTGCCGGGCCATTGATTTCGTTTTCGGCTTCCGCTGCGATCAAATACATCTCGGCCAAGCGGATGATCGGCCGAGACCAAGCTCCCATCGCTTGCGAAGGGCCCTCTCCCCTATCAATCACATCGGTATCGACAAATTTATGAAAAAAAGGCAACGATAGGTTACCACCCGGTGCAGGATAGTTTTGCTTTATCCCCCATTCTTTCCGCCTGTCCCCTGTCGGGAAGCTATTGATAAACGCATTCGTGGGCATCAATTCAGGCCGGTACCCCTCAGCTGTACACATGATACCATGCAGCCCATTTCCGCCCCTGCCCGGAATATATTGGCGCTCCCAAATCGATTCGCTGGTATATGCCTCATGGTGAAACACATCCGCATAATCAGCTCGTAACGAAAACCGACCGTCACCGATCACCGCCAACGCCTTATCACGTGCTTGCACGTAGTACTCCGTCAGGTTCAGTGGGTTCCCTGCCATGGTCAGGTAAACCCGCGCCAGCAATGCTGTAGCTACACGTTGATACACACGCCCCTGCTGCGGAGCTATTTCCGGCAGATGGGTTTCCGCAAACAACAGGTCTTGCACGATAAAATCATACACCTCCTTTTGCGGCGTCCTCGGAAGCTGAAGGTCGCTGTAATTGGGTGCCACTTGGATCGGCATGGGAACATCACCAAAGAGCTGCACCAAATCGAAAAATGCATATGCCCGCAGCATGCGCGCTTCCGCCGTTAGCTGATTTCTCTTGGTTTCATCCAAGGGTGCACTAGGCAAGTATTCAAGCAGGAAATTCGCGTTTTTAATAACCCCGTAGGGGCCATTCCAGGCGTTCCGGGCATTGTAGTACGACGGTGTCGGATTGTTGTTATAGATGGGTAGTGCTTGCTCTACACCGGCATCGGGTGCACGATAGATATCAATAATCAGTTCGTGGGTAAACGTCACATACATCGGAAAAGAAGCATACATCCCCTTTGCTACCGCTTCATAACCATCAGGGTTTGCCAGCACACCGCCGGGGCTAAGTACCGTCTTCGGCTCTTCTTCCAGCATTTTTTCACAGCCGGCATGCAAGCCGATGACAGCCGCCAGTATGATTGTCGCTATATTTTTAGATAATTTCTTCATCTTGATATTCGCTTATGAATGTTCCTGTCAAAAAGTGATATTAACGCCCGCAGTGATGGATTTTGTGGAAGGGTAATTTCCCCGATCCCACCCTGCAATACTGGCCGAGGCCCAAGATACTTCGGGGTCGTAACCAGAATACTTGGAGAAGGTTAGGTAATTCTGCAAACTTACATACGCCCGGATAGACGAGGCTTTTCCAGACTTAAACAGCGTCGGTGAAAACGAATACCCTATCGTAACGTCGCGCAGACGCAGGTAAGAAGCATCTTCCAACCACAAGCTGTTGGCATAGTCTCTGATCGAACTACCACTACTGGCCGAGGGCTTATCCACCGAATTACCTGTCCCAGCCCCGGTCCACCGTTGTTCGAACGCTTCACGCGTAGGCGTCCAGCTTCCATTCATCGTTATATTATATTTCCGGAACTCATTCGCGATATCATTACCGTAGCTTCCTACAATCATGAACGATAAGTCGAATTGTTTATACTGGAAACTGTTATTGAAACCGAAAACAAATTTCGGCTCGAAATTCGATAACACCGTGCGATCATCCTGATCGTTGACTACCCCTTGGCCATCCCAGTTCTTAAACCGGTAGTCACCAGCCTTTTTGGTAGGTTCGCCATTTTCGACAGCCTCGGCATCCGTTTGGTAAATGCCTTCCACGGTATATCCATAAAGCTGCATCATGGACTGCCCTACGATGGTGGGAAACCAATTGCCTCCCGTGCCAATCTCCATGAACGTAACCGGATTGCCGTGTGCATCATTACCCAAATCAAGCACCTTCGTCCGATTGTGCGATACCGTCAATATCGGGTTCCACATTACATTCCCGATGCGGTGGAACAAAGACGCTTGAAACTCTACCCCACGGTTACGCACAGCACCTACATTTTGCAATACCCTGCTGAACCCGCTTGACCCTGGTAAGTTGACACCTAATAACAGATCTCTTGTTTTTTTGTCATACCAATCTGCCGTGATATTCAACTTGCCATCAAATAAGCCGAGATCCACTCCCACGTCAAATTGCTGCGTGGTTTCCCATTTCAGATTCCGATTTTCGAGTGCCGAAAGCGTAAATCCCGTATGCTGGCTGTTATTGAACGCGACATCTACGCTTGATAAGTTAGCCAGGGTTTGATAGTTTGCTATCGCTTGATTTCCCGAGAATCCATAACTCGTACGCAATTTCAAATTGGATACCGTTGGGTTATCCTTCAGGAAGTCTTCCTCGGAAACCGCCCACGCCAATGCACCTGAAGGGAAAAAAGCAAATTTATTATTGATACCGAACCGCGAGGAGCCGTCATATCTTGCCGTTAGGGTAACGTAATATTTATTAGCGTAGTGATAGTTGGCCCGCCCCAGATACGAAATCAGCTTGCTGTCGCCGAAAGACGACGACGGCAACGCCTTCGTGGCTGCAGATTGAATATTGTACGTTTCATAGATATCGCTCAAAAACCCTAACGCAGTGCCGCTATTCAACCCATCTCCCTTACTGTCTTGATAGGTCATTCCGGCCAGCACATTCAAGGAGTGGGCACCAAACAGGTTGCTATATTCAAGCGTATTCTCATTCAAAAATGAAAAGCTACTTCCATACGCCCGCGACGCCCGGCCGAAAACCGGTAGCCCGTCGGCATCGGTGCCCTGGCCTAGGGTTATGTTTCCGGGGTAGTAGGTATCCGACTTATTGTTTGATTGGTCGAGTCCGGCGCTTATGTTTAATTTTAATCCCGTTGCGATTCGGTATGAAAGCAATACATTGCCCAGTAACCGAAGGTTACGCGATGGGTTATGCCAGTTTTTAGATAAACCAACAGGATTCGTTTCTCCCCACGGAACGCCGGTGAATCGCGTATATGTTCCGTCGTCGTTATATACCCCTTCTGTCGGCTGCATCACCATCGTGGTAAACGGAATCCCACCACTGCCATCGGCACTTTGGTATTGGGCTCGTTCGTAGTTGGAATGTTGTACCGAAAAACTGGTATTGAAGTCCAAACGCTCACTGATTTTCTGATCCAGGTTAATCCGGAAAGAGTAGCGGTCGAATCCTGAGTTGCGGATAATCCCGTCCTGGTTGAAGTAACCGAAAGAACTATAATATTTTGTTTTTTCGCTACCGCCAGACAGCGATAAGTCGTGGCTCTGTACCATGGCTGTACGGTAAACGAGGTCCTGCCAATCGGTACCTTTGCCAAAAGCATCGACCTCCTGCGGAGTCCAGGGCAGCGGTTCATCGTCGTTAGCGGCCACTTCATTCTGCAGTTGCGCAAACTCCGAAGCATTGATCAAGTCGAGTTTTTTGCGAAGATGCTGTGCGCCAGCATACCCGCTGTAGCTAACGGTCGGCTCGCCTGTTCTCCCTTTCTTGGTCGTTATCATGATGACGCCATTCGCACCGCGCGAGCCATAAATGGCTGTTGAGGAGGCGTCTTTGAGGACACTAACGCTCGCCACGTCGTTCGGGTTAAGCTGCGAGGTCAGCGCATCCAGCGGCATGCCGTCTACGACATATAAGGGCTCATTGCTCGCCCCCAATGAGTTTGTACCCCTGATTTTGATGCGCATGAACTCACCGGGTTGCCCCGATGCTTGGGTAACCTGTACGCCCGCAGCGTGGCCCTGCAGCCCCTGGGCTATGGTGGATACCGCGTTGACCTGCGTGAGCTTCTCTGCAGAAACCGAGGCGATGGAACCGGTCACATCGGCCCGTTTTACCGCGCCATAGCCCACCACCACCACCTCGTCGAGGTCTTCGCCTGCCGCGGGTTCCATCACGATACGCATTTGGCCGCTGGTCGCCGCCCGTTGCACGGTTTCGTACCCCAGGTAAGAGAAGGTAAGCTGGTTGCCCATCTCCGCCTGTATGCGGAATGCGCCGTCGTCATCGGTAGCCGCTTCCCGCGCCGTGCCCTCCACCTTGATGGATACGCCTGCCAACGGGTTGCCCCGTTCGTCCACAACCCGGCCCTCCGCATATTGTTGCGCGATGATGACCGGGGCAATAGGCATCACCCCTTTCCGCGCTGCCGCCTTTTTTATAAGTACTACGCCATCATGCATACTGTACGCCAGGGGTAGCCCGGCGATGATTTGTTGCATGACTTCATCGAGTGATGCATCGTTGGCGTTGACGGTAACCCGCCAAGCGTCCTCAAGCAGCCCGTGTTCGTAGATAAAACGGTATTTCGTTTGCTTCGTAAGGTCATCCAACACCGCCTTAATGGTGCGGCTCTCTACGTGCAACGTTACCGTCTGCGCGGATGTCTCGGCCCGTAGGCCCAGCGAGAAAAATACCGTAAAAAACAACACCAATTTCATGGTAATAATGGTGATAAATAAATTATTCATAAATTTGAAATGATAGGGTTATTCCATTGGTTTCGAATAGCACACCAAGCAATACCTTATTCGTTTCCGGAGGTAGTCGCATACCTTCGGATTTTTTTTGCTTGGCCAGTTTTTATATGATTACTTATCTATGTAGACCTCCTTCCTTTTTGATGCTTAGTAAACAATCAATTTCTTTCCGTCGATGGAAAATTCCCTTCCGCTCATTTCGGCTAGCAGCGCACATACAGGTGCCAAGGTTTCACTGCGTTTTATGCCACCCACAAACCGTTTGTCGGGGAGTGTTTTTTTTACCGACACGTCTACCCCGTACCATCGCGCCAATTCGTCTAAAATCTCATCCATGGTCTTTTGGTTGAAATAGAAATACCCATCTTTCCATGCCAAGGCCTCTTCGATTTCCACCGGCGAAACATCCATGTGCCCCGCGGCAGCCACCACCCCCGTACCGGCCAACAGCTCTTTGGTTTGCTGCCCGTTGCTTACGCGGATTTTCCCTTCCGTCAGGATGGCTTTCACCGACCCGTCTTTGCGGTGGCTGTTCACGTTGAATGCCGTGCCCAGCGCCTCGATTTCGAGGTCTTTCGCCTCGACAATAAACGGCCGTTCCTTGTCTTTCGCCACCTCAAAAAAAGCCTCGCCTACCACGCTTACCCGCCGCTCGTGGGCTGCAAACGCAACCGGAAAGCGAAGTGTGGCGTTTGAGTTGACCCATACGCGCGTACCATCGGCCAGCGTCAATTCATAAACCCCGCCCACCGGTACGTCCAACTGGTGGTATACAAGCTCTTCGGTAGGCACTTCGGTTTTCCTATAGGTGATGGCGCCCGCTCCGATATCCAGGGCAACGCCATCGGTTAGTTGTTGGTGCAGGGGTACGTCTCCGAGTGCTAGGGTATTCCCGTCGGCCAGCGTTAACACCGCTTTCTGCCCACCGGGAAGTACATCGTTTTTATGGCCGTACCGGACATCTGCCACCACGCCCGATTCCGTGGGCGCGTCCACCAGCCACCAACCGGCAAGCAGGAACATCGCTAAGGTTGCCGCTGCTCCGAGGCCAGCTGTCCAGCTCCGCAAACGCTTTCGGCG
>JBEBSN010000137.1:0-5714 GCA_040394295.1 Microbacterium sp.
GGCGAGGGCACTGTGCCGTTTGAGGACGCCGGGGGCGTCCGATTGTCGCGTAGCGGGGAATCTCTCGACTCTTCGACAGGCTCAGGGAGCGAGAGCTTGGGTTCAGGGAGCGAGGTCTTGGGTTCAGGGGGCGAGGTCTTGGGTTCAGGGGGCGAGAGCTTGGGTTCAGGGAGCGAGAGCTTGGGTTCAGGGAGCGCGGTCTCAGGTTCAGGGAGCGAGGTCTTGGGTTCAGGGGGCGAGGTGTCGGGGTCAGAGCCTCCGGTCGCTGAGCCTGTCGAAGCGTCCGAAGGCGAGTCGGGCTTCCGCGTCTCTCTGTCGAATTTCGACGGACCGTTCGACCTTCTGCTCACGCTCATCTCGAAGCATGAGATGGACATCACCGAGGTGTCGCTGAGCGCGGTCACCAATGAATTCATCGCATACCTGGGGCAGATGGAGTCCGACGAAGAGCTGGATCAGGCATCCGAGTTCCTTGTCGTCGCCGCGACTCTGCTCGACATGAAGGTCGCCGGGCTTCTGCCGCAGGGCGAACTGGTCGATGCGGAATCGGTGGCGCTGCTGGAGGCTCGCGATCTGCTGTTCGCTCGGCTGCTGCAATACCGCGCGTTCAAAGAGGTTTCGGCGTGGTTCTCTCGGTGCCTACAGCGTGAGGATCGTCGCCACGTTCGGGCCGCCCGCCTGGACGAGAAGCACCGTCGGCAGACGCCCGAGCTGGTGTGGACGCTCAGCGTCGATGATTTCGCCGCTCTGGCTCTTCTCGCTTTTGCTCCGAAGGAGATTCCGAGCGTCGGCCTCGACCATCTGCACGCACCGCTGGTCAGCATCCGCGAGCAGGCCGCGATCGTGGTGACGCTGCTGCGCAACACGGATTCGCTGACCTTCCGCGAGCTCGTCGCCGGCACGTCCGAGCCAGGCATTGTCGTGGCACGCTTCATCTCCGTGCTCGAGCTCTACCGGCAGGCAGCTCTGTCTTTCGAGCAGCTTGAACCGCTCGGCGAGCTCACGCTGCGCTGGTCCGCAGAATCCTGGTCGGACGAAACACTTGCGAGCCTGGGGGCTGACTATGACCGATGACACAACGACTGCTGATATCTCGACGAGTTCACAGGCCGAAGGGGCGACGGAGATCGCGCTCACCGAGAAGCTCGAAGCGATCCTGCTGATCATCGACGAACCTCTCGGGCTTGTCGCTCTGGCAGCGGCGGTGGGGGCTCCGGTTGCCGCCGTGCGGCAGGCGATCGAGACTCTCGTCGACGACTACGACGGCAACGGTCGAGGACCGCGCCGCGGTTTCGAACTGCGTGAGGTCGGTGGCGGCTGGCGGCTGTTCGTGCGCGAGGAACTGGACAGCCTTGTTGCCGAGTTCGTCGGCGGACAGGCTCCGGCGCGCCTGTCGCAGGCAGCCCTGGAGACGCTGGCGGTCATTGCTTACAAGCAGCCCGTCACCCGCAGCCAGGTGGCTTCGATCAGAGCTGTCAACGTCGACTCCGTCGTGCGCACCCTCCTCGCACGCGGCCTGATCACCGAACTTTTCGCCGACTCAGAGACCGGCGCCATCAACTACGGCACGACTGACGCTCTGCTGCAGAACCTCGGCATCAACTCGCTTGACGAGCTGCCACCGATCTCCCCGCTGCTCGATGACGGGGCAGACGGGTTCGACGAAGGGAACATCCGATGACAGACGCAGAGACAGGTGCGCGCGAAGCGCCGGAGGGCGTGCGGCTGCAGAAGGTACTCGCCGCCGCAGGAGTGGCATCTCGGCGGGTGGTCGAGCAGTACATCGTCGAAGGGCGCATCCGCGTCAACGGTGTGGTGGTGGAAGAGCTCGGCCGCCGCATCGATCCGGAGAACGATCTGGTAGATGTCGACGGTACGGCGATTCAGCTCGACGTCTCCAAGCGCTACGTCATGCTGAACAAGCCCACTGGGGTCGTCAGCACGATGAAGGATGAGAACGGCAGGCCAGACCTTCGGCGCTTCACGAACGACTTCGAGGAACGCCTCTACAACGTCGGACGCTTGGATGCCGACACCAGCGGGCTGCTCATCCTCACCAACGATGGCGATCTCGCACATGTGCTCGCGCACCCGTCCTTCGGCGTGACCAAGGTGTACATCGCTAAGGTCGAGGGCGCCGTCACGGCTCAGGTCATCGCTCAGCTCACAAAGGGCATCGAGCTCGAAGACGGCTTCATCAAGGCAGACAAAGCGCGTCTGCTCGACACTTCGACAGGCTCAGGGACCGGTCAAGCGGCTTCCAGTCTGGTCGAGCTCACTCTGCACTCCGGGCGCAACCGCATCGTCCGCCGCATGCTCGCCGCGGTGGGACACCCGGTCACCGAACTCGTGCGTCGACAGTTCGGACCTCTTCACCTGGGAACTCTCCCGGCGGGGAAGACTCGAGAACTGACTAAAATCGAATGTGGTGCGCTTTTGACTCTCGCGCGCCACGATTCCCCTGCGGACGAGACGCCGGGAGACGCCCAGGAGAACGAGTGACCGACACGGCCAGAACCAATGGCGGCGGCAATGCGCCGCGGCTTTCGGGGACGGTGCGCATCGTCGGTGCAGGTCTTCTCGGCGCGAGCATCGGCCAAGCGCTGCGAGCCAAAGGCATCGATGTCGTGCTCTCAGACACCTCTCCGGCACAGCAGCGTCTCGCGATCGACTACGGCGCAGGTCGTGCAGCAGTTGCAGATGACAGACCCGCGCTGATCATCGTCTCCGTGCCGCCGGACGTCACCGCCGATGTCATCGAAGCCGAGCTGGCGAACTTCCCGGATGCTGTGGTCACCGACGTCGCGAGCGTGAAGCTCGAGCCGTTCCGTGAGCTGAAGGCACGCGGTGTCGATCTGGCTCGCTACATCGGCTCGCATCCGCTCGCAGGCCGTGAGCGCGGGGGAGCGATCTCCGCGCGCGCAGACCTGTTCATCGGTCGGCCGTGGGTGGTGTGCCGCGATGAGGAGACGAGCACGGCTGATCTCGCCCTCGTCGAGGCCCTCGCGCTCGATGTGGGAGCGATGCCGTTGGAGATGACACCGGAAGAGCACGATCGCTCGGTCGCGCTCACCTCGCACGTGCCGCAGGTGGTCGCCAGTCTTCTGGCCGGACGCCTGGCGACCGCTGACGAGGACGCGCTGCGCCTCGCCGGTCAGGGGGTTCGGGACACGACGCGCATCGCTGCATCCGCTCCGGAGCTCTGGGTGCAGATTCTCGGTGCGAACGCGCAGCCGGTCGTCGAGATCCTCGATGCCCTTGCCGACGACCTCCGTGAGGTGTCGGATGCGTTGCGTGCGCCCTCGGCAGCAGGCGCGAGGCGAGTGATCGCCGAAGCGATCCGCCAGGGCAACGACGGTGTCGATCGCCTCCCGGGTAAGCACGGGCAGAACCGCAAGTTCGAGCAGCTCGTCGTCATGGTCGACGACACCCCCGGTCAGCTCGGCCGTTTGTTCGGCGAGCTGGGTGAGCTGAATGTGAATGTGGAAGATCTGCGCCTGGAACATTCGCCGGGCGCACAGTTCGGACTCGCCGAGATCAGTGTGGCTCCCGCCGCCCTGCTGGGAGCGATCGACGGGCTGCAGCAGCGCGGATGGCGGATTGCAGGAGCGACCAATGACTGAATCTTTGACAGGCGCATTGAACGAGAACTCGGCAGCGGCCAAGTTCATCGCGATCGACGGCCCGGCCGGCTCTGGAAAATCCAGTGTCTCCAAGGCTGTGGCACGCACGCTCGGCTACGGCTACCTCGACACCGGCGCGGCATACCGTGCCCTCGCCTGGTTCGTGCTCGACAGGGGTGCCGACACCGACGACACCGATGCGGTTCTCGCCGCGGCATCCGCTTTCGATGTTCGTCTCGGCCTCGACCCTGATGACCGCACCATCCTCGCCGGGGAGTCCGACATCACCGAAGCGATCCGCGAGCCGCGAGTGTCGGATGCCGTCAGCGGCGTGGCGCGCGTGCCTGCGGTGCGCGAACAGGTCAACATCTTCTTCCGCTCCCTGGTGGCGGCGTCGCCTTACGACGCGGTCATCGTCGAAGGGCGCGATATCACCACCGTTGTCGCGCCGGACGCCCCGGTGCGCATCCTTCTCACTGCCGACCCCGAGGTGCGGGCGGCGCGACGCGCCGGTGAACTGACCAGCGAGAATGCCGCTGTCGTGGCCGAAGCGCTGCACAGGCGCGACGCCTCGGACAGCGCCGTGGTCGATTTTCTCAACGCCGCCGAAGGCGTTGAGGTGGTCGACTCGACGAACCTCGATTTCCCACAGACCATCGATGCCGTACTTTCGGTGATCGAACGAAAGCAAGGAGCGGAACATGGCCGCTGAAGAAGAATATGAAGGTGGCCCAGACCACCTTGCCGAGAAGATGAACGAGTTGGATGAGCAGCTCGCAGAACAGCGTGCGGAGGCTCTGCGCGCCGGTCTCGCCGACTACGACCTTGACGAGGATGACGCCGCGCTTCTTGCCGGCCTCGCACAGGGCGAAGGAGGAGTGGAGTTCCTGCCCGCTCTGCCCGTCGTGGCGATCGTCGGACGACCGAACGTCGGCAAGTCCGCGCTGGTGAACCGCATCCTCGGTCGCCGCGAGGCGGTCGTGGAAGACACCCCTGGCGTCACGCGTGACCGTGTGACCTACAAGGCGGAGTGGAACGATCGACGTTTCTCGCTGGTTGACACCGGCGGCTGGGAGCCCGATGCCAAGGGCATCGATCGCTCGGTCGCCGCGCAGGCGGAGATCGCGATCGACCTGTGCGACGTCGTACTTTTCGTCGTCGATGCGATGGTCGGTGCGACGTCGACCGACGAGCACGTCGTGAAGCTGCTGCGCAAGAGTGGCAAGCCGGTGTTCCTGATCGCGAACAAGATCGATGACGCTCGTCAGGAGCCTGAAGCCGCAGCGCTCTGGAACCTCGGGCTCGGGGAGCCGTACCCGACCTCTGCCGTGCACGGACGCGGCGTCGCGGACCTGCTCGACGCCGTACTCGAGAAGCTGCCCAGTATCTCGGCTGTCGCCAAGTACGAGATCGGCGGCCCGCGCCGGGTCGCGATCCTCGGGCGACCGAACGTGGGCAAATCGTCTTTGCTCAACAAAGCAGCGGGTGAGGATCGCGTCGTCGTCAACGAACTCGCCGGCACCACCCGCGACCCGGTGGATGAAGTGGTCGAACTCGGCGGAAAGCTGTGGCGCCTGGTCGACACGGCGGGAATCCGTCGCCGCGTGCACCTGCAGCAAGGCGCGGACTTCTATGCCTCTCTGCGCACTTCAGCCGCGCTGGAGAAGGCAGAGGTCGCAGTGGTCGTCCTCGACGTCTCTGAGACGATCAGTGAGCAGGACGTGCGCATCATCGACCTCGTGCTGGAGTCGGGACGCTCGCTCGTGCTCGCGTTCAACAAGTGGGATCGCCTCAACGACGACGACCTGGAGAACCAGGATCGCCGTCGCTATCTCGAGCGTGAGATCGAGCAGGACCTCGCGCACGTCAGCTGGGCGCCGCGCGTCAACATCTCGGCCAAGACCGGTCGTCATTTCGATAAACTCGTTCCCGCGCTGGAGACCGCGCTCGAGAACTGGGATCGTCGTATCCCGACCGGTAAGTTCAACGCATTCCTGTCCGAACTGATCGCCGAGCATCCCCACCCGTTGCGCGGTGGCAAGCAGCCGCGCATCCTGTTCGGCACCCAGGCCTCGACGCGCCCGCCGACGT
>JBEBSN010000138.1:0-5530 GCA_040394295.1 Microbacterium sp.
ACATGCTCGCGAACAACGAGCAGATCACCTGGGTGCCCGAGAACGTCAAGCACGGCCAGTTCGGCAAGTGGCTCGAGGGCGCGCGCGACTGGTCGATCAGCCGCAACCGCTACTGGGGCTCGCCCATCCCGATCTGGAAGAGCGATGACCCCGAGTACCCGCGCGTCGACGCCTACGGTTCGTTGGAGGATCTGGAGCGCGACTTCGGTACGCTGCCCCGCAATCCGCAGGGCGAGGTCGACCTGCATCGCCCGTATATCGATGATCTGACGCGCCCGAACCCTGACGATCCGACCGGCAAGAGCACCATGCGCCGCATCGAGGATGTCTTCGATGTGTGGTTCGATTCCGGGTCCATGCCGTACGCGCAGGTGCACTACCCGTTCGAGAACCAGGAGTGGTTCGACTCGCACTCTCCGGCTGACTTCATCGTCGAGTACATCGGTCAGACGCGCGGCTGGTTCTACGTCATGCACGTCCTGTCCACCGCCCTGTTCGATCGCCCGGCCTTCACCGGCGTCAGTTGTCACGGCATCGTCCTCGGCAGCGATGGCTACAAGATGTCGAAGTCGCTGCGCAACTATCCCGATGTCTCAGAGGTGCTCGAACGCGACGGCTCAGACGCCATGCGGTGGTTCCTGATGTCGAGCTCTGTGCTGCGCGGTGGCAACCTCGCAGTGACGGAGGAGGGCATTCGCGCCGGTGTGCGGGAGTTCCTGCTTCCGCTGTGGAGCTCGTGGTATTTCTTCGCGACGTACGCCAATGCCTCGGGCGACGGCTACGAGGCCAAGTGGCGAACGGACTCCACGGACGTGCTCGATCGGTACATCCTGTCTCGGCTCGGCGAAGTGGTCCGGGACGTGGCCTCCGACCTCGAAGGACTCGACTCGACGACGGCGTCCGCGCGTCTGCGTGACTTCGCCGAGGTTCTGACGAACTGGTACATCCGCCGCTCGCGCGACCGCTTCTGGGTGGGCGCAGATTCGTCCGCAGACGGCGCCACCGATGCATTCGACACGCTGTACACGGTGCTCGAGACGTTGACACGCGTCGCCGCGCCGCTCGTGCCGCTTGTGAGCGAACGCATCTGGCAGGGGCTCACCGGAGGGCGCAGCGTGCACCTGACCGACTGGCCGGATGCCGATGCGTTCCCGGCTGCGAGTGACATCCGCGATGCGATGGATGCTGTGCGCGAGCTGTCCAGCGTCGGCAACGCGCTGCGAAAGAAGGAGAAGCTGCGTGTACGCCTGCCGCTCGCTCAGCTGACAGTGGTCGTCAAGGATGCCGTTGCGCTGGCGCAGTTCGAGAGCATCCTGCGGGAAGAACTCAACGTAAAGCACGTGCGACTCGTCGAGCTGCGACCCGAGTCGTACGACGAGTACGGACTGGGGCAGCGCCTGAACATCAACGCCAGGGTCGCCGGCCCTCGCCTGGGAAAGCGCGTCCAGCAGGTGATCCAGGCTGCGCGGGCCGGTGACTGGGTGGAAGACGGACGAGGCATCGTGGTGCGCACCGCCGACGGCGACGTCGTCATGGAGTTCGGCGAAGCATCGCTTGACAGCGACACCTCTGCCAGGCCCGACGGAGAGGCCATCGGGCTGCTCCAGGAGGTCGACGGGTTCATCGTCCTCGATACGAAGACCACCCCTGAACTCGAGGCCGAGGGAATGGCCAGAGATGCCATCCGTGTCGTGCAGGAGGCGCGCAAGAACGCCGACCTCGATGTCAGCGACCGCATCGTGCTGGCGCTGAACGTCTCACCGGAGAACGTCGATGCGCTGCAGGCACACGCCGAGCTCATCGCGGGTGAGACGCTGGCCGTCGCATTCGCCGTGCAGGCCACCGAGGAGATGGACGTGCTCGTGCAGAATGTCACCAGCCCTGGCGACGGCGTGCACCGCAGCGGGGCGAGCGCGCTCGGCCCGAACAAGGCCCCGATCATCGTGACTATCGACACGAACACAGGGACCGACTCGACCGCAGAAGGAGCGCCGAATGTCTGATCGCGACCGCGCAGATGCCGTCTACGAGGCGTTGCTCGCGAGGGCGGGGGAGCGCTGGGTGCAGCCCCGCAAGGAGCGCACGGCACGAATCCTCGAACTCCTTGACGACCCGCAGCGCAACTATCGCGTCGTGCACATCACCGGAACCAACGGCAAGACCTCGACCGCGCGAATGATCGAAAGCCTGCTGCGCGCGCACGGGCTGCGAACCGGACTGTTCACGAGCCCGCACCTCGAGCGGTTCACCGAGCGCATCATGATCGACGGCGAGCCGATCGACGATGGTGCGGTCGCCGATGCATGGGACGAGATCGAGCCCTTCATCGCCCTCGTGGATGCAGAACTCGCCAACGCGGGTGACGAACCGTTGACGTTCTTCGAACTGCTCACGGTCGTCGCCTTCGTCGCCGCCTCTGATGCTCCCGTCGATGTGCTCGTGCTCGAGGTCGGCATGGGTGGCGAGTGGGACTCCACCAACACCGCTGATGGCGATGTCGCGGTGTTCGCTCCGGTCGCCATCGATCACGCCGACCGACTGGGCGCGACCCTCACCGAGATCGCGACGGTGAAGTCCGGGATCATCAAGGAAGGCGCCGCAGTCGTGTCGGCTGAGCAAGCCGCCGAGGTGACCGAGGTTCTGCGTCGTGTGGCTGCGGAGAAGAATGCGACGATCGCCTTCGAAGGTGACGAGTTCGGTCTCACGGAGCAGAAGCTGGCCGTGGGCGGACAGCTTCTGACGATCCGGGGCATCGCCGGGGCGTATGTCGAGGAGTATCTGCCCCTGTACGGCGCGCATCAGGGCCACAACGCCGCGCTTGCGGTGGCGGCCGTGGAATCTCTCATCGGTGCTGGCGCGCAGCGCATCGCCGATGACATCGTCACGGACGGTCTACAGGGCGCGACCTCTCCTGGACGCCTTCAGTTGCTCGGAATCGCGCCGACGGTTGTCGTGGACGCAGCCCACAACCCGCACGGAGCCCGGGCGCTCGCCCAGTCGCTGGATGACAGCTTCGATTTCGACGAATGGGGGCTCGTGCTCGGCATTCTTGCCGACAAGGATGCCGCCGGCATCATCGGTCACCTGGCACCGGCTGCTGCTCACGTGTTCACCACCGCACCGGCATCCGATCGCGCCAACGATGCCGATGTCATCGCCGACCTCGTCGAGAACGCAGGACACCGCGCAACCGTGCACCCGTCGCTCGCTGACGCGGCCGATGCAGCTCGTGAGTGGGCGGCGTCGGCTGATCGCCGCGCTGTCGTTATCGCAGGATCGATCGTGCTCGCCGGCGAAGCGATCGCGCTGTCGGAGGAAGAGGACTGGAAGTCGGGGTGGCAGGCATGAGTGCCCGTCCGCCGCGCACTCTCGTGCAGAAGCTCGCACCGATCGTGCTCGGTTTCGAGGCGGTCGTCGTGCTGCTCGTCGGCTTCACGATCTTCGGCCTCAGGGCACTGCCCGACGGCGTCGCGCCGTGGTGGGCGATCGTCGGTGGTGTCGTCGTCGCTCTGGCCATGGTCGCCGTTGCCGGCATGATCACCAGGCCCTGGGCGATCAGCGTCGGATGGGTGCTGCAGGGCATCGTCGCGTTGTCCGCCATCTTCGAGCCGACCATCCTTCTGGTCGCTCTGGTTTTCGGTGGCATGTGGGCGTATGCGACGATCATGGGGGCCCGGGTGGACGCACGACGTCCCATGGACAGCAGCACGACAGTAAATGACCACGAAACTCACACAGAGAGCGATTGACATGGCCACTGAAGAAACACTCGTCCTCGTCAAGCCGGACGGCGTCGCCCGCGGGCTCACCGGCGCGATCCTCGCCCGCATCGAGGCGAAGGGGTACGCGCTCGTGGACCTCCGCCTCGTCGAGCCTGACCGCGACCGCCTCGCCTCGCATTACGCAGAGCACGAGGGTAAGCCGTTCTACGAGCCGCTGCTGGAGTTCATGATGTCGGGGCCGTCTGTCGCGATCCGCCTCGCGGGCAACCGGGTTATCGAAGGCTTCCGCTCGCTGGCAGGCACCACAGATCCGACCTCAGCGGCACCTGGCACGATTCGTGGCGACTTCGGCCGCGACTGGGGCCTCGCTGTGCAGCAGAACCTCGTGCACGGATCCGACAGCCCTGAGTCGGCTGCGCGCGAGCTCGACATCTGGTTCGCCTGACGCGAAACTTCCCGATGCCCGTCCCTCCATGCTGGGGGACGGGCTTCGGTGTCGCTGAGGTCAGAAAAGGAGGCGAGCCATCTCGCCGAGGAAGTCGAGCCCCTGCAGCTGCGCCATCATGATGATGACGGCGTAGGCGAGGATCGTCGCAAGCGTTACCCAACTCATCAGACGGTCTGCACGCTCCTGCACCTTGGTTGACTTGCTCAGGCTGCCGTTTCGGAGCAGATGAAGCACCGTGGCGAAGAAGGTGGGAACCGTGACCGCCCACGTCACCATGCACCAGGGGCACAGCACGAACAGATCGTAGAGGCTCTGGAAGATCAGCCAGCAGACGAGCCCGAATGCGAACGTGATGCCGGCGCCGAACGTGAGCCAGAACCAACGAGGGAACCGGGCCCCGGCGAGGACTGCGACACCTACGACGAGTGGCGCCATCCAGCCGGTAAGACCGATGATCGGGTTCGGGAAGCCGAAGACGGAGCCCTGCCAGGACTCGAGGTTGGTGCTGCACTGGATGAACGGGCTGAGGTCGCACGCGAGCGACTGCTCGGGATTCTCCAGCAGTGCGAACTTCTCGACGGTGAGCTGAAATGCTGCCCACCAACCGATCACACTTGCGATGATCAGCCATATGCCGAAGCCGACGGGGCGGGTGTGCTGCTCGCTCATCTCACGATTATCTCAGCGGTCGCTATGGATGTCTCGTGAGGCGCGGATACGGCGCGCGAGGCACAGGATGCCACGAACTGGCTCACATAATGCGATAATGACGGATTGGCCCAGGACACCTCTTCTGAATCCAGAAATAGAGGGCTCCTCAGCCACAGCCTAGCGAGTTGGGCCACAGATCGTGGCCCAAGCTATGGCCCACCGGTATGGTCTCTTCATGAGCTACATGCCGCCTCGGATCACTCCGGAGATGATCGCGTCGCAGGAACGGTCTCGGGCGACTCTGGCAACCCAGCGCGCGGCCAACGCGGCGGAGGGAACTAGGAAACGATTGAAGCGCGTTGTGGCCGCGTTGGAAGACCAACTGGAAGTCGCGCACTCCACGCAGCGGGCGATGGAGACTCAGCTCGAACTCGCGAAAGCTTCGCAGGTCTCTGCGGAGTCTGCGCAGAAGTTCTCCAAGTGGATCTCGATCAGCTCGCTCATCGTCGCGGTGGCATCCTTGGGTGCTGCGGTCGCTGCGATATTCGTCACACTGAATTAGTGATGCGCGGGGCCGCGAGACAGGCCCACGGTTAGCGCGACCCTGTGCACAACTCTGTGGAAGGTTAGAGCGTACTCAGCACTATATAAACCCGTCGCCGCCTGGAGGGCGACGCGCGACATCATCGACTCCCTCCTCGACGCGCAG
>JBEBSN010000139.1:0-5406 GCA_040394295.1 Microbacterium sp.
GCACCAGATCATCGAGCACATCGACCTGCTCGTCGTGAAGAAGGGCGAGAAGGTCCAGGTCGAGGTTCCGATCTACACCACCGGCACCTCGTTCTCCGGCACTATCGTCACGATCGATGTCAACACCATCCGCCTTGAGGTGCTGGCCACCAACATCCCCGAGCACCTTGAGGTCTCGGTCGAGGGTCTCGAGGAGGGTGCGCACATCACCGCAGGTGACGTCGTGCTGCCCAAGGGCGCGACGCTCCTCGACGAGCCCGACGTGCTGCTCGTGGCAGTGTCGGTGCCGGCCGCTGAGACCGCTGCTGACGCCGGAGAGGCCTCCGCCGAGGGCGAGGCTGCTGACGCTCAGGCCGAAGAGGCCGCTGCAGAGTAATCACTCGCAGGGTCGAGCACTGACGTTCGAACGCAAGAGGGGGCGCGAGGATCGCGTCCCCTCTTGCGTTTCCTGATGAGATTCGAGAGGCGTGAAAGATGGCGAACACGTGGTTGATCGTGGGGCTGGGCAATCCGGGCCCTCGATATCAGGCGACGCGTCACAACGTCGGTCAGTTCGTGGTGGATGAGCTGGCCGGTCGGCGCGGGGAGAGCTTCCGAGAGCACAAGGCCGGGGCGCGAGTGGTCGAGACGTGGGTGCGCCCAGGTGCCGACAGACTCGTGCTCGCGAAACCGAACTCGTTCATGAATGTCTCCGGCACGCCGGTGGCTGCCTTAGCCCGCTTCTACTCGGTGCCGCCCGAGCGCACGGTGATCGTGCATGACGAGCTCGACATCCCGTTCGACACCCTCAAACTCAAGGTTGGCGGCGGTCACGGCGGCCACAACGGGGTACGTGACGTCGCCAGCGCGATCGGCACCCCCGATTTTCCACGAGTGCGGGTCGGTATCGGTCGACCCCCAGGACGACAGGACGCGGCGGATTGGGTGCTGGCGCCCTTCGGTAAGGCTGAACGCGAGACTCTGCCGATTCTCGTCTCCGACTCAGCCGACGCTGTCGAACTGCTCGTCACCGAGGGATTGCTGGCCGCTCAGCAGAAGCACCACGCTCCACGCGGGGCGTGACCGCAGCTCTGGCTGCGACCGGCGTCGAGCTTACGCGCCGTAGAGGCTGGCTGCTCCCGAGCCTGCGCCGATTCCGAGCGTCACGCTGAGAACCACGAAGAAGATGATCGGTGCGATCACACCGACGATCAGTGCGGTGATACCCCAGGCGCGGCCCTGGCGCTTCGCGATCGCGATGATCCCGAGCACGATCGCGCCGAGCCCGGCCAGTGTGCCGGCCCAGAAGCCGATCTCGCCCAGCAGCACCTGGTCTCGTACGGGCGACAGGAACGAGAGATCGTCCGCGGCGGTGTCGATGCTCTGCATCACAGACGGTAGTCCGAAACCGACCTGGTAGCCGGAGATGCCGGCGAGTATCGGGGCGACGACAGCGGCGATGATCGACAGAGCGAAAGCCACGATTCCCAGCGTCGCGGGCTTCTGCGGCGCTGGTGAAGGCGATGTGTACGCTCCAGCGGGAGCAGCGTACCCGCCTACGGGCGCGGCGTAGGCGCCGGGGGGAGCCTGGGGTCCGGGCGCGGCAGGCGCCTGATACGCGGGCGCAGCAGGCGCGGGGTACCCGGGCACCCCAGACGGCGTCTGGTATGCGGGAGACGCTTGCGGGGCAGGAGCCTCTGGCACGGGAGGAACGGAGCCGTATGGTGCGGGTGGCGGAAGCTGCGGATCAGTCACGTCCCCATCCTAGGGGGCCTGACAGATCCAGACATCAGACCCGGCGCAGCAGACCGACCTTCTCATAGACGTCGGCGAGCGTCGCGTCGGCGACGGCGTCGGCGCGTCCGGCGTTCTCTGCGAGGATGCGGTCGAGCTCTGCGGGATCGTCCAGCAGTTCGAGCGCTCGTGCGCGTACCGGCGTGAATTCGGAGACCACGACCTCGGCGAGGCCCTTCTTGAAGTCGCCATAACCGCGTCCCGCGTACTCGTCTTCGATCGCGGCGACCTGGCGGCCCGTGAGCGCTGCATAGATCGTCAACAGGTTCGAGACGCCCGGCTTGTTCTCGCGGTCGAAGCGTACCGATCCCTCGTTGTCGGTGACGGCTCGCATCACCTTCTTCGCGGACTTCGCCGGGTCATCGAGCAACCACAGGACCCCGGCATCGCTCTCAGCGGACTTGGACATCTTCGACGTCGGGTTCTGGAGGTCGTAGATGCGTGCCGTGTCTTTCTGGATCACCGGCATCGGCACGGTGAAAGCCTCTCCGAAACGCGAGTTGAAGCGTTCGGCCAGATCACGGGTGAGCTCGACGTGCTGCTTCTGATCGTCGCCGACGGGTACGACGTCTGACTGGTACAGCAGGATATCGGCCGCCATCAGCACCGGGTAGGTGAACAGGCCGACGTTCGTGGCATCGGTCCCGTACCGACTGGACTTGTCCTTGAACTGGGTCATGCGACTGGCCTCGCCGAAGCCGGTGATGGTGCTGAGCACCCAGGCGAGTTCGGCGTGCGCCCGTACGTGCGACTGCACGTAGAGAGTGGACTTGGAAGGCTCGATGCCAGCGGCGATGTACTGCGCGGCTGTACGGCGCGTTTTCTCTCGTAGCTCTGCAGGGTTGTTCGGCTGCGTGAGCGCATGCAGATCGACGACGGAGAAATAGGCGTCGTACGACGACTGAAGGTCTCGCCACTGAAGGAGCGCCCCGATGTAGTTGCCGACCTGGAGCGAATCGGCGGAGGGCTGCATTCCTGAGTAGAGGCGAGGTTTCTTCACGATCTCAATCTTACGGGGATGTTCGATTGTCGAAGCGGCTGCGCTTACCGCGTTCCGGGGCGCAGCGTGGCCTGGAGCGCGCGGAAAGAGCGGATCAGTACGAGTAATCGACGACGACGGGCGCGTGATCGCTCCAACGCTCGGCGTACGTCGCTGCGCGTGCCACGTGGTAGTTCGCGGCGCGCTCCATGAGCGACGGTGTCACCAGGTGGTAGTCGATGCGCCAGCCGGTGTCGTTGTCGAATGCCTGGCCGCGCGCCGACCACCAGGTGTACGGGCCGTCGACCTCGCCGTGAGTGCGGCGGCCGACGTCGATCCAGCCCAGACCCGTGCCGGTCGTTCCGTCGACGCAGGCAATCTCAGTACCAGCTTCGCCGAGATAGCGGTCAAAGTATGCTCGCTCGCGGGGGAGGAAGCCGGACTTCTTGCGGTTGCCGCGCCAGTTCTTGATGTCGAGTTCGCGGTGACCCACGTTGAGGTCGCCGGTGACGACCGCGAGAGCGTCGTTCGCGCTCAACTCAGCCAGTCGGATGCCGAACGCGTCGAGGAACTTCCACTTCTCGTCCTGCTTCGGGCTGTCGGCCTCGCCGGAGTGCACGTAGGCGCTGACCACTGTGAGCGGTCGATCACCGAGGAGAAAGTCGCCCTCGAGCCAACGGCCCTTCGAATCGAAGTCATCCGCGCCGAAGGTCGTGCGGTGCGCGAGCGCAGGGACACGGCTGGCGATCGCGACGCCGGCGCGTCCCTTCGCCGTCGCCTCATCGTGAACGATCGACCACCCGGGCAATGCCACCGCGATGTGCTCGTCCTGTGCGCGCACTTCTTGCAGGGTCAGAATGTCGACGTCGGCGTCATCTAGCCAGCTGCTCATTCCGTTTCGAGCCGCCGCGCGGATTCCGTTGACATTGACCGAAGCGATACGCAAATGAGGCATGCATCCAGCCTAATGAGGGTCGGAGACATCAGGCCCCGACGCCTTGAGCCGTGCGAGCTCTGTCGCGGCGGCGGTGACCGATCTGTTCTCGAGCCAGCGCCGATACCACGGCGCGTGGTCGCGCGTGCTGACAGCGTCTCGCAGATTCTCGCGAGCCGCCTCCAGCAAGGCCTCGTGTGCTGCTCGACGTCGCTGCTGCTCGGTCTGCGCCAGCAGGGGTACGTCCCTGTCTTCGGCGGCCACGGCGATCCATGCCGCAGCGACCAGCATCACCACTCCGTTGACGCGAAACCACAGCAGCAGACCGATGAAGATCGCGAAGGTGGCCAGCAGAGGGTTGCTCGGGGTGTAGCTCAACAGGAACCCGGCACCGAACTGAAGGATCGTCATCGCGCCGCCGCCGAGCAGCGCACCCGGCCAGATCGTTCGCCACCGCAGCGACGTGCCGGTGAGGAAGCGGACCATCGCCGCCAGAGCCGCTGACAGCAGGGCGAAAGAGATGAGGACCGTGCCCACGCGGATCATCGCGTTCACCGTCGAGGATCCGGCATCCCACGCGAGCTGCTCCAGAGCCCACCGCAGAATCGCGGCGCTGACCGAGCTGAGCACGGAACCCGCGATCAGCGCGAGTCCGAACAGCGCGGCAGCCAGCAGATCCCGTGCTTTGAGGATGACATAGTTGCGCAGATCGGGGCGGAGCCCGAACATGTCGCGCACGGCGCGTCGTGAGAAGGTCACCCACCCGATCGCGGTCCAGATGACGACACCCAGCGCGAACAGACCTGTGATGCTGAGCACGCCGGTCATGTCGGCTGCGATCTGCTGCACCTGCGCGGGAGTGAGGAACGAGCTGTGCGGATTGATGAGATCGGGGATGTAGCTGTTGATCAGCACGATCATGGCGTTGACCGCATCGGCGCTGCCGCCCAGCCAGAGCCCGGTGATCGCGAACGCGAGGTAGATCGCAGCGAAGATGGCGAACAGCGCCTGGTAGCTGACTCCCGCAGCGAGCAGGAACCCGTTGTTCTGCAGGAAGTGCCGCCATACCCGTATCGGGAAGAGCTCAAGCGTCTGCTTGGTCAGAGAAGCGGCGCGTTCGACGGCGACGTTGAGGGTTCCGCGGTCGGGTGTGTCGGCTTCAGCGGGCTCGGAGACAGACACGCCCCCACCCTATCCAAGGGTGGGGGCGTGTCTGGTGATTGCGAAGGTCAGGGCTTGCCGCGCAGGATCGCCTGCTTGACCTCTGCGATGGCCTTGGTGACCTCGATGCCGCGGGGGCAGGCCTCCGAGCAGTTGAAGGTCGTGCGGCAGCGCCACACACCCTCTTTGTCGTTGAGGATGTCGAGGCGCACATCGGCGTTGTCATCACGCGAATCGAAGATGAAGCGGTGTGCATTGACGATCGCCGCCGGCCCGAAATACTGCCCGTCGGTCCAGAAGACCGGGCAGGACGAGGTGCACGCAGCACAAAGGATGCACTTCGTGGTGTCGTCGAAGATCGCACGGTCGGCGATCGTCTGCACGCGCTCCTTGCCCTTTTCCGGCGTCGAGCTCGCGACGAGGAAGGGCTGCACTTCCCGGAACGAGGCGAAGAACGGCTCCATGTCGACGATGAGGTCCTTCTCGAGGGGCAGACCCTTGATGGCCTCGACGTAGATCGGCTTCGAGATGTCGAGATCCTTGATCAGCGTCTTGCAGG
>JBEBSN010000140.1:0-5241 GCA_040394295.1 Microbacterium sp.
CGTCGTAGAACAGCGGCTTGCCGTCGTTCCACAGCGACTGGTGGGTGTGCATGCCGGATCCGTTGTCGCCGAAGAGGGGCTTCGGCATGAAGGTCGCGGTCTTGCCCCACTGCTCTGCGGTGTTCTTGACGATGTACTTGAACTTCAGGATGTCGTCGGCCGCGTGCACCATGGTGTCGAAGCGGTAGTTGATCTCCTGCTGGCCGCCGGTGCCGACCTCGTGGTGCGAGCGCTCGAGGATGAACCCGGCGTCGATCAGCTTGAGGGTGATGTCGTCGCGGAGGTCAGCGGTCTTGTCGACCGGGCTCACCGGGAAGTAGCCGCCCTTGTACGGGGTCTTGTTGCCGAGGTTGCCGCCCTCTTCTTCGCGGCCGGTGTTCCAGGCGCCCTCTTCGGCGTCGACGCTGTAGAAAGCCTGGTTGGCGGTCACGGAGTAGCGGACATCGTCGAAGATGTAGAACTCTGCCTCGGGGGCGAAGTACGCGGTGTCGGCGATACCCGTTGACGCGAGGTACTTCTCCGCCTTCTTGGCCACCTGACGGGGGTCCTTCGAGTAGATCTCACCGGTGCGCGGGTTGTAGATGTCGAAGAGCATGACGAGCGTCTTTGCCTCGCGGAACTGATCGAGGTAGGCCGTGGTCACGTCCGGGATGAGCTGCATGTCCGATTCGTGGATGCTGGCGAATCCCCTGATCGACGAACCGTCGAAGAGCTGTCCGTCGGTGAAGAAGGCCTCGTCGACTGTCGACGCCGGGATGTTGAAGTGCTGCTGTACGCCGGGCAGATCAGTGAATCGGATGTCGAGGAACTTGACGTCGTTCTCTTCGATATAGCGCAGCACTTCGGACGAATCGGTGAACATGTATCACTCCTGGGTCATGCGGATTTGGGCCTTGAGACCTTCATGAAGACTAGATCTGGGGCATTACTCTGCCGTGTCTTCTATGTTTCGCCCATGTTACAGACCCCGGATAGGATGATTCGGTGGCGGACAGTACGAACTCATACCCCGGTGAACGTCTGGGACTCCCTGAATCGGGCTCGATGAGCATCGCCAGAGCAGGACGACGAATCGGCGCGCTACTGATCGATTACGTCGCTGCGAGTATCATCGCCACCGGGTTCTTCGGCTACGACCAGTTCGCGCTTCCGACTGAAGCCGGGCTGACGATGTTCGCGCCGATGATCGTCTTCGCCGTGCTGCAGGTCCTGTTCATCCCGACGCTGGGGGGCAGCCCCGGACACCGGATCCTGGGGATGCGCGTCGTTCGCCACGGCGGCGGCTGGGTGGGTCCCTGGCGCCCGATCGTGCGCACTCTGCTGCTCGTAGTCGTGCTTCCGGCGGTCATCTGGGATGCCGATCAGCGGGGTCTGCACGACAAAGCTGCCGGCACGATTCTGATCAGGGTCTGACCGCTCAGATGCGCCCGCGGTTTCTTCGGCGTGCCTCTTTGGGTGCTCTTCCGCCGAGGAACGAGCGAGCGGGGTCCACGACGAACCCGCGTCGAAGAGCCTCGCGGCCAATGAGCATTCGAAAGCCCATCTCGTCGCGGTTGCTCAAGGTCACCTCTGACACGACCAGGCGATCGACAAGTCGGATGGCGAGCAGCACGACGACGCGCCGCTGCGCGTGGCCGGAGGAACTGCGCACAGCTCGGCGGTCGTGCACCGGGCACTCGACGATCGTGGCGTCCGCGTTGGTGTCCTGCCACGGGTTGACGCGGAAGCGCACCCAGTCCTCGCCCTCTCGATCGAACTCCTCGATATCGAAGGCGTGTAGCGACGACGTCCGGGCCCCGGTATCGATCTTGGCTTTGATCCAGTCGACGCCGGCATCCGGAAGGCTCACCCATTCACGCCACCCGGTAAGAGTGTTTGAATGAGATGTCTTACCCACGCAATACATCTTGGCAGGAAATCGTTGTGAAGCTTGCAGTCCTCTCTCGTGCACCGCACGCCTATTCGACTCAGCGTCTGCGGGCGGCCGCTGTGCAGCGCGGTCACGACGTCAAGGTGCTCAACACACTGAAGTTCGCCATCGATCTCACCGCTGACGAACCCGATCTGCACTATCGCGGACGTCCGCTCAGCGACTACGAGGCGATCCTGCCGCGAATCGGCAGCTCCATCACCTACTTCGGCACGGCGGTGGTGCGTCAGTTCGAGCAGATGGATGTCTACACGCCGAACACGGCGAACGGTATCTCCAGCGCCCGGGACAAGCTTCGCGCCAATCAGATCCTGTCCAAACACGACATCTCGATGCCCGCCACGGCGTTCGTGCGCAACCGCGCTGACGTGCGGCCCGCGATCGAGAGAGTCGGCGGCGCGCCGGTGGTGATAAAGCTGCTGGAGGGCACGCAGGGGATCGGGGTGATTCTCGCGCCCCAGGTGAAGGTCGCGGAGGCGATCATCGAGACACTTCATTCGACCAATCAGAACGTGCTGATCCAGAAGTTCATCGCAGAAAGCCGTGGACGAGACATCCGTGCGCTGGTCGTCGGCGATCGCGTTGTCGCAGCGATGCGGAGAGTGGCCGCTGGGGACGAATTCCGATCCAACGTGCACAGGGGCGGCAGCGTCGAACCAGTGGTGCTCGACCCCGTCTACGAGCGCACTGCTGTGCGTTCCGCCCAGATCATGGGGTTGCGTGTCGCAGGCGTCGATATGCTCGAAGGAGACGAGGGGCCTCTGGTGATGGAGGTGAACTCCTCGCCGGGGCTGCAGGGCATCGAGCAGGCGACGAATCTCGACGTCGCCGGTGCCATCATCGATTACATCGCCGATCAGGTGGCATTCCCCGAGATCGACGTACGTCAGCGGCTGACTGTCTCAACCGGCTACGGGGTGGCGGAGCTGCTCGTGCACAACGCCGCGGAGCTCGTCGGACGACCCCTCGGCGACTCTGGCCTATGGGAACGCGACATCACGGTGCTCACCCTGCACCGCGGCGTCAGTGTGATCCCGAATCCTCGCAAGCATGTCGTCCTGGAAGAGGACGACCGTCTGCTGTGCTTCGGAAAACTCGATGAGATGCGGTCGATGATTCCCGCGCGCAGGCGTCGACGCGCGCGCGTGCGGCGTCTGCCGAAGGAGACGTCGAACTAGCGCGGGCGCTGTGCCCGCACCTTCGTCGGGTCGATCCCCTTGGGGATAGGCAACGACGATACCGACTGCGACACGGAGTCGATGCGACGGATGACCGCAGCCATCGTCGACTTGTCGATCACCTTGGGCAGCTTCTTGATGGTCTTGGACAGGTCGGCGATCGCGACCTCATCTTGACCGTGACCGACGTAGTAGACGTGTACGGGTACGCCCTGCGCGACACGCTGCGCCTTGGTGCGCTCTTCGTTGACCAGGCGGGTCAGACGTCCACGGGTGCCCTCACCGACGACGACGATGCCGCCGCGGCCGATGGCGCGGTACACGGCTTCCTGCGTCTTCGGATTGATTCCGACAGGAGTGTCGGATGCCTGCCACTTGCGCCCGAGGCTTGAACTCATGATGTGTCCGGCCGCACCGGGCATGCCGTCGATCTTGGCGTACATCGCCGTGGTCGACAGACGGGTCATCAAGAACAGGGCACCGAGGATTCCGAGCAAGAGTCCGGTGATCGCCCACAGGATGAGCGTCCACACCTGGAAAGGAGGAATCAGGTAGCCGACCACCAGGCCGAGCAGGACGCCACCGACGAGGATCGCTGCCTGCGCCCAGGGCAACCACTTGTACACCTCACGTGTGAACCGGAACAGGGACTTGATCTGGGAGAAGAATCCCGGACGCTTTTCGGGTTCAGGAGCACGCTTAGCCATAGCGATTATCCTACCGATTCCTCGTCCGGGCGATGTGCGCGTTCGCGGGCGGCGCACTTGGCCTGCACAATCTCGAAAATCGCCCATCTGTGCACACTCGCCCGTCGCCGTCTCCTCACAGCGTGCTGTCTGCGCTGTGATACCGGAATGACCGCTACGGATACTGCTACCGATCGCCTCTCCCTCGTGCCAGGCGCGCATCGCCTGATACGAGCGATCGATGGTAAGGAAGGCCCCTTTGCCGGCGCCCTCGTCACCTATGGGGACAGCGTGGCGGTCTGCGTGGAATCTGGCAACATGACCGATTGGCCCGGATGGGCGTATGCCGGCTCCGAGCATGTGTGCGCAGTCGTGGACGTGCGACGTCGTGTAGACGGACACGACGTCCTCTTGCCCTGGTGCACTGCGCGCATTGAATCCTTCCTCGGCCGGCGTCAGATCGCCGATGCGCCGCTGCTCGCCGGAGAGATCGGGACCCTCGTTGCGAGCGTGCTTCGTGGGGTGCGCGAGTTGGGCGGCGGCGAATCCACAGCGGGAGACTGGTGGCTCACGGCAGATGGTCGGCCGATGTTCGTCCACGGCGACGGTGGTGCGCCGCGGGCGCGCTCGGCGGCGCTTGTCGAGAGGGCAGCGCAGCACACCACAGACCGAGCGACGGTACGCGTCCTCGATGAGGTCGTCTCAGCGCTGCGAACCCCACGGCATAACGCCGACGCCGACCGGCGGTGGGAAGAGCAACTGTTCGCCATCGCCGCGCCACGCGCGCTGCGTCTGGATGTCTACGCGCCCGAGAGGGTGAGCGAGATCGGATCGATACCGGAGCGGGTAGGGCAGGATGTGTCCGATACGCTCGTGACCCGAAGGCGTACGAAGCCGAAGTGGGGGTGGCGCCGCGCGGCCTTTGAAATGGTAGCTGCCTTTCGCAGACGAGCGCAGGTCTTGGTCTTGCGACCAGGTGCGATCGAGCGCAACCGCGGCGGTGAAGCGCGCAGGATGCCGCGTCGCCGGGCATTGCTGCTCGGCGGAGGACTCGGCATTGCCGTGTTGCTGATCGGGCTGATGTGGCCGAGCGACGGATCCGAGATCGATGCGGAGGCCGCGTCAGATGATCGTGCTGTTGCAGCGGTCCCCACGATCCCGCCCGAACGTCAGCTCCGCGACCAAGAAGCGTTGACTGCTCTGCCCGCTCTGCTCGACGCGGTCCGCGAGTGCGTTGAGGCCGCAGCCGCGACCTGTGCCGACGTAGTGGCGGCAGGTGCCACGATGCCCACCGACGGCGTGGTTCTGGGAGGAGCAGAAGCGAGCTCGGCCGCTGTCGTCGAGGACTACGGCGACGTGGCGGTCGTGAAGCTGACGCCCGCGGACGCGGAGCTCGCCGGACAGATGCTCGTGTTGGAGCGGCAGAACGAACTCTGGCTGCTGCGCG
>JBEBSN010000141.1:0-5107 GCA_040394295.1 Microbacterium sp.
GGGTCGGCCTCTTCGGCAGGCTCAGTGACCGGCTGGGCGAAGGTCTCTGCATCCGCCGGGTTGCCGCTCCCTGAGCTTGTCGAAGGGTCGGCTGCTTCGACAGCCTCAGCGGCCGTGGCCTCAGGCTCAGTGGCAAGATCGGCGGGAGGCGTGACAGGGTCGGCAGCAGCGGGCGCCGCAGGGCGCACGTAACGGTCGTTCACGAGATCGAGGAAGACGTCTTCAAGTGTCGGACCGCGTTGCTGCAGCGTGGTCAGCGCGACGCCGGCGTCAGCGGTGATCGCGCCGATCGCGGCCGCGTTGCTGCCGCGCACGGTCAGCCCTGAGCGCAGGATCTCGAACTCGAAGCCGGCTCCGCGAAGCGCGGTCGACAAGGCCGGACGGTCTGCGGCATCGACGACGACCGGGCCGCTGCTGGGGTCGGCGAGATCTTCCATCGTGCCGGCGAACTTGAGCTCTCCGTGGGCGATGACGAGGATCTCGTCCGCGATCTGCTCGACTTCCGAGAGCACGTGCGAGGAGACCAGCACCGTGCGGCCTTCGTCGGCGAGGCCGCGAATGAGGGTGCGCATCCAGCGGATGCCCTCCGGATCGAGACCGTTGGCGGGCTCGTCCAATACGAGCACGCCGGGGTCACCGATCAACGCGGTCGCGGCGCTGAGCCGCTGACGCATACCGAGCGAGAGTGCGGCGATGCGGGTGTCGGCGTCATCGCCGAGGCCGACGAAAGAGATGAGCTCGCCGACGCGAGAGAGAGCGATGCCGTTGGCCTTGGCCGTGGTGAGGAGATGGCGCTCGACGGTGCGCCGGGCGCGGAAGCCGGGGTCTTCGAGCATGGCGCCGATGACGCGAGCAGGATTGCGCAGTTCCGAAAAGCGCTTGCCGCCGATCTTCGTCGTGCCGATCGTGGGGCGTTCGAGACCGAGCAGCATCCGCAGTGTCGTCGTCTTGCCGGCTCCGTTCGGGCCGAGGAACCCCGTCACGACACCAGGGTTGACGCGCGCGGAGAGGTCCGACACTGCGGCGACAGCACCGAAGCGCTTCGTCACATGGTCGAACTCGATCAGCTGTCCGTCGGGCATCCTGGGCCTTTCATGCGGGGGCGTTCTGTCTATCCTGCCGGAAAATCCGCAGAATCTCGCATTGAAACTGCGCACAGCGCGCAGATCGGGCCGAGGTAACGTGGCATACGTGACTGACATCGATCCCGCCGCTGCCGTTCTCGTCCGGGCTGAGGGTTCGCTCGGTCGCCTCACGCTGAACCGTCCGAAGGCGATCAACGCGCTCGATCTCGATATGATCGGGCGGCTGACTGCGGCGCTCGATGCGTGGCGCAGCGATACAGACATCGATATCGTCCTGATCGACGGCGCGGGCGAGCGCGGCCTGTGCGCGGGTGGCGATGTCCGCGCGCTCTACGACGAGATCGTCGCGGGCCATCCCGAGCGTACGCTCGACTTCTTCCGTTCGGAGTACACCCTGAACGCGATGATCGCGGAGTACCCGAAGCCGATCGTCGTCTTCGCAGATGGGATCACGATGGGCGGCGGCATCGGGCTCGCCGGCCACGCGGCGATCCGTATCGTCACTGAGCGCTCGAAGCTCGCGATGCCCGAGACGAGGATCGGCTTCACGCCGGACGTCGGTGGCACCCACCTGCTCGGGCGTGCCCCTGGCCGCCTCGGCGAGTATCTCGGACTCACGGGCGCCACGATGAGCGGCGCCGATGCTGTCTACGCAGGGTTCGCCGACTACTACGTGCCCTCAGCCCACCTCGCGGCGCTTCGCGAGGCGCTGGCCGAGCGCGCCGATCCGACCAGCCCATCGGAGCTCGTGCTCCTTTTCGACGAGACGCCAGAACCGTCGCCGCTCGCAGCGGAGCGGGAGTGGATCGACGAGGTCTTCTCCGCAGCCACAGTGGGCGAGATCGTCCAGCGGCTCTCCGAACGGACGGAGCCAGCGGCATCCGCCACCATGGCGACACTCGCAGAGCCTTCTCCTACGGGACTCGCGGTCACCCTGGAAGCCGTGCGGGAAGCACGCGAGGGCGGGCTGCGCGATGCGCTCGTGGGAGAGTACCGCCGCGTCACCTGGTTCGGCGCCCATCATCCTGATCTCGTCGAGGGCATCCGCGCGCAGGTCATAGACAAGGACCGTACGCCGAGATGGCAGCCGGCGACGATCGCCGAGCTGGATCCGGATGCCGCGGCACCAGCGCGGGCGTATGTGCCAGAGGTCGCCCTGTTCGACTGAGCTTCGTCGGAGCTCGATGCGCCGGGATGAAGAATCCCGGCATGATCAGCGGTTCGTTCGCCCTGAGCGGATAAAGCGGTTGCCCCGTTTCCAATGTCCGATCTTCGTGGCACGCTGTCTTGTGGCCCACTCGGCCCTTTCTCTTCAAGGACACTTTCATGCTCGGAAAAATCCTCGTCCGCTACCTCTCCAAATACCGTTGGCTCCTGCTCGCGGTGCTGGTCTTCCAATTCGCCAGCGCGATCGCAACTCTCTACCTGCCTCGCTTGAATGCCGACATCATCAACAAAGGGGTGGCAGAGGCCGACACCGGCTACATCTGGCGCACCGGCGCTTTCATGCTGGCCGTTTCACTCGGGCAGATCATCGCCGCGATCATCGCGACCTATTTCGCAGCGAAGGCCGCCATGAGCGTCGGACGCGACCTCCGCGCCGACGTGTTCTCCCGGGTCAGTGGCTTCTCCGAGCGCGAGGTCTCGCAGTTCGGAGCAGGCTCGCTCATCACCCGCAACACCAACGACGTGCAGCAGGTGCAGATGCTGGCGATGATGGGCGCGACGATGTTCGTCACCGCGCCGCTGCTCGCCATCGGCGGCATCATCATGGCCGTCCAGCAGGACGTCGGGCTGAGCTGGCTGATCGCCGTCTCCGTCCCCGCACTGCTGATCGTCGCCGCGATCATCATCGGACGCATGGTTCCGCTGTTCCGACGCAACCAGAGCAAGCTCGATTCGATCAACCGCATCATGCGCGAGCAGCTCACCGGTGTGCGGGTCGTCAGAGCCTTCGTGCGCGAACCTATCGAAGAAGCGCGCTTCCGTGAGGCGAACACCGAACTCATGATCCTCGGGCGCAAGATCGGCTCGCTCTTCGTGCTGCTGTTCCCCCTGTTCATGCTCATCCTCAACGTCACCGTCGTCGCCGTCATCTGGTTCGGCGGTATCGAGATCAACGCGGGCAACGTCGAGGTGGGCACACTGTTCGCCTTCATGCAGTACATCGGCCAGATCATGATGGGCGTCATCATGTCGAGCTTCATGGCGATGATGATCCCGCGTGCCGCAGTGTCGGCAGAGCGCGTCGGCGAGGTGCTCCACGCCGAGTCAGGCATGGAACGCCCCGAGAACGGCATCAGCACGTTCCCCGCACCCGGAACCGTGGCATTCGAAGATGTCGAGTTCACCTACCCCGGCGCCGAGTCGCCTGTTCTGGAAGGCATCACCTTCCGCGCCGAGCCCGGTGAGACCGTCGCGATCGTCGGCTCGACGGGTGGAGGAAAGACCACACTGGTGTCGCTTATTCCTCGGCTCTTCGATGTCACCGGTGGAGCAGTGCATGTCGGCGGTGCCGACGTGCGAGAGGCTGACGTCGAAGCGCTCTGGAAGAGCATCGGTCTGGTGCCGCAGCGTCCGTTCCTGTTCACCGGCACTGTCGCCTCGAATCTGCGTTACGGCCGCGAAGAGGCCACAGACGAAGAGCTCTGGCACGCGCTGGAGATCGCGCAGGGGCGTGACTTCGTGGAAGAGATGCCAGAGAGGCTCGAATCGCACATCGCGCAGGGCGGCACGAACGTCTCCGGTGGCCAGCGCCAGCGACTCGCGATTGCGAGGGCGATCGTGCACCAGCCGCAGATCCTCATCTTCGATGACTCGTTCTCGGCACTCGATCTCACCACCGACGCCCGGCTCAGGCAGGCGCTGTGGAGAGAGATCCCCGGAGTAACCAAGATCGTCGTCGCGCAGCGCGTGTCGACCATCACCGATGCCGATCGCATCGTCGTCCTCGACGCGGGAACGATGGTCGGAGTCGGCACTCATGACGAGTTGCTCGCGTCCAACGAGACCTACCGAGAGATCGTCGAATCGCAGCTGGGAGTGGACGCATGAGCGACCAGAACAAGCCGTACGCAGAGGCTCCGACCAGCACGACCGAAGGGCCTGCTGGCGAGCTCTCGGCCGCTGAGCAGTACGAAGCCGAACTCGCCGACGCCGCGCGCCTGGATGCAGGCGGGTGGGATGCGCCGGCCCCGGGCAAGGCCGACAACTTCGGCAAGAGCTTCGCGCGGATGCTCGGCCTGCTCAAGCCGTCAGCGATCTGGCTCGTGGTCGTCTCGATCCTCGGTGCGATCGGTGTCGTGCTCATGGTCGCAGCCCCGAAGGTTCTCGGCGAGGCGACCAACATCATCTACGAGGGCTTCATATCCAAGACTCTCGGCGACAACGGTGTTCCCGCCGGCGCGACGCAGGAAGAGGTCGTCGACCTGTTGCGCGCACAGGGCGAGAACGACTTCGCCAACATGGTCGCCGCCTTCAGCGACTTCCAGGTCGGGGCCGGCATCGACTTCGAGCGGCTACGCGTGATCATCATCGCCGTGCTCGCCATCTACGTCGGCGCCGCACTGCTGAGCTGGCTCCAGGGCTACGTGATCAACGTGATCATGGTCCGTGCGATGTGGCGACTGCGTGAAGACGTCGAGGCCAAGATCAACCGCCTGCCCCTGTCGTACTTCGACAAGGTGCAGCGCGGAGAACTGATCTCGCGGGTCACCAACGACATCGACAACATCACCCAGACGATGCAGCAGTCGTTGTCGGGTGCGCTCACCTCGGTGCTCACCGTGATCGGCGTGCTGTTCATGATGTTCTCGATCTCGTGGCAGCTCGCGCTTGTCGCTCTCGTTGCCCTTCCCCTCATGGGTGTCATCTTCGGCATCATCGGGCCGCGTTCGCAGAAGGCCTTCGGTACGCAGTGGCGCAAGGTGGGCCGCCTCAACGCCCGCGTTGAAGAAGCGTTCTCCGGGCACGCCCTCGTCAAGGTGTACGGGCGCGAGAAGGACGCACTGGAGAAGTTCCAG
>JBEBSN010000142.1:0-4866 GCA_040394295.1 Microbacterium sp.
CCGGTGGGCGGCAGGAGAAGGTCGAGGTCGGCACGATCGTTCAGCTCGATCGTGTTCAGGCTGGCCAGGGCGAGAAGATCGAGCTTGCCGCGGTGCTCCTCGTCGACGGCGCCACGGTGACCACCGACGCCGACAAGCTGGCGAAGGTCAAGGTGACCGCTGAGGTCATCGGGAACCTCCGCGGCCCGAAGATCGTCATCCAGAAGTTCAAGAACAAGACCGGTTACAAGAAGCGTCAGGGCCACCGTCAGGACCTGACTCGCGTCAAGATCACCGGCATCAAGTAAGTACAGAAGAGGCTAGGACATGGCACACAAAAAGGGCGCAAGCTCCACCCGTAACGGTCGTGACTCCAACGCCCAGCGCCTCGGCGTGAAGCGCTTCGGTGGTCAGCAGGTCAACGCCGGCGAGATCATCGTCCGTCAGCGCGGCACTCACTTCCACCCCGGCGCAGGCGTCGGCCGTGGCGGCGACGACACGCTGTTCGCTCTGGAAGCGGGTGCGGTCCAGTTCGGCGCGAAGGGCGGCCGCAAGGTCGTCAACATCGTTGCCGCAGCTGCTGAGTAATCGCAGCACAGCAAACATCCGGTTCGGGGCGGGCTTCGGCTCGCCCCGTCCGTGTATCTACGGAGTTCTCCCTCGACACGATCAGGGATCGCTCTGAACAAAGAATCGAGATAAGACATGGTTTCGTTCGTCGACACGGTGACGCTGCATCTGCGCGCCGGCAAGGGCGGCAACGGCTGTGTCTCCGTTCACCGTGAGAAGTTCAAGCCGCTCGGTGGGCCTGACGGTGGAAACGGCGGTGACGGCGGAGACATCGTCCTCGTTGCAGACACTCAGACCGGCACGCTGCTGTCGTATCACCACTCACCTCACCGCAAGTCCGCCAACGGTGGATTCGGAATGGGCGATCACCGCTCCGGGTTCGAGGGAGAAGACCTCGAGCTCCTCGTTCCCGTGGGGACTGTCGTGAAGAGGCCAGACGGCGAAGTGATCGCCGACATGGTGACCCCCGGCGAACGCGTCGTCGTGGCCGAGGGCGGCCGCGGCGGGCTCGGCAACGCGGCGCTTGCGACAACGAAACGCAAAGCACCTGGTTTCGCGCTCCTCGGCACGCCCGGTTTCGAGGGCGATATCGTTCTCGAGCTCAAGACCGTCGCCGACGTCGCGCTCGTCGGCTACCCCTCCGCGGGGAAGTCGAGTCTGATCGCGGCGATCTCCGCCGCGCGGCCGAAGATCGCCGACTACCCGTTCACCACGCTGCATCCGAACCTGGGTGTCGTGCAGGCAGGCGATGCGCGCTACACCGTCGCGGATGTCCCCGGACTCATCGAAGGCGCGAGCGACGGACGCGGCCTCGGCCTTGAGTTCCTCCGCCACGTGGAGCGGTGCTCCGCTCTGCTGCACGTCCTCGACTGCGCGACGCTCGAGCCGGACCGCGATCCGATCTCGGATCTTGACGTGATTCTAGGCGAGCTCGCCGCATACGAGGTCCCCGAGGGGCAGATTCCGCTCCTGGAGCGCCCCCAGCTCATCGCGCTCAACAAGATCGACGTGCCTGAGGCGCGAGACCTCGCTGAGCTTGTGCGTCCCGACCTCGAAGCGCGCGGGTTCCGCGTCTTCGAGATCTCGAGCGTCTCGCACGAGGGGTTGCGGCCTCTCACCTTCGCACTCGGCGAGATCGTCGAGAAGCATCGCGCCGAGATCGCAGTGGAGGCGCCCGCAGAACGCGTGGTCATCCGGCCTCGTGGTGCGGAGAAGCCGTTCACCATTCGTGTCGAAGGCGGCTCGTACGGCACCTATTACCGCATCCTCGGCGAGAAGCCCGTGCGCTGGGTGCAGCAGACTGACTTCCAGAACGAAGAGGCTGTCGGCTATCTCGCTGATCGCCTCGAGCGCATCGGTGTCGAAACCGAGCTGTTCAGGCTCGGAGCAACGCCCGGCGCCACCGTCGTGATCGGCGAGGGTGAGGGCCTGGTGTTCGATTGGGAACCGGCGATGAGTTCTGCAGCAGAACTCATGACAGCGCCGCGTGGCACTGATCCTCGCCTTGCCCCCAATGCGAGGCGCACCACGAGCGAACGCCGTGAGAAGTACTACGAGCGGATGGATGCCAAAGCCGCTGTTCGCGCAGAACAAGACCTCAAGCGCCGCGTCACCGCGGAGGAGGACTACGGTTCCGAAGACGGATCGGGCGCGTGAGCGCGCGCACGCGAGCCGAACTGGCAACAGCCGAACGCATCGTGGTCAAGGTCGGATCCTCGTCCATCAGCGGTGAGTCCTCCTGGCGCATCCCCATGATCGTGCATGCGCTGGCGGCGGCGCACGCACGCGGGTGCGAGATCGTGCTTGTCTCTTCGGGCGCGATCGCCACAGGAATCCCATTTCTCGACCTGGATGCTCGGCCCAACGACCTGGCCACTCAGCAGGCGGCCGCTGCGGTCGGGCAGAATATCCTCGTCTACCGCTACCAGGAAGCGCTCCGACCCTTCCGGGTGGTTGCGGGTCAGGTGCTGTTGACCACCGGCGATCTTGAGAACGCGGTGTCGCGGAGCAACGCTCGCCGCGCCATGGAACGACTGCTGGGACTGCGCATCCTGCCGATCGTAAATGAGAACGACACTGTCGCGACACAGGAGATCCGCTTCGGCGACAACGATCGTCTCG
This sequence comes from Microbacterium sp., assembly GCA_040394295.1. Classification (GTDB taxonomy): domain Bacteria; phylum Actinomycetota; class Actinomycetes; order Actinomycetales; family Microbacteriaceae; genus Microbacterium. The sequence goes on from JBEBSN010000142.1 coordinate 2,671, forward strand.
CGGCGCTCGTCGCCCAGCTCATCGACGCCGACGCGCTCGTACTGCTCAGCGACGTCGAGGCTCTCTACACGAAGCCACCGACCGACCCTGGGGCAGAGCCCATCGATGTGATCGCCGCTGACGCAGACCTTGCGGGCCTCGAATTCGGAGCCACCGTCGTCAACAGCGTGGGCACAGGTGGTGCGGCGACCAAGGTATCTGCCGCCCGCCTTGCGGCAGCATCCGGAATCGGGGTTCTCGTCACCAGCGCTGACCTCATCGACGGCGCGTTGAAGGGCGAAGCGATCGGCACCTGGTTCGAGCCTGATCTCGCTGACGAGGCGGCGCTCGGCTGACTGTCACAGGGCGCTGCGCGAGTGCGGATCTCGATACACTGACCGGATGACCGTTGCTTCCGCTTCAACCGAGACCGCCCAGACCGCGCAGGATCGTCTGAGCCGCGCCAAGGACGCATCGCGCGCAACCGCTCGCCTCACGAGCGACGAGAAGGCACGTGCACTCGAGGCCATTGCTCAGGCACTGGAAGCTGGCTCTGCCGCCATCATCGAGGCGAATGACCGCGATGTCGAGCGCGGACGAGAAAACGGGATCTCTGAATCGCTCGTCGATCGACTGCGACTGGATGAACAGCGTGTCGCCGCTCTTGCGAGCGCGGTTCGAGAGGTCGCCGCACTCGCTGATCCGGTCGGCCAGGTCGTTGGCGGACATCGGATGCCGAACGGAGTCGTGCTCGAGCAGGTGCGGGTGCCGTTCGGTGTTGTCGGCGCGATCTATGAGGCCCGTCCCAACGTGACCGTAGACATCGCTGCGCTTGCGCTGCGCTCGGGCAATGCGTGCGTTCTGCGCGGCGGGAGTGCAGCGAAGGAATCGAACACCGTTCTGGTCCAGATCATGCGCGATGCACTCGACAGCGTCGGAGTCACTGGCGAGGCGATTCAGACCGTGGATGACTTCGGGCGAGACGGGGCGAAGGCGCTCATGCACGCGCGCGGGTTCGTCGATGTGCTCGTGCCACGAGGCAGCGCGGCGCTGATCGAGACTGTCGTGACCGAATCGACCGTCCCGGTGATCGAGACCGGAGCAGGCATCGTGCACATCGTGCTCGATGAGTCCGCACCCCTGGATTGGGCGCGCGACATCGTGGTCAACGCCAAGGTGCAGCGCCCCAGCGTGTGCAATGCCGTGGAGACCGTGCTGGTGCTGCGACAGGCGGCGCCTCTGCTGGTGCCGGTCGTGGCCAGCGCGCTGCAGAGCGAGGGCGTGGCGGTGCACGGCGATGACACTGTCGCCGGGCTCGTCAGCAATGTCATCCCCGCGACGGAAGACGATTGGGCGACCGAGTACCTGGGACTCGAGATCGCGATCAAGGTCGTCGACACATTGGACGATGCGCTGGATCATATCCGCAAGTACAGCACCGGGCATACGGAGTCGATCGTCACGAACGATGCTCGCAATCTCGAGCGCTTCCTCGCGGAGGTCGATTCGGCTGTGGTGATGGCGAATGCATCGACACGCTTCACAGATGGGGCCGAGTTCGGCTTCGGTGCAGAGGTGGGGATCTCGACCCAGAAACTGCACGCGCGCGGCCCGATGGGGCTGACTGAGCTCACCAGTACCAAGTGGCTCGCGCGCGGGTCGGGTCAGACTCGTGGCTGAGAGATAGGATGGGGGAGCGTCTTATCGCACCCGGTCACGAAACGGAGTCAGGATGAACCTCGTCGCGCACATTGCGATGGCAGCTGCCGAGACAGAGCACCACGGAAACGTCGCTTTGGAAACGCTGATCTTCGGCGTCATCGCCGCGGTGATCTTCGCGCTGCTCGGGCTCGTCGCCTTCTCCTACCGGAACGTGGCGAACCGCCATTCCGCCAAAGCAGAGGCGTGGGCTGAGCGTCACGGCCGCGACGGTCACGAGGCGGGACACGGCCACTAGGGCGTATGGAGACCACGGCCACGCGCGCCCCGCGGATCGGAGTGATGGGCGGGACATTCGACCCCATCCATCATGGGCACCTGGTCGCGGCCAGCGAAGTAGCGCACTCCTTCGATCTCGACGAAGTGGTGTTCGTCCCGACGGGGCATCCCTGGCACAAGAAGAACGTCACCGAGAGCGAACATCGCTACCTGATGACGGTGATCGCCACGGCGTCGAACCCGCGGTTCACGGTGAGTCGTGTCGACGTCAACCGTGAA
>JBEBSN010000143.1:0-4858 GCA_040394295.1 Microbacterium sp.
CGAGACGATCTGGTCCTGGCCGATCGCGAGCGCCTTGCGCGTGTGCTCGACGAAGGCGGCGACGTCGGATCCGAGGACGTTCTCGCCTTCGCCGAGGCCGATCACCAGAGGCGAGTTGCGGCGAGCGCCGACGACGAGCCCGGGGTGATCTTCGTGCATGGCGAGAAGTGTGAACGCGCCTTCGAGCCGGTTGACGATGTTCTGGAACGCGGTCTGCAGGTCAGGAGTCTTCGCGTACTCGAGGCCGAGCAGCGCCGCGGCGACCTCGGTGTCGGTCTCGCTGCGGAGGGTGACACCGGCAGCGAGCAACTCTTCGCGGAGAGCGGAGAAGTTCTCGATGATGCCGTTGTGAATGACGGCGAGCTTGTCATCGTCTGCGAGGTGCGGGTGCGCGTTGACGTCGGTGGGACCACCGTGCGTCGCCCACCGGGTGTGACCGATGCCGGTGCTTCCGTCGCTCAGCGGGCTGTCGGCGAGCGAGTCGCGCAGCATGCTGAGCTTTCCGGCCTTCTTACGCATGCCCAGGTGACCGTCGTCGTCGATGACAGCGACCCCGGCAGAGTCGTAGCCGCGGTACTCGAGGCGGGCAAGGCCAGCGATAAGGATGTCCTGGCTGGGCCGCGGGCCCACGTATCCGACGATTCCACACATGGGTTCAAGAATAAGCGCCAGATTTTGCGAGTCGCCTGAACGAACTCGGGCTCTTGCGGTGTCTACAACTTGCGCAGCAGCACGCTCTCGACGTTGTGGTCGGCGCCCTTGTTCAGCACGAGCGTCGCGCGGTGCTTCGTGGGCATGACGTTCTCGACGAGGTTGGGCATATTGATGTCGTTCCAATAGCCGAGCGCTGTGGTGATCGCCTCCTCGTCAGTGAGCTGTGCGAACACGTTGAAGTACGACGATGCGTTACTGAAAGCGCCCTTGCGAAGAGCGAGGAAGCGGTCGACATACCATTTCTCGACGTCCTTCGGATCTGCATCGACGTAGATGGAGAAGTCGAAGAGGTCGCTGACGGCGACATCGTTTGGGGCAGGCGGCGGCTGCAGAACGTTGAGCCCCTCGACAATGACGACGTCGGGTCGGCGCACCACCACTGTCGCATCCGGGACGATGTCGTAGCGCATGTGCGAATAGAACGGCGCCCGCACTTCGGGTGACCCGCTCTTCACTTCGGTGAGGAATTCGAGCAGCGCGCGCCGATCGTACGACTCGGGGAAGCCTTTGCGATCCATGAGGCCGCGCCGTTCGAGTTCGGCGTTCGAGTAGAGGAAACCGTCGGTGGTGACGAGCTCGACGCGAGGCGTGCCCGGCCAGCGGCTCATGAGCTCTCGTAGCAGTCGCGCGATGGTCGACTTGCCGACGGCGACGGACCCCGCGACTCCCACGACGAACGGCGTGGTGCTGTCTTCTTCTTGGAGGAACTGGCTGGTCGCCGCGCCGAGGCGCTTCGTGGTCGTCGCGTACAGGCTGAGCAGTCTGCTCAACGGGAGGTAGACCTCGCGCACCTCATCGAGCGACAACCGGTCACCGAGCCCGCGGAGTTCGACGACCTCGGTCTCGCTCAGCGGCTGGTCGAGGTCTGCGGCCAGCCGCGCCCAGTCCGCGCGGTCGATTTCCCGGTAGGGGGACAGCGGCAGGGTCGGATCCACGGTGGTCACGCGTTCCATCGTAACGGGACGGATGCCGACACTTGCGCAGTCGGCTGAGGCGCACCCGCTACGCTCAACCCGTGCGTCTTGGAATTCTCGACATCGGCTCGAACACCGTCCATCTGCTCGCCGCGGAGGCCAGGCCAGGCGGCAGACCTCTCGCGACGACGAGTGATCGCACCGTGGTGCGTCTGATGCGCTATCTCAGCCCTGAGGGCGCGATCAGCGAAGAGGGCGTCCAGGCACTGGAATCGGCCGTCACTCGTGCGCGAGGAATCGCCGAGACAGAGCGTGTGGAGACACTGCTTGCCACGGCGACCAGCGCCGTGCGCGACGCCGTCAACGGGGTCGAGGTCATCGCTCGCGTCGAGAAGGCTCTCGGCCAGCCGCTGCAGGTGCTGACCGGCGTGCAAGAGGCCGAGCTCACATTTCTCGCTGTGCGGCGCTGGTTCGGATGGGATGCCGGACGCATTCTGCTGCTCGACATCGGTGGCGGATCATTCGAGTTCGCTGCAGGTGAGGATGAACAGCCCGAGGTGGCGGCGTCCCTCCCCCTCGGCGCCGGACGCACGACCGTGCAGTTCATGCCGGAGGATCCGCCCGGCGAAGACGCTGTGGAGCGGCTGCGCGCGCATGCACGCCACGTGCTCGCTCCGGTGGCACAGCAGCTGAACGCCCTGCCTGACCCTGATCACATCGTCGGTTCCTCCAAAGCGATCCGGTCCCTCGCGAATCTCGCCGGGCGCGAAGTGTCAGGGCTCGGCTTCGACCGCACCGTGCTGTCGCGCTCCGCATTGAAGTCGTGGATTCCACGGCTCGCCCGCATCCCTGCGATCGCTCGTCAGGAGCTTCCCGGAATCACGCCCGATCGCACCTGGCAGATCGTGGCTGCCGCCGTGTCACTGCACACGGCGATGAAGATGCTCGACATCGACGAACTCGAAGTGTCACCGTGGGCGCTGCGCGAGGGTGTGCTGCTGCGCTACACCGAATCGCTCAGCTGGGGCGGCGTGGGGATCTGAGTCGTCAGGTCGCAGGTTTTCCCAAGAGTTCACCCCACCGACTCCGGCCGACCCGCTCGCGTGCATGCCCACACGCGAGGATGAACTCGATTTCGCGAGTCGAGGGGCCAACAATGCGCATTTCGGTGGTCGGTTGCGGGTACCTGGGTGCCGTGCACGCGGCAGCGATGGCGTCCATCGGGCATGACGTCGTCGGGATCGCCGTCGACCAGCAGAAGATCGACGCCCTTTCTCGCGGGGAAGCGCCATTCTTCGAACCTGGCCTGCCGGAGCTTCTGACGGACGGTATTCGCTCGGGCCGTCTGCACTTCACAACGGACGTCTCGCGCGCTGCCACCTCGTCTGTGCACTTCATCGGTGTCGGCACGCCGCAGCAGGCAGGCGGAGATGCGGCGGACCTCACCCATGTGAACGCTGCCGTCGACTCACTGCTCCCCCACGTCTCGGACGGTGACATCGTCGCAGGCAAGTCGACCGTCCCGGTCGGAACCGCGCATCAGCTCGCCGGTCGGGTTTCGCAATGCGGCGCGACGCTGGTGTGGAATCCGGAGTTTCTCCGCGAGGGCTGGGCCGTGCACGACACCATCGACCCCGACCGTGTCGTGGTCGGGGTCGCCGCGGGGCCCGAGGGCGAACGTGCCGCTTCGGCACTCCGAGAGGTGTACCACCCTGCCGTCACCAAAAGCACACCGTTCATCGTCACCGATTACGCGACAGCCGAACTCGTCAAAGTCGCAGCCAATGCGTTCCTCGCCACGAAGATCTCATTCATCAACGCGATGGCCGAGATCGCCGAGGTGACCGGCGCAGACGTCACGCAGCTCGCCGATGCGATCGGACACGACGCGCGCATCGGCCGTCGCTTCCTGGGCGCCGGCATCGGCTTCGGCGGCGGCTGTCTCCCGAAGGACATCCGCGCCTTCGCCTCGCGCGCCGAAGAACTCGGACGCAGCGAATCGGTGGGATTCCTGCGCGAGGTCGACGCGATCAACCTCCGCCGTCGCGCACGCGCCGTCCAGCTCATCGTCGACGCGCTCGACGGGACCGTGTTCGGAAAGAAGATCGCCGTCCTCGGTGCCGCGTTCAAGCCGTACAGCGACGATGTGCGCGACTCGCCTGCACTCGACGTCGCGGTGCGGTTGAACGGACTCGGCGCGAAGGTCGTCGTCACCGACCCACAGGCCATCGACAACGCCCGGCGCCTGCACCCGCAGCTCGCGTACGAGGTCGACCGCGATCGAACGATCCGCGACGCCGATGCCATCCTCCTCGTCACCGAATGGGACGAGTATCGTCGCGAGCTCACACCCGAGCACGCATCCACGCTCACGTCAGGACGGATCGTCGTCGACGGGCGCAACGGCTTAGATCCCGCCGCGTGGCGGGCGGCAGGCTGGAGCTACAACGGCATGGGGAGGCCGTAGAGCGGGTGACGGCGAGGACGCCCCGCACTGCCGATCGCACCGGTGTCGGCGCGGCCTCACCGATCGCTAGAGAGCGAGGCGTTCTTTGACGACAGCCGCGAGGTGGTCGGCATACGCACGAGCGGACTCGGCGTCAGCGGCCTCGACCATCACGCGCACGAGCGCCTCTGTGCCGGATTTGCGCAGCAGCACTCGCCCGGTGTCTCCGAGTTCGGCCTCGACCGCAGCGACAGCGTCGCGCAGGCCCTGGTCGTCGTCGACGCGGTCTTTGTCGACGCCTCGCACGTTGGTCAGAACCTGTGGGTACACCGTCATGACGGAGGCCAGTTCGGCGAGCGTCTTCTTCTGGCGTGCCATCTCGGCCACCAGATGCAAACCGGTCAGAACGCCGTCTCCGGTGGTCGCGAACTCGCTCATGATCACGTGTCCCGACTGCTCACCGCCCAGCGCGTAGCCGCCGGCGCTCATGTCTTCGAGCACGTAGCGGTCGCCCACAGCGGTCTGCCGCACGGTGATGCCGTGTTCTTTCATCGCCATGTGCAGACCGAGATTGCTCATCACCGTGGCGACGAGGGTGTTGTCGGTCAGATGCCCGCGCTCTTTCATGGCGACAGCGAGGATCGCCATGATCTGGTCACCGTCGACGACGTTGCCGTCAGCGTCTACGGCCAGGCAGCGGTCGGCATCGCCATCGTGCGCGATTCCGACGTCGGCGCCCAGGCGTACGACGGCCTCTGCGAGGTTGTCGAGGTGCGTTGATCCG
>JBEBSN010000144.1:0-4840 GCA_040394295.1 Microbacterium sp.
CATGCGCGGCAGCCACTTCTCCTTCTGCTCCTGCGTGCCCATGTGCACGAGGTAGGGCACTGCGAGGTCGTCCTGGATGCCGAAAGCACCGGCAAGAGAGCCGGCACCTGAGGCGATGACCTCTTCCATCACGATCGTGCGGAAGCGGTAGTCCTGCAGCATGCCCGCGCCGCCGAATTCTTCAGGGACGGAAAGCCCGATAAGGCCGGCCTCACCCGCTGCGAGCATCGTGTCGCGGTCGATCTCACCAGCAGCATCCCAGCGCTCGATGCTCTCCGTGCTCACGTGGCGCTTGACGAAATCTTTGACGAGGTCTCGGAAGGCCTCGTGATCCTCTTCGTAGATGTCGCGTTCCATGCCATCCTCCTGAACGTTCAGTACGTCGTTGTTCTGGCGATCCTATGCCGGAGAGCGGATGCCACGACAGCCGCTTGTGAGAATGCATCCCACCATGCGTGAGACTGCGTACCGCGTTTGTGGAATGCCACAGAAGACGCGTCAGTGCGCGTAGTCGGGCGCCGCAGGCAAGCCGAAGAATTCTTCCAGCGTGCGGAAACCGCCGTCGTGATAGGCAGCGGCGAGCTGCGGGCCGATGTAGCGAAGGTGCCACGGCTCGGGCACATACCCGGTCGTGCCGGTCTCGCCTTCTTCGTAGCGAACGATGAAGCCGTACTCCCAGGCGTGCGCCGCGATCCAGTCGCTCTCTGACGTGCCGCCGAACGCACCGATCTCGCCGCAGCCTCGACTGCATGAGACGACATCCAACGACAGCCCCGTCTGATGCTCGCTGAATCCGGGTCGTGCCGAAACCCTGTCGGCGCCCTCCTGCCCACGAGAGCTGACGTGAGAGGCATGAACGCGCGTCTGCAGCCAGTGCGAGCGGTAGCCGTTGTTCATGCCGATGGCACCGGCACCGGAGTTACGCAGCGCCGTTGCCATCTCATCGAGCGCGGTCGCCGCGTCGGTGCGGAGGCTCTTGGACAACGTGGTCTTCTGCAGCGCAGGGCTGCTGAGAGGGCTCGGTTCGTAGTCGACGGGATTGAGCGGGTCGACCTTGTTGACCACCACCCAGATGCGCGCAGGATCAGAGACGGAGATGCAGGGCGCGTTTCCCACGGCAACTGCCTCGCGGAATGCCTCTCCTCCACCGAAAGCGTCGATCACGGCTTCGTCATCGTCGGCCGCGAGTGCATCGGCGACCCCCGCGCCCGCGCACGGATTCGCCGCGTCGACGCCGGCGAAGTCGACGCCGGGAAGGGCGGCCGCGACGTGCGGTATCGGCGGCAGGACGGGCTCGATGGCTGCCGGCGCATCGGCCAGCGCCCACAGCGCCCCGATCGCAGTCACGGCGACGCCGACGGGCAGCGCCAGAGTCAGCGCGAGAGGTCGGCGGGACGCATGCCGAGGTGGAAGTGCGCCAGTCATCACTCCATTCTCTCTCACCCACAGTTCGAACAGAAGTGCGCCTATGTCTTGACATGCATTCGCTGCTTTGTTCGAATAAGAATATGCGGTGGCAGGGACAAACGATCGACGACGCGGATGGCGATGCTCTGCCAGGGCTCGAGAACCGCAGCGGCATCGTGCGGTCGGTGACAACCCCAGAGTTCGCGGGGATGACGTTTCACGAAGTGCTCGGCAAGTCGGCCCTCAACCGCGTTCCGAGCGGCTCGCAGATGCCGTTCGCATGGACGATCAACCCCTATCGCGGCTGCAGTCATGCGTGCGTCTATTGCTTCGCTCGCGGCACACACGAGTATCTCGACCTCGATGGGGGCGGCGATTTCGATTCGCAGATCGTGGTGAAGGTGAATGTCGCCGACGTGCTGCAGAAAGAACTGCGCCGGGGCAGTTGGAAGCACGAGAGCGTCGCCCTCGGAACGAACACCGACCCGTACCAGCGCGCCGAAGGCCGCTACAAGCTGATGCCAGACATCATCCGAACATTGTCGGCGTCGGGCACACCGTTCTCCATCCTCACCAAGGGAACACTCATCCGCCGCGACATCTCGCTTCTGGTCGATGCGGCGAAGCAAGTGCCGATCGACGTGCAGATGTCGATCGCGATGTACGACGACGACCTGCAGCACTCCATCGAACCCGGAACACCGTCGACGCAAGCCCGCCTAGACACCGTGCGAGCACTGTCAGACGCTGGGTTCCGCGTGGGTGTCTTTCTGATGCCGATCCTTCCGCACCTCACCGACTCGGTCGCTGCGATCGACGACGCACTGCGGCGCATCAGAGCAGCCGGGGCCGATCACGTCATCTACGGTGCGCTGCATCTGCGCGCGGGGGTCAAGCCGTGGTTCATGGCGTGGCTGCAGCGCGAGCATCCTGAGCTGATGTCGTCCTATCGCACGCTGTATCCGGGCGCAGCGGCCAATGCGCCCAAAGAGTATCGAAAGTGGCTCGCCAGGCGAGTTCGACCACTCATCCGCGCGCACGGCCTGCACGCACGCTCAGACTCCGACGTTCCGATGCGGAAGATCACCACTCCGTCGAGTCCGGCTCAGCCTGCGGCCCAGACCGCCGCGCCCATGCTGTTCTGAAGGCGCGGTCATCGCCAGCACCGTCGACGCGTAGGCTCGATGACTATGGCAATCGGCTCGATGATCCACACGTTCACAGTGCAACTGGCAGACATGGATCGTGGCGTCTACGACGAGCTCGCTCTGCGGGTCGCTCGGCATCCTTCAGAGACCGACGCCTACATGGTGACGCGGCTGCTCGCGTACTGCCTCGAATACGAAGAGGGCATCGCGTTCAGCGAGGGCATCTCTCAGACAGACGAGCCTGCCGTGCTCGTCAGAGATCTCACCGGGAGACTCACCGCCTGGATCGAGGTCGGCGCACCCGACGCTGAGCGCCTGCACTACGGCAGTAAGCTCGCCGAGCGCACCCGTGTGTACACGCACCGCGACCCCGCGAAGGTCATCGCGGCGTGGGCGGGAAAGCGCATCCACGACGCAGAGGCGATCCGCGTGTTCAGCTTCGACCCCGGGTTCGTCGACGACGCCACTGGGGTGCTCGAACGGCGCAATGCGATGACGCTCACGGTGACCGAGCAGCAGTTATATCTCGACTTGAACGGAACATCACTGAGCTCTGCCGTTCACGAGCACCCGGCCGTTCCCGAGCACCCCGCCGTCTGACGGCTGCCGACTGTCGCCTGACGCTCGGCGCCGGCGACAGTCAGCTTCAGCGCGTCAGGCGGTCAGCTCAGCAGAGCTGGGCATGCGCCCGGCGATCTCCTCGATGACATCATCGCCGACCCGAGCCGGCTCGAACGGCGCATCGATCTCAGCGCGTCCGAGCAGTTCGGTCATGCGACGCTGGCGCTGACGAGTGATGAGGGTGACGACGCGGCCCGTACGACCGGCGCGGCCCGTACGACCCGACCGGTGCATGTAGGTCTTGTACTCATCCGGAGCATCCGCCTGCACGACCAGGTCGATGTCATCGACATGGATGCCACGGGCGGCGACGTCGGTGGCGACCAGAACCTGCACCCGACCAGAGGTCAGACGCTCGAGGTTGCGAGTGCGCTTGGCCTGGTTGAGATCACCGTGCAAAGAGACGGCAGGGATGCCGGCGTCATCGAACTGCTCGGCGAGCATCTCCGCGTACGCGCGGGTGCGAGCGAAGACGAGCGTCTTGCCCTCACGGTCGACGAGCGACGTGAGAACCTCTGCCTTGTCCCGGTGCTCGATCACCAGCACACGGTGCTCGATGGTGCTGGAATCCTGGTCTTCACCCGCCACCTCGTAGACGGCCGGATCGACGAGGAACTCATCGACGAGTGCCGCGACCTCACGGTCGAGCGTCGCCGAGAACAAGAGCTTCTGGCTACCCGCGCGAGTGTGACGGAGGATCCGCTGCACCGGCTCGACGAAGCCCAACTCGCACATGTGGTCGGCCTCGTCAAGGACGGCGATGCGGCAGTCAGACAGGTCGAGCTTGCCCTGGTTGATGAGATCTTCGACACGACCGGGGGTGCCGATCACGATGTCGACGCCCTTCTTGAGCGCGCCCACCTGACGGCCCTGCGGAACGCCACCGTAGATCTGCGTCGTGAACAGGCCGACACTGCGCGCGATCGGCTGGATCGTGCGGTCGATCTGCAGAGCGAGCTCACGCGTCGGAGCGAGGATGATCGCCCGCGGAGAACGACCGAACTCGCGGCGCTTTCCAGCCTGCGACTTCAGCACGTTCTCGACAAGCGGGGCGCCGAACGCGATGGTCTTGCCTGAGCCGGTGCGGCCACGGCCGAGCACGTCGCGTCCCTCGAGGATCGACGGAATGGTCGCAGCCTGAATCGGGAAGGGAGCTTCCGCGCCCAGGTTGCTCAGCGTCTCGACGATGTTCGAGCCGAGTCCGAGGTCAGCGAACGTGGTTCCCTCGACCTCGGGGGCAGCGACGACCTTCGCGGCGAGCCTCTCATGAACGACGTCTTCGGTGGGCTGGAACGGCTTCGCAGCTGACTTGTTCCAGTCGTCACGGCTCGGACGGCGATCGTCACGGCGGGGCTGGTCATCGCGGCGGGGGCGATCATCGCGGCGGGGGCGGTCGTCTTCGAAGCGGCGGCCCTCGACCCGAGGACGGGCGTTGTAGCGAGGGCGCTCACCTTCGCCCTCGTTGCGCGCCGGGCGGTTGTCGCGCTGAGAACGGTCATCGCGTGCCGGACGCTCGTCACGGTTGAAGCGCGGACGCTGTGCACCACGGTCGCTGTTGTACCGGGGACGCTCAGCGCCACGGTCGCTGTTGTACCGGGGACGCTCTGCACCACGGTCGCTGTTGTACCGGGGACGCTCTGCACCACGGTCGCTGTTGTACCGGG
>JBEBSN010000145.1:0-4807 GCA_040394295.1 Microbacterium sp.
GCCATGCTGACACTCTTGAAACTTCACACGACCATCTACTCCCCCACTTAGCGATCGCCTTCTCCGTGACCCCGCGGCACCTGCCGCATCATATCGAGAAAGTGAGAAACATCCGGTGGGCGACCTCCAAACCCTGTCAGGACCGATCGTGGTCCTGCTCATGCTGCTGTTCTTCGGCGGCAGCCTCTACATGTCGATTCGAATCTCCAAGAAGAAGGAGAACGCCGACGGCTACATGACCGCTGGCGGAAAGATCGGATTCGGCATCTCTGCCGCGTCCATGACGGCGACCTGGATCTGGGCGTCCTCGATGTACGCCTCAGCGACATCCGGCTATACCTACGGCATCTCCGGCCCTATCCACTACGGGCTCTGGGGTGCGCTGATGATCCTTCTCATCTACCCCTTCGGCCGCCGCATCCGCAAGGTCGCCCCGAAGGCGCACACCATCGCCGAGGTGATGTTCGCCCGGCACGGCCGCACGAGCCAGCTCATGCTCGCCGGATCCAACGTGCTCGGCAGCGTCATCAGCCTCACCTCGAACCTGATCGCCGGTGGCGCGCTCATCTCGATGCTTTCGCCGTTCACCTTCACGCAGGGCATCATCGCCATCGCGGTCGGTGTGCTCGCCTACACGCTGTGGTCAGGGTTCCGGGCATCCGTACTGACCGACTTCGCGCAGGTTGTGGCGATTCTCGGTGCGGTGGCGATCATCGTCCCAGTGATCTTCTTCGCAGCAGGCGGTCCGGATCTGTTCGTCACGGGAGCGAAGAACCTCACGCCGCAGCAGGGAGATTTCTTCTCCTCTGACGCATTCTTCAATCAGGGTGCCCCGTATATCGCGGCCGTGCTCGCCTACGCGATCGGAAATCAGACGATCGCGCAGCGTTTGTTCGCCGTGCGCGAGGACCTGATCAAGAAAACATTCATCACCGCTACCTTCGGGTACGGCGCATCCATCATCGGCATCGGCATGCTCGGAGTGATCGCGCTGTATGCCGGCATCGAGCCGATGGGCAGCGACATGAACAACCTGATCCCGCAGATGGCTGCGACGTATCTGCCGCCGCTTCTGATCTGCGTGTTCTTCGTCATGATCATCGGCTCGCTCTCCTCGACAGCGGATGCCGACATGACGGCGCTCTCGTCGATCATGATGGCCGACATCTACGGTCAGAACATCGCCGGTAAGAAGAATGCCAACCCGAAGACGATGCTCCTCATCGGGCGTCTGACGATGGTCGGCGCCACCGCAGCGGCCCTCGGCTTCGCGACGATGCAGTTCAACATCCTCGATCTGCTGGTGTTCGTCGGAGCGATGTGGGGCGCCCTCGTGTTCCCCGTGATCGCGAGCTTCTACTGGAACCGTGTCACCAACGTGGCATTCAGCGTCGCTGTCGTCGCCGCCCTCGCCGCGTTCCTGCCGGTGCGCTTCGAGTGGATCGATCTGTCGGGCGGCCTCGGCATCGTCAGCGATGTGATCTCGGTCATCGGAATCGGAGTCGTGCTGGCGCTGATGTCGTTCGGCTTCTTCGGCTTGAGGGTTGCCGTCATCGTCGGGGTGGTCGCCACCGTGGTATCCGCACCGTTCGCGATCGGCTTCCTGCACACCTACCCGGTGCTCTCCGGATCGCTGATCGCTTACGCGATCAGCACGATCGTATGCGTTGCACTGACGATGATGAACAAGACCAAGCGGTTCGACTTCGCACTCATCAAGAAGCGCACGGGTGACTTCGATACCGCGGAGCGCGAGAGCACTGCGGAGCGCTCCGAGCAGGACGCGCTCGCAGGAAAGGACACATGATGGACATCATCCTTCTGACCGCCTACGTTTTGATCTGGCCGGTCGCCGTCATCGGCGTGCTCGCCGTGATAGTCCGGGCATTCGTCAAGGACGCACGCGCCGCGAAACGGGAAGGCCGTCAGATCATATGACGGCTTCGGAGGGATCGACGGCCTCTCGTCGATCCCTCCGGAATCATCTCAACGATCGCGCAGTTGATCAGCGATCTCTTCATCCACCGTGCGGATCGTCGTCCGCGGGCGATCATATGAATCGCTCCCCTTCAACGAGTTGAGCCGTCGCGGTCAGCCGTCGTTCTCATCCTCGGGATCAGCGCCCTCCGCTTGCGAAGGGTGACCATCCAGTAGTGGATCCCGATGCCGGACGTCTTGCGTCTCTTCGCCCTCTGCCTGCGAAGGGTGGCCTTTCGCGTTATCGGGACGATCGGCGTGGTCTCGATCTTGCTGCTCTGGCGTCTCACTCACAGTCCAGCCTCCTCTGTCGCTGTGCCACCCACGATAAGTCGTGCAGCTCTCGGCGAGGAGGGGCTTGCGCAGGTCCAGGCGACCGGGTACCTAAGGGCCTGGCCGCAGCGAGAGGTCGGTGATTTCCGCGTCGCGCGGCAGATCGAGCGTGGCGAGTATGCTCGTCGCCACCGACTCCGGATCTATGAACTGCTCAGGACGGTACTCGAGACCTTCCTGCTGATGCACCCGCGCCTGCATCGGAGTCGCGGTTCTGCCAGGGAAGATCGATGTCACGCGCACGCCGTGCTCGGCTTCCTCCTGCCGCAGCGCATCGGCCAACGCTTTGAGCCCGTGCTTCGATGCCGCGTAGGCAGACCAGTTCGCGTGCGCGCGAAGTCCCGCCCCCGAATTCACGAACACCACGTGCCCACCTGACACGCGAAGCACAGGCAGCAACTGCCGCGTCAGCTCGGCAGGCGCGACGAGATTGACCGCCAGTTGCTGCTCCCAGAGCGCTGGCGGCAGATCTGCGACGCCGCCGAGGTCTACGACACCCGCCACGTGCACCAGCGAATCGATGCGGTCGGGCAGCTGCTGCTTGGACAGCGCCCAGGAAAGGCGTCCGGGCTGAGAAAGATCGCCGACCAGCGTCGAGGCGCCAGGAAACTCTGCGCCGATCTCACGCGCACGACCGGCATCCCTGACGAGCAGCACGAGGTCATCGCCCCGTTCCAACAGCCGACGGGTGAGCGCCTTACCGATGCCCGATCCGGCGCCGGTGATCAGGTGGACGGACATGTCAGGAGGCGTCGGCCGCAGGCTCCGCGACGTCGATAGCGACGACCGGGCAGTCGTTCCACAGCCGCTCCAGGCCGTAGTAGACGCGTTCTTCGCCGTGGAAGACGTGCACGATCAGGTCACCGAAGTCGAGCAGCACCCAGCGCGCTTCCTGGCGTCCTTCGCGCCGCACACGCTTGTGGCCCGCTTCCAGAAGTTGATCTTCGACCTCGTCGGCGATGGCGGCGACATTGCGCTCGCTGTTACCGGTGACGATGAGGAAGATGTCAACGAGCGGCAACGGACCGGACACATTCAGTGCGACGAGATCTTCACCGCCCTTGGAGATGGCAGCGGCAGCAGCGATCTGCAGCATTTCTTCGGCATTTTCAGGTGATTGCATCAGAACACATTCATTGTAAATCCGACGATCAGCACCACAGCAAGAGCGAGCGCGAGGCCACCCGCCATGATCGCCAACGTCAGCATGAGCTTGTTGCCCTTTTCAGGCGCTGGCGGTCGGATGACCTCACCAGCAGGTTTCGCCGTGCTGATCGCGGAACTCGCCGCAATCGGTGTCGGAGAGGATGAGGGCGGCAGTTCGCCGTCGATCAGAACAGCGTCTGATTCTTTGCCGTCGGCGGTGCCGTGCGCGTGGCCCTGTGAGCCGATTCCGCGAGGCAGGTCGTAGCTTCCGGTGATGAGGAGTTCGCCTGTCGACGCAACCGGTCCCGACAATGAAGCGCCGCTCGGCGGAGGTGTGAAGATGAGCGTGTTCGGAGCGAGGTGCTGCGAACCGCCCGAATCCGACGTGATCAGATCGTCGAAGGAGGGGGTGAACGTGGGCATCTCAGCCTGCTCATCGAGCAATTCTTTGCCGAACGAAGAGTTGACCACCGGACGCTCATCCGTTGCGATCGGATCCTCTTCGGAGTTCAGCTCAGCATCGTCGTCAGCAACGATCCCGAGAACACTGATCTCCGGATCGGGATCATCATCCGAGTCCGAATCGTCGGCATCCCGAGTCGGCTCGGTCTCATCGAGTTCGGTCAGACCTTCGTCAGCAGGCCGTGACGCAGCAACAGCGCTCACGGGCTCGACGTCGACGATGACCTCGTCACCATCGCCATCCTCAGCATCAGCGGCTTCATCGACGGAGACCGTTGGGGGGAAATCGGGGAGGCCGGAGACGAGTTCTTCGGCCTGATCGGATTCCTGAGCCTCGTCTTCGTCGGGCGCTTCGTCGGAGTCGAACACCGGAACGGAGGCCGTGCGGACACGCTCCTGCTCGCGCACCTGACGTCGGGTGAGGGGCATCTCGCCGACATCGCCGTCAGCGGCGGAACGCGGCACTGTCGCTGTCTCAGCGGTGTCAGCAGAACTCGGTGATTGCGTCTCAGCTCGTGCCGGTGCCGGTGGCACTGCGGCGGACGCGGCCTGGTCTTCGGAAATCACTGGCGTCGCACCAGTGAGACGGATCTCCCGCAATTGCTTGCGGGTCAGAGGCTTGTTGCCCTGCTGATCCGATGTACTCATGCCTTACTCCGATACAGATGATGTTTCGCGATGTACTGAACGACGCCGTCGGGAACGAGGTACCACACCGGCTGATCGTCGCTCACACGCTCTCGGCATGCCGTCGACGATATCGAGAGCGCTGGAACTTCCAGTTGACTCACGTTGTCGCTCGGGAGGCCATCGGTGCTCAGAACATGTCCTGGGCGAGAGACCGCGACGAAGTGGGCCAACTCCCACAACTCATCATGGTCCCTCCAAC
>JBEBSN010000146.1:0-4692 GCA_040394295.1 Microbacterium sp.
TGCTGTGCGAGGTGGCTTGGAGCGCTGGAAAAGAGGTGGCGATTCGCGCGGTGTTCGCCACGCGATCTCCTACGCGCTTGAGGGAAGGTGCGATGCCCACTTGCCCCACTCTGCCGTGGTCGAGGTGCTCGAGAACTACAGCGGTACCGGCGGCTCGACGGTGGCGCGCTTCGTCGTCGAGGATGGAGTGGTCAGTTCCGACGAGCTCTCAGCAGGCGGACTGCGTGTGTGGCTCACCGGCCATGATCCGGTCACGGGGGAGCAACGCGGCACGTCCCTCATGCGACCTGATGCAGACCTGCTCCTGGACGGAACGCTGAATCACCCCAAGTCGTACAGCATCGCCGCATTGCTGCATCCGGATCTGGCGGCAGAATTCGAGGTGCTTCAGGACCGCATCCGCAACCGCGTCATAGCACTTTGGCAACGCGAGCTGAATGCGCGGCGAGGCCACGGCGGACTCATCCGCGAGTCCATCGCTCGGCTCGAGGTCGTCGAGTTGCAACACCGTCGATCCCGTGCGCTTGACCCGCATGCGCATCGGCACCTCTGGTTGAACGTGAAAGTGCGCGGTGACGACGGCAAGTGGACCAACGTCGATTCACGAGTCGCGATGAAGTTCCACACCGTCATCAATGCCGAGGGTGAGCTCGCCGCCCGCACAGATCCGCAATGGATCGCCGCACTCGCCCGTCACGGCTACACGATCGGTGCGGACGGGGAGATCGCGGAGCTCGCCACCGCAGTCGCGCCGATGTCTCGGCGATCGGCGCAGATCGAGACAAATCGAGTCCGTTTGATCGCGCAGTGGGAGGCCGCGCACAGCGGAACCAGGCCGAGCGTCGAAGTGCTGCAGCAGATTGACCGCAGAGCGTGGGCAGTCGCGCGCCCTGACAAGCCCTCCCTGCTCGACGAGCAATCTTGGGAAGCGACCGTGCGCGAAGAACTCGCCACGATCGATGCCGCACTCCTGACCTCGCGGATGCCGCGAGCAGCCGACCTCGTCTGCGTGGACGATCTGGATCTCGACATGCTTGCCGCCGCCGCGGTAGTCGATGCCGATCTCCGATCCACCGGATCCAGCGGACGGTTCAGCCACTATGACCTCCGCGCAGGGGCCATACGGGTGCTGTCGCGATCGGGCGTGGTCGCGGATCGTGCTGATCTCGATGCAGTCCTGCGCCGCATCACCGATCGCGCCCGTCGCCTGACTGTGAGCCTGTCGTCACAGCCGGCGGTTCCCGAGCACGTGAAGTCACTGATGGCGACCGAGACGATGCGGCTGAAAATCCGTGTCGGCGAAGCGTTGGACGCGATCGCCACTCCCGGCCGATCGCTGTTGCCGGACGAGCTGCGGCGCACAGCTCGATCGGTGAAGGCTGCTGACGGCCTTGACGCGTCCCAAGCAGCGGCGGCATGCGCCATCGCTGGCTCGATCGGCTTGGTGACCGTCATCGGACCGGCGGGCGCAGGAAAGACCACGATGTTGCGGGCGACACTGCACGCGTTGACGTCGCAACGACGGCGGATGCTCGTTGTCGCTCCTACCCGCAAAGCGGCATCGGTCGCGTCGCGTGAGACAGGAGCCGAGGCGTCCAGCGTCCATGCGCTTCTGTACGACTACGGATACCGCTGGTCGACCGACTCAACGGGAGTGCAGGTGTGGCGCCGCCTCGACATCGGTCAAGTGGATCGCGCCACCGGGTTGAAATACGACGGTTCACAGAGATATTCCTTGCGCCCGGGGGACCGCATCGTGGTGGATGAGGCCGGCGTCCTTGACCTGCAAGCGGCGAACGCCCTATTCGAACTCACCCTCGAAGCCGGTGCCGGCGTGGCGATGGTCGGCGACCCGCACCAAGCGCTTCCCGTCGGCCATGCCGGAGCGATGGCATCCGCGATCCGTCACTCTCCAGCATCCATCGAACTGGACACAGTGCACCGCTTCCACGACGCGGAGTACGCCACGCTCACTTTGCAGCTCCGCAATCCGCGCGACGGCGCGCATGCCCTCGAGCTCGCCGAAAGACTCTATGCGGGCCGACGCCTGCAGCGAGTCGACAGCGTCGAGGCGGCACGGGAAGCGATGATCGACGGATACTTCGACGCCGAAGGCCGCGGTCAACGCGTCGCGATAGTTTGCGGAACGAATAGCGAGGTGGATACGGTCAACGCATTGATCCAGGGTCGACGCATCGAGCGCGGCGAACTCGACCCCACCCGCGTTGCGATGGGGATGGGGGAGCAGCGACTCCTGGTCGGAGACGCCGTGCAGACCCGCCGCAATGACCGGCGCACCGGAGTCGACAACCGAGCGCAGTGGATCGTCAGCCGGATCGAGCCCGACTTTGTTGAGCTCCTCTCACCCAGCGACAGCGGCGAACGACGTCGGGTGAGTCGCGACTATGCGCTTGAGCACGTTCAGCTCGCATACGCCTCGACAGTGCACGGCGTCCAAGGAGAAACCGTTGACAAAGCGATTGTCGGCCCCGATGTGGATGCTGCCGGCCTCTACGTCGGACTCACCCGTGGGCGTCACTGGAATCACGCAGTGGTAGTCGCCAGGACGGATACCGCGGCTAAACGCTCCCTCGCCGCGACGATGTTGCGAGGCACCACGGAGGTCACCATCAGCGACTCGCTTCGCGCAGTCGACGCGGAGCTACGGCGGGCTGCGCGAGACGAAACGATGAGGCCGCAAGGATTCGCAGTGGCCGGCGTGAGCACAGCCGGAATGTCTCGCTGACTAATCCTCGGATCGTTTGCGGGCCGCAGATCCGTACCGAGTCGGCTTCATCGGGGCAACCGCGCAACGGACTGTTGCGCGATTGACCGCGGGCCTTCGAGGGCGCGCGAGAGGTCGGCGTCGGACGGAAGTGCCGCTCGTTCGGCTGGTGCAGCAGGCCGTGGCTGGCGATCGCGATGGGATGGCTGCTACCTAAGACGCAACTGTCGGCAAATTGACGAGCTGTGCTGCGGCCGACCTGCTGTCGGAGTCGGCCGCGCCTTCGGCTCGAGGGGATCAGGTCATTGTGCACTGGAAAACGCGTCCGCGATGTACTTCTCTACGTCCGACTCGCGCCAGCAACGGCGGCCGGCGATAATCGCCGACTGCGGGGCGGTACCCATGTGTACCATCCAGCGCAGCTGCGCTGGTGTTCGACGCAAGCGGTCGGCTACGTCGCCGATGAACATGATCTTGTCCATTATTCTCACCTCCGTTCGTAGTTGGAAGTAACTGGATACTCCAGTAGAACACGATATCTAGTCGCGCGCAATAGAATTTCGTAGTACCGTCGTCTCATGGCGAACGATGCAGAAATCGGCCGAAATGTGACGCGACTAAGAGGCGGTGGGAGCCAGAAGGATCTCGCTGACGCGATGCGCAAAAAAGGCTTCCGATGGTCGCAGGCCACCGTCTGGGCGGTCGAGAAGGGCGAAAGGCCGCTCCGACTCACTGAGGCTGAGGCGCTTGGCCAGGTCTTTGGGATCCAGCATCAGATGTTGCTTTCGACGGGCGATCACCTTGATCTCACGTTGCACCTTCGCGAGTTCGGCGAACTATTGGACGAGATCCACGAACTTGCCTACAGCTCCTTCGCTGAACAGCGACAGCTCGCGGTGTCCATCGATCTAGTGCCGGCCGGTGAGCTGGATGAAGATATCACCATCGATGTCATACGGCGCACAGCGGTCGACGCTGCAGTCGAAGGGTTGGCCCGCGCAGCGGAACATCATCGCGGACTTCTCGATGTCAACGAACTCATAGATGGTCCGGTCGACCGATCCGCTCGGCAGTTCACCGAAGCCTTCGACGCCCACGTGCGCGACCTGGTCGAAGGACAGACGGCGCGTTCGCGCGTGGAGAACGGGCCCACTAAGGAGCACTGATGGCATCCATCACGCAGCGAAACGACGGCGTCTGGCGCGCACGATATCGAGACGCGGCAGGCAAAGAACACGCCCGACACTTCGCCTTGAAGCGCGACGCCCAGCGGTGGCTGAACGAAGTCGCGGCAGCCGTGGTCACCGGACAGTACGTCGACCCGAAGGCCGGAAAGATCACATGGTCCGACTGGACGAGGGCGTGGATGCAACGGCAGACATGGACCGAAGGAACGCACGAAGCGGCCACGGTTGCCGTATCGAGCGTGCCGTGGAAGGGTGGTTCGGTCGGCGCCGTGAACGCCTCACACGTCCAGGCATGGATCGCGGGAGAACTGAAACGCGGGCTCGCGCCATCCACGATCAAGACGCGCCTCAACTATGTGCAGATGGCGTTCCGCGCGGCAGTCGCCGATCGCATCATTGCGACGAATCCCACAGTTGGAGTCAAGCCTCCACGCGCCCGCAAACTCGAAGCCACCATGCGGGTTCTCGGCCCCGACGAAGTCCACGCCGTTCTGGAGGCAGCTGGTGAGTTCCGAGGTTTCGTCGAGGTATGCGTTTTCGCCGGCATGCGCCTGGGCGAAGCGGCAGGCCTCCAACTCGCCGACATCAATTTCCTCGGCCGTTCAATCCGGGTGGCACGCCAGGTACAGGGCTCCACGATCAAAGCAGCCAAGCTGGTGCCGCCGAAGTACCACTCCGAGCGGACCGTCTATGTGCCTGGCGAACTCACCGCCTCGCTTTCGGCGCATGTCGCGCGGAACGCTGTAACCGACCCCGAAGAGCAACTGTTCACGACTCCGC
>JBEBSN010000147.1:0-4625 GCA_040394295.1 Microbacterium sp.
AGCGCGATGAGGCCGAGATGCTCAGAGCTGATTCATCCTGATGAGATTGCCCGCGGGGTCGCGTACCGCGGCATCGCGCACGCCGTAGTCCTGATCGGTGGGCTCTTGCACGATGTCGGCGCCAGCCGCCTCCAGGCGTTCGAAGAGCCCGTCGAGATCGTCGGAGGCCAGAGTCACCGCGCCGTACAGCCCCTTCGCGATCAGGTTCAGCACGGTCTGCTTCTCTCCGTCGGTGAATCCGGGGTCGGCGGTGGGTGGATGCAGCACGATCGACGTGCCGTCTCCGCCGGCAGGGCCCACGGTGATCCAGCGCATGTCCTGGTACCCGACATCTTTGCGCACCTCGAAGCCGAGCATGTCGCGGTAGAATCCGAGCGCCGCTTCTGCGTCGGTGTGGGGCAAGAATGTGTGATGGATGGAGATGTTCATGACACCAACGCTAGGTCGGCGCGTCGGAGCGCGCTTCTTGATTCCTGACCGGACGCGTCACTTGTTTCGCCAAGCACGGGGGAATGCCATCGAGCGAACGCGACGGATCAGCTCGGTACACGCTTGGCGAGACGCCGACGAGTTCGGAGAAGCGGGTGCTGAAGGTGCCGAGAGATGAGAAACCGACCGTGAAGCAGATGTCTGTCACCGAGAGGTCGCCGCGGCGCAGCAGCGTCATGGCCCGCTCGATGCGGCGTGTCATCAGATACGAGTAGGGGGATTCTCCGTAGATGCGGCGGAACTCACGGCTCAGGAAGCCTGCGGAAAGGTGAACGCCCTTCGCGAGATCTTCGACGTTCAGCGGTGTCGCGTAGTCGCGGTCGATTCGATCACGGACACGGCGCATCAGAGCAATGGCGTCTCGAGCGCGAATCCCCGCATCGTCGTCACCCATCCGCGCGCTCCTGCACTCGACGTGTCATGGCCGCCCCGCTCGCGCTGTCGCCGAGATTCGTGAGGTGAAGTCTTCTGACGCGATGATCGCTTCATCTATGATCTCCCGGCCGGGCTCAGCGTGCAGCCACTCGTGACTCAGCGTCGGAGGGATCAGCACCGGAACACGGTCGTGAATGCCTGCCAGATGGGGCGGTGCGGGCCGCATCACCACGGAGTAGCAGATGAACCAGTCGCCGTCGGAAGTGCGACCCCGCTGCGTCACTGCGGCCATGCCGAACACGGCACCGCTGCCGAGCGCGAACTCGTGCCACACCCGCTCGGGCTTCTTCAGCTCGAACCAGCCGGTCGCGGGCACGAGCGCGCGGCTTCTCAGCCCCGTCGGCCGATCTTGCAGGCGCTCAGACCGCGTGTTGATCGAGGGGAACTTCGCTGGTTCTCCGTTGATGAGAAAACCCCACCACGCTGATTCGACGCCTGCACCGTCACCGTCTGGAACGACGAGGGGATTCAGATTGCGGAGGTTCTTTCCGGTCGGGCGCACCGTCTCCCCGGCGTTTCGCTCGGCCCACGTCTTGAGGCTCTCAAGGACGTCGGCATCTGCTTCTGCCAGAAGTTCGGAGTCGGTGAAGCGAGGATCCAGACCGTAGCTTGCGCACATGCAGACAGGGTAGCCCTGACCGCAGACATCAGCGTGCCCTACTTCTTCGGCATGTCGCTGAGGAACGCGCGGCCGTCGCTGAGCTTGCGATGCCCGGGTTTCTTCTTCTCTGGTTTACCGCCGACGTACAACCAGCCGAGCAGCTCTTCGTTCTTCTTGAGCCCGTGCGCCTTCGCCACCGCCTTGGACCGCGTGTGCCCGCCGGTGCGCCATATGACGCCCCATCCAGCTTCATCGAGCAGCAGGCTGAGCATATGCGCGACGCCGGCCGCCGTTGCCTCCTGCTCCCAACGGGGTACCTTCTCGCTCTGGCGGATACTGGCCACGACCGCGATCAGCAACGGCGCACGCAGCGGTTTGGACGACGGCGTCTCATCGCCTTGAGCCTTCGCGATCGCGGCGCCGAGCGTCATACGATCGTCGCCGCGCAGTTCGATCAGCCGCCACGGTTGCAGCGACGAATGATCTGCCACTCGCCCTGCCGCAGCGATCAACGCAAGCAGTTCGTCGCGTGTCGGGGCGTCGTCTGAGACCTTCGACCAGGATTGGCGCGCCCTGACGGCGTCGAGTGCGCTCACGCCTCGGAATCGCCCGGGGTGAAGTTCAGTGCCAGGGAGTTCATGCAGTAACGGTCGCCCGTCGGCGTGCCGAAGCCGTCGGGGAACACATGGCCGAGGTGAGAACCGCAGTCGGCGCAGCGAACCTCTGTGCGCTGCATACCCAGAGTGTTGTCTTCGATGAGCTGCACCGCATCGGGCCGGATCGATTCGTAGAAGCTCGGCCAGCCGCACCCGGAGTCGAACTTGGTGCCGCTCTTGAACAGCTCAGCGCCACACGCACCGCACGTGTACAGGCCCGCGCGCTTCTCGTCGAGCAGCTCGCCGGTCCAGGCGCGCTCGGTGGCAGCTTGCCGCAGCACTGCATACTGCTCGTCACCGAGCTCGGCGCGCCACTGGTCGTCTGTCTTCTTCACGCTGTAATCCATCGGTCCTCCTGGGTCACCTTCCATTCTCCCCCTCTTGCGAGGTTTCGGCTCCGTCACGCGAGAATGGACGGGTGTCGGAAACCGTTCGTGAACGCTACCTGCGCTTCGCACGCGACGAAGCTCCCGGTCGGTCAGAGCTCTACCGGCGATGGGCACAGGGCGTCGCTGACGATCCGGACGCCCAGGCCGTGATCGCGCGCGTCCCCGAGACGCGACGCCAGCCTCCGCTCGTCTTCGCGGTGACGCGGATGCTGGGGGCGCCCCTGGCCGCGTTTGAGTGCTGGCGCGAGTTCTTACTGGCCCACGCTGATGAAGTCGTGTCGGAGTGTGCGGCGCGGCGCCTGCAGACCAACGAGCCTCTGCGGCTCGCTCCGTTGCTGCCGGTGCTCTCAGAGGTCGAAGGCCCTATCGCGCTGCTAGAGATCGGCGCATCGGGAGGTCTGTGTCTGTACCCCGATCGCTACTCGTACCGGTTCGTGGATGCGGAAGGAGGAATCCGCGTCGCCCTCGACCCTGACGACGGACCTTCTTCCGTCGTGCTGACGAGTGAGGTGCGTGGCGATCTGCCTGCTCTCCGGATGCCGCAGGTCGTGTGGCGTGCGGGAATCGATCTCGATCCGCTCGATGCCCGAGACCGGCGCGACCGTGCCTGGCTCGAGGGTCTGGTCTGGCCCGGCGAGACGGACCGCGCCGAGCGCATCGCCGCAGCGCTCGACATAGCCGCGAGCGACCCGCCCGCTCTCGTTCGCGGCGACGCCGGGGAACAGGTCGCAGAGCTCGCGGCATCCGCTCCGAACGACGCAACGCTCGTGATCACGACACCCGGTGTGCTGGTGCACATCCCATGGGCGCCACGGCGCGAGCTCATCGGTCGGATCCAGGATCTGCCGGCACGGTGGATCACGATAGACGCACCTCAGACGCATGCTGCCTGGCGCCCACCCGTGAATGCGGACGAGTGGACGGGCTTCGTCGTCGCTCTCGACGGTCGGGTGCACGCAGCGGCCGATCCATTGGGCCGATGGTGGGAGTGGCGCGCGAGCTCTCAAGAGGTTCGTGCATAGCCTGGACACATGCTCGGAGACCTCACTGATCGCGACCGCGCGATCCTTGCCCTGGAGGCGGCATGGCCGCGCCATGGCGGAATGAAGGAAGAGGTCATCCGCACGAAGCTGGGCATGAGTCCTGCGCGTTATTACCAACTGCTGGGTCGCCTCATCGACACCGAGCAGGCGCTCGAGCACGACCCCCTGCTGGTGCGCCGTCTTCGTCGGCTGCGTGAGAGCAGAACCGATAAACGAGTCGCTCGGATGAGGGGATTCGCCGGCTGAACATCCGCTACTCGCGCGCTGTGAGTGGATTATCGGTCGGGGAAGATAGCATCGACGGGTGCCCAAGCCTGTAAGCGACCGCTTTGATGAAGTTCCCCGATCGTCCGGACGTGTCGGGGCGCACCGCGCAGAAGCGCCGGGAATGAACGGATGGGTCGTCCTGCTGTGGTCATTCGTCTCGGCTCTCGTACTCATCGTCGTCGGCATCTTCGTCGCGCTCGTGCTGATGGGGCGCATCTCGCTCTTTGCAGAGGCTGAGCCGGTCGCCCCACCGACCCCAGAGGTCACCGGAGTCGTGGACACCGAGTATTCGGTACTGGTGCTCAACGCCACACCCGAAGAGGGCCTTGACGTTCAGATGCGCGACACGCTTCTCAACAACGGCTGGGCCGCGGGATCGGTCACCAACGGACCGGCGGGCTCACAGGACTTCGCCGACACCACTGTGTATTACGAGAAGGAAGCCGACGAGCTTGCTGCGCTCGGGCTGTCTGACGTCATCGGTGGCGCACAGATCGAGCAGAGCGACGTCTACGCAGACCCCAACAATCCCGAAGCGAAGCAGCTCGTGATCGTGATCGGACTCGATCGCGCCGACAGCGCGCCCGAGTAGACGCAGCGGCCGAGTCGCAACCTTGACGCGCGGCTTGCACTCGATGGGGTCGAGTGCCAGAATGGCATTAGCACTCTCACACCCTGAGTGCTAACCCAGAACGTCTACGTCCAGGAGGGACGACAAAACTCATGGCAAAGATCATCGCTTTCG
>JBEBSN010000148.1:0-4609 GCA_040394295.1 Microbacterium sp.
AGGACGACGTGAAGTTCCGCGGACTGTGCGAAGGCCGCGGCTACCCGGTGCTGCGTATCGGCGTGACCGACACTGTCGCCGACCTCGAGGTGACCGGACTGTTCACTGTTTCGGCAGCCGAACTGCGCGAGCGTTCGCAGGGCACGCTCCCCGCCGCGTTCGGACCGACCGTCTCGGAGCCCTCGAACTGATGAGCGGTGTCGAGCGACACGGTCAGTCCGACACCGGCCAGGTCGACACCGGCCACGTCGCCGGGGACGAAGACTACGGTCGCCTCGGCGAACGACGCACCCGGCGCATGCGCGTCGTCGCCTGGGTGACGATCGTGTCGCTCATCCTCATCGGCGGCGGCTCGACCGTGCTGTCTTTGCTGTTCGGGTAGGCGCACGCAGATCGCTTCGGGAACGGTCCGGAAACCGCGGGTCGCCCCTCGACGTCTCAGTCCGTTCTCCGAAGCGATCTGCTTACGGCGCGGGATGCGGTCAGGCCTCCACTGACAGCGACTCTTTCGTATCGCGTTCAGGTTCGGTGATCGCCGACTGACCGATGAAGTAGTAGATACCACCGCACAGCAACACCCCGACCGGCCAGGTGAATGCCGTCGCCGCCGACAATGCGGGGATGATCGTCATGCCGATCGTGACACCGCCGCCGATGATCAACGCGATGATGGCCCTGGTGTTATACCCGCGCGCGTACCAGTACGCGCCTTTCGTGGTGTCGTCGAAGAGAGCGGCCGTGTTCAGCGACTTCTTCCGCAGCAGGTAGTAATCGACCATGATGATCCCGTAAAGCGGGCCCATCAGGGCGCCAACTCCGCCCACCATCTGATTCACGATGATGGGATTAGCGAAGAGGTTCCATGGCGTGATGAGGATCGAGATGATCGCGACGGCGACTCCGGCAGTGCGGAACGTGAAGACCCGGGGCCACACCTGCAGCATGTCGTACACGGGAGCGACGAAGTTGTAGATCACATTGATGCCGGCGGTTGCGAGCGCGATGGCGATGAGTGCCACAAGCAGCGCTGCGACATTGTCCAGATCGTAAAGCAGTTCCAGCGGGTCGCTCACGGCGGAGCCGTGCACCTTGACTGCGGCAAGGGCAATCACGATGGAGATGATCCCGAACGCCGTCGCGTTGACGATCAAGCCGAGGAAGTTTCCCTTGCGCACCATCGCAGCCGATGGGGCATTGCGCGAGAAGTCGGCAAAGTTCAAGGTCGGCCCACCGAAGTACGCAACAAGGATGAACGCCGCAGCAATGAGCCCGATGAACCCGCCGCCGGTTTCGACCGTGCGGTAGTTCAGATCGATCGACCACTCAGCGCGCGCGAGCATCCACACGGCGAGGACGATCATCGCGATCCAGACAACGGGACCAGCGAAGTCCGACAGCTTCCGTACCGTCTCCATGCCGTTCATCAAAGCGAGCGCTTGAACGGCCGAGAGCGCGAGGAAGCAGATCCAACCGAGGGCCGACAATCCTAGGAACGACGACTCTGTCAGCGGAAGCGTGCCGGGAAAGACTTTCAAGAGCAGAATCATCACCGCTTGGGAGGCGAGGTATGTCTGAACGCCGTACCAGAACACCCCCACCACACCACGCAACACTGCAGGGATGTTCGCACCCTTGACGCCGAAGCTGGCTCGCGCGAACACGGGAAACGGCACGCGCTCGCGCTGTCCGGCGACACCGCTGAGGTTATTGGCGAAATAGAGGATCGCAACGCCGATGATGAAAGCGACCATGACCTGCCAGCCGACAAGGCCAGTCGCAAACAGACCGATCGCCACCGAGTATCCCGCAAGGCTGTGCCAGCCCGACATCCACCAGGCGAACAGATTCCAGGTCTTCCACGTTCCGGAGGCAGATTCCGGCGCAAGATCTGAGTTGTAGAGCGTTGATTTAGGCGTCGTTCTAGAGTCTTGGGACACCGTCGTCTCCTTCAGTCGGGTACTGCTAAGGCTCGTCGCACGAGATGCGACGTTGATGGTTGGGGTTTTCGAGCGTCGATCGCGGCCGACTCAGAGGCTGCCTCGGTGAAGGTAGCTTCCGTGCCCGGCGGTGCCGACAAAACGGCCACTGTCAGCGACGAGACGTCCACGGGAGAAGACCTTCTTGATCTGACCTGGGAGCTTCCAACCCTCGTACAGGGTGTAATCCATGTTCTGCATCTGGGTGTCAGCACTGATGAGGGTCGTGCCGTTCGGATCAAGCACGACCACGTCAGCGTCGGCTCCGATTCCTAGGTGCCCCTTGCGCGGGAAGAGGCCGAACTGCTTCGCCGGAATGGTGGATGTGAGTTCGACGAATCGCTCGAGGGTGATCTTGCCTTCCGCCACGCCTTTGCCGTAGACCACCGCCATTCGGTGTTCGACGCCGGGCCCGCCATTGGGGATCGCTCGGAAGTCGGCGCCGGCGAGACGCTTCTTGTCCTCGAAGCAGAACGGACAGTGATCGGAGCTGACGACGCTGAGGACGCCCGAGTTCAGCCCCCTCCACAGCGCTTCACGGTGTTCGAATGTGCGCAGTGGCGGAGTGAGGACCGCCTTCGCCGGCTCGAACCCAGGCTGGTCGTAGACGTCTCGATCGAGGGTGAGGTAGTGGGTGCACGTCTCAGCCGAAACAGGCCATCCGGCCATCCGGGCCTCTCCGACCGCATCGACCGCCCCCTCCGTCGACAGGTGCACGAAGTAGAGAGGTGCATCTGCCATACGGGAGATGCGGATCGCACGCTCCACCGCCTCGACCTCGGTTGCGGGCGGTCGGGCGAGTTCATGGTAGCCAGGGCCCGTCTTGCCTTCGGCGACGAGATCCGCGGCGATTCGATCGATCACGTCACCGTTTTCCGCGTGCACGCACACCTGGCTTCCCACGCGGCTCGCACCTCGCAGTACGTCGTACAGTTGGCCGTCGTGCAACATGAGCGTTCCGCGGTAAGCCATGAAGACCTTGAGGCTGCTCACTCCTTCGTCTCGCACCTCTTTCAGCTCCTCGATGGCGCCGTCATAGAGATCGGTGATGCACATGTGCATCCCGTAGTCGATCGCCGCTTTGCCCTTCGCCTTCTCCTGGTGCAATTGCAATGAGTCGGTGAGCGTGCTGCCCGGAATCTGCATCGCGAAGTCAACGATCGTCGTGGTGCCACCGACAGCGGCTGCGACCGTCCCTGTGGCGAAATCGTCCGCCGTTGTTGTTCCCATCAACGGCGCATCCAGATGGGTGTGCACGTCCACGCCACCGGGAAGCACCATCATGCCACTGCAGTCGACGACGTCGACTTCGCCGTGCGATAGTTCATCGAAGCGTCCCGCACCGACGATACAACCGTCCGAGATCAGAAGGTCGGACCGAGAGCGGCCGTTACCGTCCACGACGGTGCCGCCGCGCAGAAGTATATTGCCCATGTTCTCTCCTATTCAGTCTTCAACGGAGTAGCCGGGTACGGGAATCGGTTCTCCGCGCCCGACCCGATCGACGATGATCGAGTAGTGCTCCGGACGTCGATGGGCCGCGAAGTCGAAGACGCTTTCGCGGTAGCCGGCAGCCATGTCGAGCGCGATGTGCGTCACGACCACCTCGTCGGCATCTCCGATCGCTTTTGCGACGATCTCACCCGAAGGGGCGACGATCGCGGAACCACCGATCATGTAGGTACCGTCTTCCGTGCCGCTCTTGCCAGCCGCAGCCACCCACACAGAGTTCTGGTAGGCGCCTGCCTGCAGCGAGAGCAGATGCGTCGACATCTTGGCGTGCGGCTCTTCGTTCCAACCAGGAACCTCGAGTGGGGTGTTGTAGCCGAGCACCACGAGGTCTGCTCCCTGGAGGCTGAGCGCTCGATACACTTCCGGCCACCGGCGGTCGTTGCACAGTGCCATGCCGATCTTGAGACCGTTCATCTCGAAGACACCGAAGCCCAGATCCCCGACCTGGAAGTATCGCTTCTCCAGATGCTGATGAGCCAGCTGCGGGCGATTGTCCGCATGGCCGGGCAGATGGATCTTTCGGTACTTACCGACGATGCTGCCGGCACTGTCGACGAGAATGGACGTGTTGAAGTGCTGTCCGTCGTCTGTGAGCTCTGCGTATCCGAGATAGAAACCGACCCCGAGCTCTTTGGCCGCATCGAAGAGCGGTCGGGTTTCAGCGCTGGGCATCTCCGATTCGAAGTACCGGTCGGCATCGGCTTGGGATTCCGCCCAGTAACGCGGAAAGAATGTGGTCAACGTGAGCTCGGGGAAGACCACGAACTCCGCGCCACGTTGCTGCGCGACTCGCATGAGCGCAACCAGGCGCTCCACGACCTCTCCCCGCGACTCTTCGGGCTGAACTCCACCGACCTGCGCCACGGCAAGTCCGAACGTCTCTTTGGACACGTCTCCTCGATCCTTTCCCGTCGCTGCACTGCGACACCGCCCACAGTAGAAGACCGTGTTTCCGTTAGGTTTGTATTTTTCAAATAGGGGAGCTTCTATTTTTATGCGATCTGTACAAAGATGTGCGGATGGCAACCGTTCATCTCGATTCTCCCGCGACGCTCGGGGCCCGCCTGGGCGCGCGGCGGCCGGCGGGCGCGCTGGCGCGCGAGGCAGCGCCGGGCGGCGCC
>JBEBSN010000149.1:0-4497 GCA_040394295.1 Microbacterium sp.
TCAGGATCAGCAGCGAGCAGATCGTGATGCCGAGCTGCGAGGTCGCGAGCATGAGCGTCGCGTGTTCCATGGCATACAGCGCCGTCTTCGCCGCACGAGAGCCCTCTTCCGCGCGAGGCTCGATCTGCGAGCGCCGCGCGGAGATCACCGCGAACTCAGCACCGACGAAGAAGGCGTTCGCAATGAGGAGCACCACGAGCCAGACCAGGCCTGCCCAATCGTTCATCGCTGCACCTCCTCTGACGCGGCCTCGACCGGCAGCGGCGTGTAACGCACGCGGTCAACGCGACGGCCGTCCATCCGCACGACCTGCAGCACACCGGATTCCACGGGGACCTCATCGCCCGTCGACGGCACTCGTTCGAGCACGCTCATGATGTAACCGGCCACGGTGTCGTACACGTCTCCTTCTGGCACGCGCACGCCGGCGCGGTTTCGCAACTCATCCGGGCGCAGCTCGCCAGGGAACGTGATCGAGCCTCGCCCCCTGACCACACCTGCACGACTGCGGTCATGCTCATCGGACACCTCGCCGACGATCTCCTCGACCAGATCTTCGAGTGTGACGATTCCGGCGGTTCCGCCATACTCGTCCACGACGATTGCGAGCTGATAACCCTTGGCGCGCAGTTCGGATATGAGAACGTCGAGGTGCTGCGTCTCAGGAACACGCAGCGGCTCGGTCGCGAGAGCGCCGGCCGGAACCTCGCTTCGCCTTTCGCGTGGGACGGAGACAGCGGCTTTCAGGTGCACGACCCCGGTGATGTCGTCGAGATCGTCGCCGTAGACGGGAAAGCGACTGTGGCCTGTGCGACGGGCCAGCTGGATGACGTCTTCGGCGCTGTCGCTCGCAGCGATCGCATGCATGCTCGGCCTCGCCGTCATGACGTCATCTGCCGAGAGACGAGAGAAGGTGAGCGCCCGATCGAGCAGGGTGGCGGTGTCGGCTTCGAGCATGCCGGCGCTTGCGGAGCGACGCACCAGCGACGAGAGCTCCTCCGCCGTTCGTGCGCCGGAGATCTCTTCCTTCGGTTCGATGCCCACCGCTCGCAGCATCGCGTTCGCGCTTTCGTTGAGCACCACGACGGCCGGTTTGAAGATCGTCGTAAAGGCGACCTGAAAAGGGACGACAAGCTTCGCCGTTGCACGAGGAAGGGCAAGCGCGAAGTTCTTCGGGACGAGCTCGCCGAAGATCATCGACAACACCGTTGCGACGAACATGGCGATCACCGTCGAGATCGGTCTCACCGCAGCTTCTGCGACACCCCATGAGATGAACACCGGCGAGAGCAGGTTCGACAGCGCCGGCTCCATCGTGAAACCTGTGAGCAGCGTCGTCAGGGTGATGCCCAGCTGCGCCGACGACAGATGCGTCGAGGTGTGCTTGAGCGCACTGATGGTGAGCGCGAGTCTTGACTCGCCTCTCGCCTGACGTGCTTCAAGTTCCGCCCGGTCGAGGTTGACCAGAGCGAACTCACTGGCGACGAAGAGCCCCGTCCCCACGGTGAGCAGGAGCCCCACTCCCAACATGACGTAGTCCATCAGACATTCCCCTCCTCAGAGCGGAAGGGCGGGTGGTGGGGCGATGTACTGCAACTGGGAGGGTCGTCCATTGTGCTCCTCATTCTACAGAGTCGCGCGCGGGCGATCTTCTGTTTCCTCTGTGAGTTCGAGCGAGCGCAACCGGACTGTGCCGACGTTGTCTTTCAGCGGTGAAACCGACGATTTTGCTCGCCTATCCCACCGTCGGAACACGTTAGGCTAGTAGCGAGGATGCGCGACCCGGGAGCTTCCCGAGAACAGCGCATGTTCATAACTGTTCAGCGATGAAAGAGGGCGATAGCGCGTGGCGAACCAGGTGACCGGCGTCGGAAGTTCAGACGACGGCGAGTTTGGAGCCAATACGTGGCTCGTTGACGAGCTCTACGAGCAGTTCAAGGTCGACCGCAACTCGGTCGACAAAGAGTGGTGGCCGATCCTCGAGAACTACCGCCCCGGCGCATCGGCCGGAGCATCCTCGACTGCCACCACGACTCCTTCGCAGTCGACCTCGGGCGAGCATCCCGTGACTGCACCGATCCCCGTGATCGGGTCGCAGCCCAAGGCGCGCACGACCGCCAAACCCGCCGCTGCAGCGCCCATTCCTGCTCAGGCGCCGAAGCCGACGGCGAAGAAGAGCGAAGACGCTGACGAAGCTACCGCCGACGAAGACAAGGTCACTCCCCTTCGAGGGCTGACGAAGACCTTGGCGGCAAACATGGACCAGTCGCTGACTGTTCCCACTGCGACCAGCGTGCGCACGATCCCGGCGAAGCTGATGATCGACAACCGCATCGTCATCAACAACCACATGTCTCGCTCGCGCGGCGGCAAGATCAGCTTCACGCACCTCATCGGCTGGGCCCTGATCCAGACGCTGAAGGAGTTCCCCAGCCAGAACGTCTCCTACGCCGAGATCGACGGCAAGCCCTCCGTCATCGCGCCGGCGCACGTGAACCTCGGGATCGCGATCGACCTGCCCAAGCCCGACGGCACGCGCGCGCTTCTGGTGCCGAGCATCAAACGCGCCGAGACACTGACATTCACCGAATACCTTGCCGCATACGAAGATCTGGTCGCACGCGCACGCAGCAACAAGCTGACCGCCGCCGACCACGCGGGCGCCACAGTCTCGCTGACCAACCCCGGTGGCATCGGCACCGTGCACTCGGTGCCGCGTCTGATGAAGGGCCAGGGCTGCATCATCGGCGCCGGCGCCCTCGAATACCCAGCCGAGTTCCAGGGAGCGAGCCCGAAGACGCTGGCCGAGTTGGCGATCGGCAAGACGATCACCCTGACCAGCACTTATGACCACCGCGTCATCCAGGGAGCGGGCTCCGGTGAGTTCCTGAAAAAGGTCCACGAGGCGCTCATCGGCGAGCGCGGCTTCTACGACGACATCTTCGCCGCGCTGCGCATCCCGTACGCGCCCATCCGCTGGAACCCCGACATCGCCGTCGACCTCGCTGAACGCGTCGACAAGCAGTCCCGGGTGCAGGAACTCATCAACTCCTACCGAGTGCGCGGCCACCTCATGGCGGACATCGACCCGCTCGAGTACGTGCAGCGCTCGCACCCCGATCTCGAGATCGAGAGTCACGGTCTGACGTTCTGGGACCTGGATCGCGAGTTCGTGACCGGTGGATTCGGCGGCAAGCGCGTGATGAAGCTCCGCGACATCCTCGGTGTGCTGCGCGACTCGTACTGCCGCACGCTCGGCATCGAGTACATGCACATCCAGGATCCCGATCAGCGCCGCTGGTTCCAGGAGAAGGTGGAGGTCAAGTACCAGAAGCCGGGCCACGACGAGCAGTTGCGTGTCCTGCGCAAGCTCAATGAGGCCGAGGCCTTCGAGACCTTCCTTCAGACCAAGTTCGTAGGGCAGAAGCGCTTCTCGCTGGAGGGCGGCGAATCGCTCATCCCGCTACTCGACGAGATCCTGCAGGGCGCCGCGACGGGTGGGCTCGAAGGCGCCGCGATCGGCATGGCCCACCGCGGTCGGCTGAACGTACTCACCAATATCGCAGGCAAGACCTACGGTCATGTGTTCCGCGAGTTCGAAGGCATCCAGACACCGGGGAACCGCCGAGGCTCCGGGGACGTCAAGTACCACCTCGGAACCGAGGGCACCTTCGTCGCCGATGACAATTCAGAGCTTCCGGTCTACCTCGCAGCCAACCCCTCTCACCTCGAGACGGTCGACGGGGTGCTCGAAGGCATCGTCCGCGCGAAACAGGATCGCAAGCCCATCGGAACCTTCTCGTGGCTGCCTATCCTCGTCCACGGCGACGCGGCTTTCGCCGGCCAGGGCGTCGTGGTCGAGACTCTGCAGATGGCGCAGTTGCGCGGCTACCGCACCGGCGGAACGATTCACGTCGTCGTCAACAACCAGGTCGGCTTCACCACCACGCCGACGGACGCGCGCACCTCGGTGTACGCCACCGATGTGGCCAAGACCACTCAGGCACCGATCTTCCACGTGAACGGCGATGACCCCGAGTCCGTCATCCACGTGGCGCAACTCGCATTCGAGTACCGTGAGCGCTTCCACCGCGACGTCGTGATCGACCTCGTCTGCTACCGCCGTCGCGGTCACAACGAGGGCGACGACCCGTCGATGACGCAGCCGCTGATGACAGACCTCATCCAGGCCAAGCGCTCCGTCCGCAAGCTCTACACCGAGGCTCTCGTCGGCCGTGGCGACATCACCGAAGAAGAGTACGAGCAGGCGAAGGACGACTTCCAGCGTCGCCTTGAAGTCGCCTTCGCAGAAACCCACGCGGCAGAGACGGGGGCGACACCGATCGCTCCCGAGATCGCCCAGGTCGATGAGGTCATCGGTGAACCGGATGTGACCGGGGTCTCGGCCGAGGTCATCAACCTCGTCGGTGAAGCCTTCGCGAACAAGCCCGAGGGCTTCACGGTGCACCCGAAGATCCAGCAGCTGCTGGACAAGCG
>JBEBSN010000150.1:0-4462 GCA_040394295.1 Microbacterium sp.
TGAAGAAGATGCTGGGGATGCTCCCCGGCATGGGGCAGATGAAGCAGCAGCTCGACGACTTCGACGAGAAGGAGATCGACCGCACTGAGGCGATCATCCGTTCCATGACGCCGGGGGAGCGACAGAACCCGAAAGTACTCAACGGGTCACGGCGGCTGCGCATCGCGAAGGGTGCGGGTATGACCGTCACTGACGTCAACCAGCTCGTTCAGAGGTTCGACCAGGCGGCGAAGATGATGAAGACCGTCGCCCGCGGCGGCACCCCCAATATCCCAGGCATGGGGGCGATGCCCGGCATGGGCCGGCCAGGTGCCTCCGCGAAGCGCGGAAAGAAGGGCAAAACGAAGAACGTGTCGCGCTCCGGCAACCCTGCCAAGCGTGCTGCAGAGAACGCGGGCCTTTCGTCCGAGCCCTCGACAGGTTCGGGAAGCGGCTTCGGTCTCGGCGGGCAGAAGCAGCCGACGGAAGCCGATCTCGCTGAGATCCAGAAGCTGTTCGGCAAAGGCTGAGCAGCAATACACAGAAGCGGGGCCAGAGAAGAATCTCCGGCTCCGCTTCTGTGCATGCGACTACTTCACGTCTTCGTCGACCCAGTCCATCGACTTCGTGATGGCCTTACGCCACTGACGAAGCAGACGATCGCGCTCTGCTTCATCCATCGTCGGCTCCCAGCGGCGGTCTTCGCTCCAGTTCGCGCTGAGCTCGTCCAGGCCACTCCAGAACCCGACCGCGAGGCCGGCCGCGTATGCGGCTCCCAGAGCGGTCGTCTCCGATACCTCCGGGCGGACGACGGGTACGCCAAGGATGTCCGCCTGGAACTGCATGAGCGCGTCGTTGGCGACCATGCCGCCGTCGACCTTCAGCTCGGTGAGGTCGACACCCGCGTCGGCGTTGACAGCATCGAGGACATCGCGCGTCTGGAACGCGACGGCCTCGAGCGCTGCTCGCGCGATGTGGCCCTTGTTGGCGAACCGGGTCAAGCCGACCATCGCTCCTCGTGCGTCGGGCCGCCAGTACGGGGCGAACAGTCCGGAGAACGCCGGGACGATGTAGACGCCGCCGTTGTCATCGACCGACGAGGCGAGCTTCTCGACCTCAGGAGCCGACGAGATCATCCCGAGCTGGTCGCGCAGCCACTGGATGAGCGATCCGGCGACGGCGATCGAGCCTTCCAGCGCGTAGTGGGTCGGACCGTCTCCCAGCTTGTATCCGACCGTCGTGAGCAGACCGTTCTTGGAGCGAACGATCTCCTCACCTGTCTGGAAGATGAGGAAGCAGCCCGTTCCGTACGTGTTCTTGCTCTCGCCGGCGTTGAAGGCGGCCTGGCCGAACGTCGCAGCCTGCTGGTCGCCGAGAATTCCGGCGATCGGCGTTTCCCTCAGCAGCGAAGAGCTCTTCGCAGTGCCGTACACCTCGGAAGAGGACTTGATCTCGGGAAGCATCGAGCGCGGAACGCCGAACTCCTCGAGGATGTCGTCACGCCACTCGAGGGTTTCGAGGTCCATGAACATCGTGCGAGAGGCGTTGGTGACATCCGTGACGTGCACCCCTCCGTCCGTGCCACCGGTGAGGTTCCACAGGACCCAGGTGTCGGTGGTTCCGAACAGGAGATCGCCTGCCTCAGCTTTCGCTCTGGCGCCGTCCACGTTCTCAAGGATCCAGGCGACCTTCGTGCCCGAGAAGTACGTCGCCAGCGGCAAGCCGACGATCTCCTTGAAGCGGTCCACGCCCTCGTCTCCGGCGAGACGGTCCACGATCGCCTGGGTGCGGGTGTCCTGCCAGACAATGGCGTTGTAGACAGGCTCACCCGTCATCTTGTCCCACACGACGGCAGTTTCGCGCTGGTTGGTGATACCGACCGCCGCGATGTCATGGCGGGTGAGGTCGGCGCGACTCAGCGCGAGTCCGATGACCTCTTGGACGTTGCGCCAGATCTCGGACGCATCGTGCTCGACCCAGCCCGCTTTCGGGAGGATCTGCTCGTGCTCCTTCTGGCCCGTCTCGACGATCGTGCCCTTCTTGTCGAAGATGATCGCGCGACTGGACGTCGTGCCTTGATCGATTGCGATGACGTAGTCAGCCATAGTCCTTCTCCTTTGAATTGCGTGGATTATGTGTGCGCTTGTTGTGGGTATGAATCAGACCAGCGACAGCAACGCCGGAGCGGCGAGTGCGGCGAGCGCGCCTCCGACGAGTGGGCCCACTACCGGAACCCAGGAGTACGCCCAGTCGCTGGAGCCCTTGCCCTTGATCGGCAGAATGGCGTGTGCGATGCGCGGGCCGAGATCACGTGCAGGGTTGATGGCGTAACCGGTGGGACCACCGAGGGAAGCACCGATACCGACGACGAGCAGAGCGACCGGAAGAGCCGTCAGCGGTCCGAGTCCTCCGGGAACGCCGACCTCGATGTCACCGTAGTCGGCGAAGGCGAAGATGACGAACACGAGCACGAACGTCGCGATGATCTCGGTGACGAGGTTATGCCCGTAGGAGCGCATGGCGGGGCCGGTCGAGAATACGCCGAGCTTGTTCGCCGGATCTTCCTCTGCATCAAAATGCTGTCGATACGATGCCCAGCAGAGGATGGCGCCGAGAATCGCGCCGATCATTTCCGCAGCGATAGCGATGAAGAACATCGGCGCGGTGATGGTACCCGCGATCAACATGCCGATCGCCACTGCCGGGTTGATGAGTGCGCCCGAATACGCGGAGACGAGAACACCGGCGAAGACCGCCAGCCCCCAGCCCCAGTTGACCATGAGGAAGCCGCCAGCGAAGCCCTTCGTCTTCGTCAGCGCGACGTTGGCAACGACGCCGCAGCCGAGGAGGACGAGCATCGCCGTTCCGACGAGCTCTGAGACGAAGTAAAGCCCCAGGTTGATATCGACCATGTCTTCATTGACCTTTCATACCGCGTGACGGCCTCGCTGTCGTTGCGGTTTTTGCGTGATGATCCGTCGCGAGGCCGACGGGTCTGCGTCGCTCAGCGACGGGCAGTTGTGGGTAACGACAATCCGTGGGCGTCGTTGAGGATCTCTCTGGTCGCCGACACCTCTTCGGTTCGTCGCGCGTCGTCCCACGCGAGCAACGGGGCCAGCGAGTCGGCGAGTTCTTCCAGTACCGCGAGGTCGACATCGCCGGTGAAGGCGAGGCTGGTGCGGCGCAGAACCACGTCGGCCAGGTGCACGACCGATTCCATGCGCACCATCCACTCGAGCTCCCTCGTCGAGACGGCGCCTGCTGCCAGGGGGCTGTCCTCTCCGGACTCGATGAAGTCCCAGACCTCTGCCGCACGCGTGCCGTAGCGGCTCAGCAGCTGGTCAGCGCGGTCTTCGGCGCCAGCTAGGTGCGTCTGGATCCAGGCCTGCCGGGCGCGCACAGTCTGCGGGTAGCCTCGGCCGCCACCGATCGGCAGGCCCACGGTGGAAACCGTGCGCTGGCGACCGAGTACTCCGAGGACGCGCTCAGACAGCGCAGCGCCGAGGGCGCGGAACGTCGTCCATTTTCCACCGACGAGGCTGACCAGGGGCACCGCGCCGGTCTCGTCCACCTCGATGCGATAGTCCCGTGACACGAATCCGGGCGCTGTGTCCTCGTGGCGAGGAAGCGGGCGGATCCCGGAGAACCGGTAGACGATCTGTTTGCGATCCAGATCGAGCTGAGGGAATACGTGGTGGATCAGTTCGAAGAAGTAGTCCACCTCTTCTTCGGTGCAGAGTGCAGGCTCGCGCGGGTCGGCGTCTATGTCCGTCGTCCCCACGAGCACGCGACCCTTCAAGGGGTAGATCAACACGATGCGGCCATCGGAATGCTCGAAGAAGATCTCTCGGCCCTGCGTCGCTTCAAGCAGTTCGGGATGATCGAGGACGATGTGCGAGCCCTTGGTGCCACCCATGAACCGCGTCTGTGTGCCGAGCGCGTCGTTCGTCAGGTCGGTCCAGGGGCCGGAGGCGTTGACGATCACGTCTGCGGTCAGTGTGAACTTCTCGTCGCTGTCGAGGTCGTGAAGCACGACGGCGTCGCCTTCCATCGCGACGGCTTCGACGTAGTTGAGCGCGTACGAGCCTTCGCGTGCGGATCGTCCGTCCTGCAGTACATCGAGCGCAAGACGCTCCGGGTCGTGCATGGATGCGTCATAGTACGTGGCGGTGTACTTCACCTCAGGATCGAGCGCGGGCAGTTCAGCCAACGACTTGCGTCGACCCAGGAACCGGTGGCGCGGTACCGTTCCGCCGTCCCGTGAGAACGTGTCGTACAGCGTCAGGCCTATCTTGATCAGAACCGCACCGCGCTCCTGGGGCTTTCCGCTGCGGTGTGTGAGAAAGCGCAGCGGTGCAGAGAGGATCCCCGAGAAGGTCGAGTAGATCGGGATGGTGGTGCGAAGAGGCTTCACGAAATGCGGCGCGGCTGTGAGTAGCCCGTTGCGCTCTTGAACGGATTCTCGCACGAGGCGGAACTCGCC
>JBEBSN010000151.1:0-4395 GCA_040394295.1 Microbacterium sp.
CGAAGTCGTCGGCGGGGTTCTCGATGATCTCGCTCGGGCTGCCGACCTGCACGACACGCGCGCCCTTGTCGAGGATGACGACCTGATCGCCGAGCAGGAAGGCCTCATCGATGTCGTGCGTGACGAAGACGACGGTCTTGTCGAGTTCGTGCTGCAGGCGGATGAGCTCCTGCTGCAGATCAGCGCGCACGATCGGGTCGACGGCGCCGAACGGCTCATCCATGAGCAGGATGTTGGGGTCGGCGGCAAGGCCGCGCGCGACGCCGACCCGCTGCTGCTGACCGCCCGAGAGCTGGCTCGGGTAGCGATCGGCGAGTGCACGGTCGAGACCGACCGTGTCGAGAAGGTCACGGGCGCGCGCGTGCGCCTGCTTCTTCGAGGTGCCCGTCAGGCGCAGTACCGTGGCGACGTTGTCGATGACGGTGAAGTGCGGCATGAGACCGGAGTTCTGCATCACATAACCGATGCTCCGGCGCAGGGCGACCGGGTCTTTGCCGAGCACGCTCTCACCGTCGATCTCGACGTCGCCGCCGGTCGGTTCGACCATGCGGTTGATCATGCGCAGAAGCGTCGTCTTACCGCATCCGGATGATCCGACGAAGACCGT
Source organism: Microbacterium sp. (assembly GCA_040394295.1). Classification (GTDB taxonomy): domain Bacteria; phylum Actinomycetota; class Actinomycetes; order Actinomycetales; family Microbacteriaceae; genus Microbacterium. Next base: position 608 of record JBEBSN010000151.1, read on the forward strand.
CGTCTTGCGCGAGGGCAGAACAAGACTGAAGTCGTCGACGGCGTGCGTGCCGTCAGGAAATGTCTTCGACACCGATCGGAACTCGATCATGCGCTTCTCTCTGGTCGATCCTTCAGCATCGGGCGTGAGCAGAACAGGTTCTGACTACCCGTTAAGGTATGACCTCGACACCGGGCGCGAACGCGATGTGTCCGGAAATGTCTTTGCCCACCCGCTCGAAGGCGGACGGGTAGGGGTTGGGATAGCCCCACGCCTGGTCGGGATGGGTCTCGCCGTCGATCTGCACCGAGTAGTACTGCGCCGCGCCCTTCCACGGACACGTGTAGGCGGTGGGGCTCTCTACGAGCACGCCCGGTGTCACCGCGGTGAGCGGGAAATACCAATTGCCTTCGATGGAGATGAGGTCGCTCTTGTCGGCCTCGGCGATGACTGTTCCTGCGAGTACGGCCTTCATGGTCATACCTCCTCAGTTTCGGGTTTCGAGCGTACGGGATACCCCCGACATGCGGGGTGGTTCTCCGGGTATTCGGAGCAACCGGGAAAACGGATGGGAGCTCACGCGGATTCGCGGCCATAGTCCTCGAGCAGGCGCAGCCAGATCTCACTGACCGTCGGATACGCGGGCACGGCGTGCCACAGCCGCTTCAGCGATACCTCGCCGACGATCGCGATCGTGGCCGACTGCAGCAGTTCCGAGACGTCAGCGCCGACGAACGTGGCACCGACGATGACGTCCCGATCGGTGTCCACGACGATCCGCGCGTGTCCGGCGTAGCCGTCCTCCCGCAGAGACGAACCGGCGATGGCGCCGAGGTCGTGATCGATCACGTGCGTGGTGTATCCGGCATCCGCAGCGGCCTTCGCGGTGAGGCCGACCGATGCGACCTCCGGCTCGCCGAAGACGACCTGCGGCACTGCGGCGTGATCGGCGGTGGCGACATGTCGACCCCAGGGCGCATCGTCGACGTCGCCGCCTGTCGCGCGTGCGGCGATCGCATCTCCCGCGGCGCGCGCCTGATACTTGCCCTGGTGCGTCAGGAGCACGCGACCGTTCACATCGCCGACGGCATACAGCCATTCGCTGCCGGGGACGCGGAGCGTGTCGTCGGTCTCGATGGGGCGACCGGGTTCGAGTCCGACAGTCTCGAGGCCGATGTCACCGCTGCGGGGAGAGCGGCCAGTGGCCGCGAGGATCTCATCAGCGGTGATCTCGGTACCGTCGCCGAGCGTGATCGTGACCCCTCCGTCGCTGCGTCGCACCTTCGCCGTGTCGGTCTCTGTGCGCACGTCGACCCCGAGCTCGCGCAGGCCCGCACCGACCATTTCGCCTGCGAACGGCTCCATCCCACCGAGCAGTCCGCCCCGCGCGATGATCGTCACCCGGGAGCCGAGCGCGGCATACGCCGTCGCCATCTCGACACCGACGACCCCGCCGCCGACAATCGCGAGTGACGCGGGGATCTCCTGCGCGCTGGTCGCCTCGCGGCTCGTCCATGGCGCAGCATCCGCCAATCCGTCGATCGGCGCAATCGAGGCATCCGAGCCGGTGCTGATCGCGACCGCGTGCCGCGCCCTGAACACCCGGGTCTCACCGTCGTCGGCCGTCACCGTCACTTCGCGTTCGCCGGTGAGGCGACCATGTCCGCGCGCCAGGTCGATGCCGGCGGAGTCCAGCCATTGGAGATGCCCGTCATCCGACCAGTTCGCAGCGAACGAATCGCGGCGGGCGAGTACGGCTCGAACATCGAGCTTTCCGGTCACCGCCTCTTTCGCCCCGCCGACGTTCTGGGCCGCGCGCAGCGCCTGGGCCGAACGCAGCAGAGCCTTCGAGGGCATGCATGCCCAGTACGAGCACTCACCGCCGACCAGTTCGCTCTCGACGATGATCGCGGTGAGTCCCGCCTGCACGGCGCGGTCTGCGACGTTCTCGCCGACCGGCCCGCCGCCGAGGACAATGAGGTCGTATTCGTCTGTCGCCATCGTTGCGCCTTCCGTTCGGTGCCCAGTCTTGCTCACCTGCAACGCGTTGTCACCGGGGTTGTTCCCGACCTGCGCAACGGATATGGCGCGGTCGCGGCGCACATGTCTGCCGAGATCACAGAAGGCTGCTCATCCGCCCGGTTGTCGGCAGACATCCGGGATCTGAGCCGACAGGTGTCCGGGAACGCGTCGACCGTCCGCGTGCGCCTCGCTTCGAGCCTGGTCGGCTCAGCGCGCGAGCAGGATGCTCGTGGGCGCGGGGGCGGACGAGCGGTGGCGGATGCTGCGCGGCGCGCCCGTGCGGTCATCGAGGTCGAGAACGCTGATCTCGTTCGAACGCTGCCCGGCGACGAGAAGCGATCCGTCGTGGACGAGGTGATGACGCGGCCAGTCCACTCCCGAGTCGGCGAGCGCGAGCGGCTCGACCGTCTGCCCTCCACCGCGCACGCGGAGCGCGGCGATCGTGTTGCTACCGCGGAGCGCGGTGTACAGCGTCTCACCATCGCGGGAGCGGGCGAGTTCTGCAGGAAAGTCGGTGCCAATCTCGGCCGCAGGAGTCACCGTGGTCGCCGCGGCCAGAGCCCAGCGCCCGTCGGGCTGTACGGCGAGGGTGAAGATCTCGCAGGAGTATTCGGTCACCACGTGCAGGTGTCCGCTGGGATGAACGACCATATGCCGCGGTCCGGTGCCGAGCGGCAGCACGATCTCATGATCGAGCGCCAGCGCGTTCGTCGTCGGCCGCCAGATGCGCACGAGATCGAACCCGAGGTCTGTGGTCGCGATGCGCCCGTCCGGCAGGAACGCGGCGGCGTGTGCGTGCGATGCACGGGCGGATTGATCCGGCGCCTCGGCAGCCGCTTCCGGCTCGGGCACCGGTGGTGTGTTGAATCCGAGCACATCGTCGAAGAGCAACAGGCCAGAGCGCGGCGGCGCGGCGGCTTCGGACGGGGGCCTCTCGAAGGTCATCGACCCGCCCTCGAGCATGGCGGCAGCGATCTCCTGCGCTGTGGGCTGGGGATCGTCGTCCTGCGCGGCATCCGCGTCGTAGGGGTCGCGTGCTGCGGTCGCGATCGTCGGCGCCAGCAGTGATCCGTCTGCCGCCAGATTGATGCGGACGACCCGCCCATCGCTGTAGCAGCTGGCGATCAGGTAAGAGCCGTCGCGCGCGACAGCGAGATGGCAGACGGATTCGCCCGCCGCGACCGGGCCGCCGAGCGGCGAGAGCGCACGCTCACCGGTACGCGCGAAGGCCTGGACCGTGCCGTCCTCCTCAAGGGCTGCGTAGACGACGTCGACGGACGGGTGCCTGGCGAGCCAGGACGGCGACGGTGTCCGTGTCACCGCGCCGCGGTAGGAGAGGGAAAGCGGCTCGCGCCCCTCATCCCCCTCGTACAGCCCGACACCCGTGGCGTCGCCGCCCATGCCGGGGCCGTAGCCGCCGACCCAGAACCGGGTCACGCGCTCAGTCCACGAGGTCGTGGCGAACGATCACCTGGTCGCGCGCGGGGCCGACGCCGATCACCGAGATGCGCGTGTTGCTCATCTTCTCGAGCGCCAGCACGTAATCCTGCGCGTTCTTCGGGAGATCCTCGAAGGTGCGGGCCGTCGAGATGTCCTCGCTCCAGCCGGGGAAGTCCTCGTAGATCGGCGTCGCATGGTGGAAGTCGGTCTGGTTCACGGGCACGTCGTCGAAGCGCTCGCCGTCGACGTCGTAGGCGACGCAGACCGGGATCCGCTCGAGCCCGGTGAGGACGTCGAGCTTGGTGAGCACGAGGTCGGTGATGCCGTTGATGCGCGTCGCGTAGCGG
>JBEBSN010000152.1:0-4327 GCA_040394295.1 Microbacterium sp.
GCAAGAACGAGAAGGTCAAGGTTCTCGGAAACGGCGACATCGCCGTGAAGCTCACGGTCTCGGTCGACAAGGTCTCGGGTTCTGCCGAGCAGAAGATCGTGGCTGCGGGCGGGTCCGTCAAGTAACCACCACAAAGAGGGGTCGGAGATTCTCCGGCCCCTCTTTTGGGTTACTCTGGTCATTCAGCCGTCTCAAGCCCGGCGGCAACCCCTTCAGGAGGAACGCCTTTGTTTAGCGCTATCGCGCGGATCTTCCGCACGCCCGACCTGCGTCGGAAGATCGGTTTCACACTGGCGATCATCGCCATCTACCGTCTCGGCTCCCACGTTCCCGCACCATTCGTGCACTTCCCGAACGTCGAAGAGTGTCTGCGTCTCAACGCCGGCACCGAGGGGCTGCTGAGTTTGGTCAACCTCTTCTCCGGTGGCGCTCTGCTCCAGTTGTCGATCTTTGCGCTGGGCGTCATGCCTTACATCACCGCGACGATCATCACCCAGCTGCTTCGCGTGGTCATCCCGCACTTCGAAGCACTGCACAAAGAGGGCCAGGCCGGGCAGACCAAGCTCACGCAGTACACGCGCTACCTCACGATCGCACTCGCGCTGCTTCAGTCGACGACCCTGGTCACTGTCGCCCGCAGCGGCCAGCTTTTCGGTACGACCGACATCCCCGAATGCTCGCAGCTGCTGACCAACGATGTGTGGTGGGCGCAGTTGCTCATCATCATCGCGATGACCGCAGGTACTGGACTCATCATGTGGTTCGCCGAGCTCGTGACCGAGCGCGGTATCGGCAACGGCATGTCGCTTCTCATCTTCACCTCGATCGCCGCGACGTTCCCGTCGGCGATGTGGGCGATCTGGGAGTCGAACGGCTTCGAGATCTTCTTGCTCGTGCTGGCAGTGGGCATCGTCGTCACCGGCCTCGTCGTCTTCGTCGAGCAATCGCAACGCCGCGTTCCTGTGCAGTACGCCAAGCGCATGGTCGGACGTCGCACCTACGGCGGCACCAACACCTACATCCCGATCAAGGTGAACATGGCGGGTGTGATCCCGATCATCTTCGCGTCGTCGCTGCTTTACATCCCGATGCTCATCTCGCAGTTCAACACCCCTCAGGACGGCACGGAGCCGCCGGCATGGGTCATCTGGGTGCAGCAGAACCTGACCACGGGCGATCAGCCGCTCTACATGGCGATCTACTTCCTGCTCATCATCGGCTTCACGTACTTCTACGTCGCGATCACGTTCAACCCCGTCGAGGTCGCCGACAACATGAAGAAGTACGGCGGGTTCATCCCCGGCATCCGTGCCGGACGTCCGACGGCTGAGTACCTCGACTTCGTACTCACACGGATCACGTTCCCCGGTTCTCTCTACTTGGGTCTGGTCGCTCTCATCCCGCTGATCGCGTTGTCCACCGTCGGCGCGAACCAGAACTTCCCGTTCGGCGGCGCGTCGATCCTCATCATCGTCGGTGTGGGTCTTGAGACGGTCAAACAGATCGACGCACAGCTTCAGCAGCGTCACTACGAAGGGCTTCTCCGGTGACCGTATCCGCTCGCTTGCTCATCGTCGGCCCGCAGGGGTCTGGCAAAGGCACACAGGGTGTGCGCATCGCCGAGGCATTCGCGGTTCCCGTAGTCTCCACCGGTGACATCTTCCGAGCCAACATCAAAGGCGGCACCGAACTCGGCGCGAAGGTGAGCGAGATCACCGCTCGTGGTGACCTGGTTCCCGACGAGCTGACGAGCGAGATCGTTCGCGATCGCCTCGCCCAGGACGACGCCGCGAATGGGTTCCTCCTCGACGGGTACCCGCGCAACGCGGCTCAGGTCAGTCACCTCGATGAGTTCCTCTCCGGTCGTGGCGAGGCGCTCGACGCAGTGATCCTTCTCGACGTGCCGCGCGAGGAGAGCATCGAGCGCCTGCGCCTTCGCGCGGATGAGCAGGGCCGAGCGGATGACACCGCCGAAGCCATCGCGCACAGGCTGGACATCTACGAGAACGAGACTGCACCGATTCTGGGCATGTACGGCGTGCGAGGCATCGTCGACAAGATCGACGGCGTTGGCTCGCTCGACGAGATCACCGAGCGCATTTTCGCGGCATTGGCTGCTCGCGGCTTGCGCGTCGAGAACTGATCAGGCTTCACCACGTGAAGTTTCGCCGCTCCATCTATAAAACGCCTGCCCAGATGCAGGCGATGATCGAACCAGGGCTCATCACGGCCGCGGCGCTCGACGCCGTCCGCCCGCTGATCCGGGCGGGAGTGACGACGCTCGAGCTGGACACGCAGGCGAACCGGACGATTCGCGGTCGAGGGGCGGAGTCCAACTTTCAGCTCGTCCGCGGGTATGAGCACACCGTGTGCGTATCGGTGAACGAAGAGGTCGTACACGGCATCCCGAGCGAGCGTGTGCTCCAGCCGGGAGACATCGTCTCGGTCGACTGCGGCGCGCAACACCAGGGATGGAACGGCGACAGCGCGATCACCGTCGTGGTGCCCGATCCGTCTCGTGCTGACGTCGTCGCCCGGCGGGAAGAGCTCTCCAGGGTGACTGAAGGATCGATGTGGGCCGGCATCGCGTCCATGGCATCCGCTCGGCACCTCGGCGACATCGGCGCGGCCATTCAGGACTACATCGAAGCGCAGGGTGTCTCCGAGGTATCGGGGGAGCCCTACGGGATCCTGCGCGAGTATGTCGGCCATGGCATCGGTCGCAAGATGCACGAGGCGCCCAGCGTCTTCAACTACCGCACCCCTGACCCTGGCGCAGAGGTCAAGCCCGGGCTTGTTCTCGCGATCGAGCCGATGGTCACCGCCGGCGGCGAAGAGACGTATGTCGAGGACGACGACTGGACCGTCTCGACGACAGACGGCACAGACGGCTCGCACTGGGAGCACAGCGTGGCCCGGCACGAAGGCGGTATCTGGGTGCTGACGTCTCCGGACGGCGGCGCCGCAGGCCTCGCCCCGTTCGGGGTGACACCCGTGCCGCTCGCGTAGGACCCGCTCTCACCCACGCGAAACGTTCTTCTGCGGGGAGCGGTCCTGCATGACGAGTAGCGGGCGTTCACAACACGCGCATAGACTTCCCCGGGAGAATAAACACGACACGCGCGCGAATCTGCGCGCACGCTTTGGTCGGACTCGTGCGGAGCGCGGGCCTCGAGAGATCGGAAAGTAATGGCTGCTGCCGCCAAGAGCAACACCAACTGGTTCGCCATCGGAATCTCTATTGCGGTCGTCGTGGTGCTCGTTGCACTCGGCGCTCTCGTGGTGGTTCTGAACAACCAGGCGAACGATCCGGGCACGGCGCCGCAGAGCGCGATCGTCAACGAGGAGACCGGTGCGATCAGCTTCGGCACCGGCGAGGAAGAGATCGACACCTTCGTCGACTTCATGTGCCCTGCGTGCAACGCGTTCGAGCAGCAGTACGGATCTCGGCTGCAGGCGGCTGCCGCTGACAACGACATCACGCTCAACCTCCACCCCATCTCGATCCTCGACCGGTTCTCGCAGAACACCGCCTACTCCACGCGCGCGGCATCCTCCGCCTACTGCGTCGCCGAAGAAGCTCCGGACGCGTTCCTCGACTACTTCAACCTTCTCTTCGAGCGTCAGCCGGCCGAGAACACTCCGGGATTGAGTAACGACGAGCTGTCCGCGATCGCCGAGGAAGCCGGCGCCGGCGCGGCGGCTTCGTGCATCGAAGACGAAGAGTTCAACGACTTCATCGAGTTCCAGACGAACAAGCACGACATCCGTGGGACGCCGACTGTCGAGATCAACGGCGAGCGGATCGACTTGCAGGCGGGCGACGCCGCGAAGATCGAGCAGCTCATCGGCTGAGAGCACCCTGTCGCTCCAAGTTGCCTGACGCTCCGGCGTCGGATATGATGGAGCGTTGGTGCCTTGCGCCGGGTTTCGGCGTGTCCGTCCGGCGAGGCCCACATTCATCCATCCACCGCAGATCGACTGGTCTGCAGAAGCGTCAGCGAGGCTATGGCTAAGAAAGACGGTGTCATCGAGATCGAGGGCGTGATCTCCGAGGCTCTGCCCAACGCGATGTTCCGCGTTGAGCTCAGCAACGGACACAAGGTCCTTGCAACGATCTCCGGCAAGATGCGGCAGAACTACATCCGTATCATCCCCGAGGACCGCGTGGTCGTGGAGCTCAGCCCCTACGACCTCACCCGCGGCCGTATCGTCTACCGCTACCGCTGACCGGTCGAGAAGTAACGGCCTGCCTCGGTATCGGGGCGGTACGAAGACAGCGAACAGGAAACATCATGAAGGTCAACCCCAGCGTCAAGCCCATCTG
>JBEBSN010000153.1:0-4214 GCA_040394295.1 Microbacterium sp.
GCATCAAGCGCGGCGTCGCCAACTCGCTGCTGGTCAAGGTCAACCAGATCGGCACACTGACCGAGACGTTCGACGCGGTCAGCCTGGCCCAGCGCTCCGGCTACACGGCCATGCTCTCGCACCGCTCAGGCGAGACTGAAGACACCACGATCGCCGACCTCGCGGTCGCAACCAACGCAGGTCAGATCAAGACCGGTGCGCCCGCTCGCAGCGAGCGTGTCGCGAAGTACAATCAGCTTCTGCGCATCGAAGAAGAACTCGGCGACGCCGCGGTCTTCGCCGGTGCCTCGGCGTTCCCCCGTTTCAAGGGCTGAGCGCAGCTGAGACATTAGTAAGGAGGGGGAGCCATGGCGAGACGTCCGGCTCCCCCTTCTGCACCCCGTCCCCCGCGTCGCGGCGCGGAGGCGGCTCCCGCCGTTGACGTGCGGGAATGGGCTTCCGGCATCCGACTGTCGGGTTTCATGGTGATCATGCTCTCGCTGGTCGTTCTCGGGGCATGGGTGCTCGTTCCCACCCTCGGCACGTACATCGACCAACGGCAGAAGATCGCCGCTCTCGAGGTGGCCATTCAGGTCAGCGCCGATGAGATCGTTGCCCTCGAGCAGGAGCGCGAGCGCTGGGAGGATCCCGCGTACATCACGACTCAGGCGCGCGAACGGCTCTACTACGTCAAGCCCGGTGAGGTCGTCTACCTCGTCGACAACGACCTCGATCCGGCGGCGCTCCCTCAGGAGCAGGAACCTGTCAGCGATCAACTCGAACAGACCCCGTCTGACTGGATGCCGCAGATGCTGCGCACGATCGTCGGGGCCGGGCTCGCCCAAACGGCCAGCGAAGCCCGATAGGGCATTCTCACGGTCCCCTCCCGTAGGCTGAGACAGTGACGACACCGCCCTTTTCCCCACCCACGTCCGCCGAGATCGACGTCGTGTCCGCGCAGCTCGGCCGCGAAGCACGCGGCGTCGTCGGCATCGCGGCACGCTGCGTCTGCGGCAATCCCACGGTCGTCGCCACCAACCCACGGCTGCCCGACGGAACGCCGTTCCCGACGTTCTACTATCTGACGCATCCCGCCGCCACCGCCGCGATGTCGACCCTTGAAGCCACTCTCGTGATGCCTGAGTTTGCCGCGCTCCTCGACGGAGACGAGGACGTCGCGGCGGCCTACCAGGCAGCCCATGTCGCCTACCTCGCCGACCGCGCGCAGTTCGGTGACGTTCCAGAGGTCGACGGCATCTCCGCCGGTGGAATGCCCACCCGCGTCAAATGCCTTCACGCTCTCGCCGGTCACGCGCTCGCGGCAGGTCCCGGCGTGAATCCGATCGGCGACGCTGCGCTCGCACGTTCTTCGTGGTCTCCCGAGCGCTGCCAGTGCGAGATCCCGGGATCCGCGACGGCATGAGCCTCACGAGGATGCTGCGCGCCACCGTCGCGGTCGCGGCGGTGGCGGCATCCGTCCTGCTCACCGGCGCGACGCCGACGCCTACCCCGACGCCGCCGCCCGTGCCCGACGATCCGGCCGACCCTGTACGTGCAGCCGAATATTGGCTCGATGGAGCGGGTATTCGTGACGCATGGCACACCACGCGCGGCAAGGGCGTGACGATCGCCGTCATCGACACCGGCATCGGCAAGGTGCCGTCGGTGTTCGCAGACGCCGTCGTGGGCGGCATCGACGTATCGGGGAGCGGGTCGCCTGACGGGCGCACTCCGGTGGGAACGATCGACAGCGACCACGGAACCCTCGTAGCCTCCATCGCTGCCGGTCGAGGAAAGGCCGACGGCACAGGCATGATCGGTGTGGCCCCGGAAGCGAAGCTGTTGTCGGTATCGATCGGTTTCGGCGCCGCGGCTGTCGTGCCGTTCGTCGAACAGCTCGAGAAAGGCATCCGATGGGCGGTCGACAACGGAGCCGACATCATCAACATGTCGCTGACGACCAACACGCTTGACTGGGACGAGAGCTGGGACGATGCGTTCCTCTACGCCTATGAGCACGACGTCGTCGTCGTGGTCGCCGCCGGAAACCGGGGCAGCGGAACGGCGGTCATCGGTGCGCCGGCCACCATCCCGGGGGTCCTGCCGGTCGCGGGCGTGGACCAGACGGGCCTGGCCAGCCGTGAAGCATCGACGCAGGGAATCTCGATCGGAATCTCCGCGCCCAGCGAAGGTCTGCTGGGGATCGCGGCCGATGGCACGCTGACCCCATGGAAGGGCACGAGCGGTGCGGCGCCGATCGTGGCGGGCGTGGCAGCGCTGATCCGCTCAGCGCATCCTGAGCTGGATGCCGCGAACGTCATCAATCGCATCATCAAGACCGCCATACCCGTTCCCGGCGTGACGAAGGTGCCCGATCCGCTGTACGGATACGGCCTGCTCGATGCATCAGAGGCGATATCGGCGTCTGTTCCCCTGGTCGATGAGAATCCGATGGGAGACCTTGCCGAATGGATTCGGCTCTATCGCCGCGCTGAGGCGGATCCGCTGCCTGATCCTGAGATGACGCCGGTGCAGATCGATCCGCTGCCGGCTCCTGAACGGCCTACGGAGGCCGGATCGCCGTTGCTTCCGAGCGCAGAATCCTTGCGCAATGGCACTTTGCCGCTCATCGCCCTCACGGTCCCTGGTATCCTGATCGGGCTAGGCGTCACCGCTGCTGCCCGGCGCATCCGAACGGCGCGCAAGCAAAGCACGCCAGCACCCTGACGAGGAGTTATCCACCTGTGCCTGAGAACAGCACTGTGCCCAAGATCCTGATTGTCGGCGGCGGCTACGCGGGTTTTTACACGGCCTGGAAGCTTGAGAAGCACCTGCGCAAGGGTGAGGCCGACGTGACCATGGTCGACCCCCTGCCGTACATGACCTACCAGCCGTTCCTCCCAGAGGTCGCTGCCGGATCCATCGAGGCGCGTCACGCGGTGGTGTCACACCGTCGTCACCTGAAGCGCACGAACGTCCTCACCGCCAAGGTGACCGGCATCAACCACGCGAACAAGGTGGCCACGATCACGCCGCCGGTGGGGGAGCCCTTCGAGCTTGAGTACGACCAGATCGTCGTGACCGCAGGTGCGGTGTCGCGCACATTCCCGATCCCGGGCATCGCCGACAACGCGATCGGTCTGAAGACGATCGAAGAGGCTGTCGCCGTCCGCGACAGGCTGATCTCGAACTTCGACAAGGCAGCGACGCTGCCGGCCGGCCCCGAACGCGACCGGCTGCTGTCGGTCGTCGTCGTCGGTGGTGGCTTCGCCGGTATCGAGGTTTTCGCCGAGCTACGCTCGCTCGCTTCCTCCCTCCTGGGCAAGTATCCGCAGATCACCTTCGACGACACCCACTTCCACCTCATCGAGGCGATGGGTCGCATCATGCCCGAGGTCTCGCTGAAGACGAGCGAGTGGGTGCTGAAGGACCTCGCGAAGCGCGGTGCCTACGTGCACCTCGACACCCAGGTGCAAGGCGCTGTCGATGGCAACGTCGCATTGTCGACCGGAGAGGTGGTTCCCACCGATCTGATCGTGTGGACCGCCGGTGTCATGGCGAACCCAACCGTCGTCCGCGGCGGCGACCTGCCCGTCGAAGAGCGCGGCCGCATCCAGACCCGTGCTGACCTTCGCGTGGGTACAGAGGAAGAGCCGCTCGAAGGCGCATGGGCTGCCGGTGATGTCTCGGCTGTTCCCGATCTCTCAGGGGGTGGCGTCGGCGGCTATTGCGTGCCGAACGCCCAGCACGCAGTGCGCCAGGCCAAGGTGCTTGCCAAGAACCTCACCGCTGTGCTTCGCGGTGAGGGTACCAAGAACTACTTCCACAAGAACCTCGGAGCGGTGGCCGGTCTGGGCCTCTACAACGGTGTCTTCCAGTCGGGTGGGCTCGCGCTCAAGGGCTTCGTCGCCTGGGTCGCACACCGTGGTTACCACGGTCTTGCCATGCCGACGTGGGAGCGCAAGTGGCGCGTACTGTGGGGCTGGTGGCACAACCTGTGGTTGGGTCGCGACCTCGTGAACCTCGAGACGGTGCAGAACCCGCGCTATGTCTTCGAAGAGTTCGCTGCGCGTCCGCGCCCGGCGGCGGATGCGGCGCCTGCAGCGGCGGCTGCGAAGCCCGCCCCGGCGAAGCCTGTAGCGGCGAAGGCGGAAGAGAAGCCCGCCGAAGAAGCATCCGACGCTGCGAAGAAGCCCACAGCAGCGAAGAAGGCTACGCCGAAGAAGACCACTTCG
>JBEBSN010000154.1:0-4206 GCA_040394295.1 Microbacterium sp.
ACCATCGGCAGGCGACTGCTGTTCCTCATCCCCACCCGGTTCGGCCTGAGCGTGCTGTGGTTCGCCTGGGTTCGTGCCCTGCCCGGCGGTCCGGCTGTGGCCCTTCTCGGCGAGAAGGCCACTCCTGAGGCGATTGAGCGGGTCAACGAGCTCTACGGGTTCGACAGGCCGCTCCTCGAGCAGTACTTCATCTGGATCGGCAGGCTGGTTCAGGGCGACTTCGGAACCTCGATCCAGACGAATCGCCCTGTGCTGGAAGAATTCCTGCGTCGCTTCCCGGCGACGCTCGAGCTCTCGATCGCGGCGCTCATCATCGCGATCGGCATCGGCGTCCCGCTCGGTTACTGGGCCGCACGACGTCACGGAAAGTTCAGCGACCACTCCGCCGTCGTGCTGAGTCTCGTCGGCATCACGATTCCGGTGTTCTTCCTGGCGTTCATCCTGAAGTACATCTTCGCGGTGCAGTTGGGCTGGCTCCCGGCCGACGGCAGACAGAGCCCGCGCATCAACGCCACCCATCCCACCGGGTTCTACGTCTGGGACGGCCTCATCACGGGTGAGTTCGATGCATCGTGGGATGCCATCCAGCACCTGATCCTGCCGGCGATCGCGCTGGGCACGATCCCACTGGCGATCATCGTGCGCATCACGAGGGCCAGTGTCCTCGAGGTGCAGAACGCCGACTACGTCCGCACCGGACGCGCCAAGGGCGTTTCGAGCCCGATCCTTCGAAACCGATTCATCCTTCGAAACTCCATGCTTCCGGTCATCACCACGATCGGGCTGCAGACCGGTCTGCTGATCTCGGGCGCGGTCCTCACCGAGACCGTGTTCGCCTATCCAGGAATCGGATCGTTCCTGGCCAGGGCGATCTTCACCCGTGACTTCCCCGTGCTGCAGGGATTCATCATCTTCATCGCCATCGCGTACGCGCTGATCAACCTCGCCGTCGATGTCTCCTACAGCCTGATCGACCCGAGAGTGAGGGTCCAGTAATGAGCGTTTCACTACCCCCCGCACAGGGCGGCGAGATCGTTGACACGGTCGCCGTCGCGCAAGCCGACCTCAAGGGCAGCGCAGGCGGCTTCTGGAGCGACGTCTTCCGACGGCTCCGGCACAGTCCGACGGCATGGGGCGGTGCGATCATCGTGCTGCTGTTCATCCTCGTCGCGATCTTCGCGCCCCTTCTCGCTCCGTATCCGGAGACCGCGCTCCCTGGCGCGAAGTTCATCACTCCGACGAGCATCCCCGGACCAGGTGACAATCCGCTGTTCCCGCTCGGTCTCGACCGCTTCGGCGGTGACGTGCTGTCCAAGCTGATCTGGGGTGCGCGGGCCTCGCTTCTCGTGGGTGTCATCTCCACCGCGATCGGCCTGGTCGGTGGAATGATCCTGGGGCTCATCGCCGGAACCTTCGGCGGTTGGGTCGACACGCTCATCATGCGCATCGTCGACATCATCCTCTCGGTGCCGAACCTGCTGCTCGCCGTCTCGATCGCGGCGATCCTTGGCCAGACACCGTCTGCGGTGATGATCGCCATCGGTGCGTCCCAGGTGCCGATCTTCGCTCGGCTTCTTCGTGCGTCGATGCTGCAGCAGCGATCCAGCGACTATGTGCTCTCTGCACAGACGCTCGGTCTCGGCCGCGGCCGGATAACGATGTCGCACGTGCTGCCGAACGCGATCGGTCCGGTCATCGTGCAGGGCACGCTGACGCTGGCCACCGCAGTCATCGACGCGGCCGCGCTGTCGTTCCTCGGCCTCGGCGGCGGACGCCCCGAAACGGCTGAATGGGGAAGGATGCTGACCTACGCACAGAGCGAACTCGCTATCGCCCCGTGGCTCGCCTTCCTGCCCGGTATCTGTATCGCCGTCACGGCGCTCGGTTTCACCCTGTTCGGTGAGGCGCTGCGAGAATCCATGGACCCGAGGACGAGGGCGCGCTGATGTCGAAAGAGCAGATGTCGAACAATCACACCGCGGGTACGCCACTGCTGTCGGTGAAGGACCTGGCCGTCGATTTCGCGACCATGGACGGTGTCGTCCATGCCGTAGAAGGCGTCGATCTGGAGATCTCCGAGGGGCAGACCGTCGCGATCGTGGGGGAGTCGGGCTCCGGCAAATCCACGACAGCGATGGCGATCATCGGGCTCCTCGCAGGCGGCGGTCGCGTTGCAGGCGGCAGCATCCGCCTCGACGGACGCGACATCACCGCGGCTTCCGAGAACGAGCTGCGGGCTATCCGTGGCCGTGACATCGGTCTCGTGCCTCAGGATCCGATGTCCAACCTCAACCCGGTCGCGAAGATCGGCACGCAGGTCGCCGAGACGCTGCTGGCACATGGCCTGGCCAACAGGCAGAATGTGTCGCAGAAGGTCGTGGAGGCGCTGGAGGCCGCAGGGCTTCCTGATGCCGCCAAGCGCGCCAAGCAGTATCCGCACGAGTTCTCCGGCGGGATGCGTCAGCGCGCGCTGATCGCGATCGGTCTGGCCTGCAAGCCGCGCCTGCTCATCGCGGATGAGCCGACGAGCGCCCTGGATGTCACCGTCCAGCAGACGATCCTCGATCAGATCGGCGAGATGACCCGCGAGCTCGGCACCGCGGTGCTGTTGATCACGCACGACCTGGGTCTCGCCGCCGAACGTGCCGAGCGGGTCATCGTGATGCATCGCGGCAAGGTCGTCGAGCAGGGCGATGCCCGGCAGATCCTCGAGAACCCACAGCATCCGTACACGCAGTCGCTCGTCGCGGCAGCTCCCTCGGTCGCTGTGGCGCGGCTGCAGCCTGCGTCATTCCGCTCCGCGGACACTCGCTCGGCGCTGCCTGAGCCCGTCGAAGGGTCGGCGAGTGCGCCTGCAACCTCCGACAACATCGTCGAGATCGAGAATCTCACCAAGGTCTACCCCGTCCGGGGGCGAGGCGAAGACTTCGTCGCCGTCAAAGACGTCTCGTTGGTGATCCCGCGCGGCGAGACCGTCGCGATTGTGGGCGAGTCCGGCTCGGGCAAGACGACGACGGCGCGCATGTTGCTGAAAGTGATCGAGCCGACAGAGGGGCTCATCAAGTACGAGGGCAAGGACATCTCGTCGCTCAGCCGCCGGGAGACGCGCGACTTCCGTCAGCGCGTGCAGCCCATCTTTCAGGATCCGTACTCGAGCCTGAACCCGATGTTCACGATCGAGCGACTGATCGGCGAACCGCTGGAGTTCTACAAGCGCGGCAGCGGTGCCGAGCGTCGCAAGCGGGTGCGCCAGTTGCTCGATGATGTGGCGCTGCCGCAGTCGATGCTCAGGCGCTATCCGTCCGAACTCTCAGGTGGCCAGCGTCAGCGCGTCGCCATCGCCAGGGCTCTGGCTCTGTCGCCCGATCTGATCGTGTGCGACGAGCCGGTGTCGGCACTGGATGTGCTCGTGCAGGATCAGATTCTGACCCTGCTCGGTGACCTTCAGAGCGAGTACGGGCTCAGTTACCTCTTCATCTCGCATGACCTCGCCGTCGTCCGGTTGATCAGTGACTACGTCTGCGTGATGAAGGACGGCGCGCTGGTGGAAGCGGCATCTTCGGAAGAGATCTTCACGAACCCTCGCGACCCGTACACCCGCCGACTCCTGGCGTCGATTCCGGGCAATGAGCTGAACATCGCTTCCTGAATCGGGGGCAGAGGCCGGGCCCGAGGGATGCTTCTACCGCAGCTTCCAACGAAGGTCAAGGACTGCCCTTGCCATGTCGTCAAATAAGTCGTATAGTAGATCGTTGCGCCTCGGTTCTCCCTGCCCTCATATGGTGGTCGGCAGTCGTTGAGACGAGTGCGCACTCCACCTGACGACAAAGGAATCGAGAAGCCCTGCGGGGCTCACGGAGGTTATTCCCTTGGCTGCTGCTCGCAACGCATCCACATCCACCACCAACAAGAACGGACGCGGAGCATCCCGTCTTTCGTTCGCCAAGATTTCCGACACGCTGACGGTCCCAGACCTTCTCGCGCTGCAGACGGAATCCTTCGACTGGCTCGTCGGTAACGAGGCGTGGAAGTCACGCCTCTCCGAGGGTAAGAAGGCCGGCCGCACGGATCTCAACGAGTTCAGCGGTCTGGAGGAGATCTTCGAGGAGATCTCGCCGATCGAAGACCTCAGCGAGACGATGCAGCTGAGCTTCACGAACCCGTACCTCGAGCCTGAGAAGTACTCGATCGACGAGTGCAAGGAGC
>JBEBSN010000155.1:0-4132 GCA_040394295.1 Microbacterium sp.
GCCCGCCACTACGAGACCGGCGAGCCATTGGATCCTGCGATCGTCGAACGGCTGCGCGCGACCGAGGCCTTCAATCAGGGTCACGACACCAGCGAGTACCTCGCCGCCGCCTGGCTCGACCAGGCGTGGCATCGGGTGGGTTCCTCAGAATCGATCACCGATGTCGCAGAGTTCGAAGAGGCAGCGCTCGCCGACATAGGGCTCGACAACCGGACTGTTCCGACTCGCTACGCCTCGACCTATTTCGCGCATGTGTTCGCGGGTGGCTACAGCGCCGGGTACTACTCGTACATCTGGAGCGAGGTTCTCGACGCCGACACGGTGGAGTGGTTCCGCGCGAACGGCGGCCTCACACGTGAGAACGGCGATCGTTTCCGCGCACGACTGCTCGGTGTCGGCGGATCAAAGGATCCACTTCAGGCATACCGTGACTTCCGCGGTCGGGATGCCGAGATCATGCCGTTGCTCCGACGTCGCGGCTTAGGCGGCTGATCCCCGGATCTGCGAGACAGCCCACGGCACAGGCGCCGCTGCGTCAGACATTTAGGCGCTCTTGCGCTTGCGCTCCATGACGATCGTCGGCGGCGCACCTTCATCGACCGAAGCACGCGTGACGACGACCTTCTTCACGTCTTCGGCCGAGGGAATCTCGAACATGATCGGACCGAGCACATCCTCGAGAATCGCACGCAGACCACGAGCACCTGTTTTGCGTTCCACTGCGAGATCCGCGATCGAGCGCAGCGCGTCCTCGTCGAACTCGAGGTCGACGCCATCGATCTGGAACATACGCTGATACTGCTTGACGAGCGCATTGCGGGGACCGGTGAGGATGTCGATGAGCGCGTCCTGGTCGAGCGGGGTGACGGATGCCACGACGGGAAGACGACCGATGAACTCCGGGATCAGGCCGAACTTGTGCAGATCTTCCGGCAGCACCTCGCTGAACAGGTCGAGGTCCTTCGTCTTGTCGTGCAGTGGGGCGCCGAAGCCGACGCCGTGCTTGCCGACACGCGCTGACACGATGTCTTCCAGCCCGGCGAAGGCGCCGGCGACGATGAAGAGCACATTCGAGGTGTCGATCTGCAGGAACTCCTGATGCGGGTGCTTGCGCCCGCCCTGCGGCGGCACTGCGGCCACCGTTCCTTCGATGATCTTCAGCAGAGCCTGCTGAACTCCTTCGCCGGAGACGTCGCGTGTGATGGAAGGGTTCTCAGATTTGCGCGCGATCTTGTCGATCTCATCGATGTAGATGATGCCCTGCTCAGCGCGTTTGACATCGTAGTCAGCAGCCTGAATCAGCTTGAGCAGGATGTTCTCGACGTCTTCACCGACGTAGCCGGCCTCGGTGAGCGCTGTGGCATCTGCGACGGCGAAAGGCACATTGAGTCGCTTGGCCAGGGTCTGCGCCAGGTAGGTCTTGCCGCAGCCTGTCGGGCCGATCATCAAGATGTTGCTCTTGGCGATCTCCACCTCGTCGGCCTTCTGCTCGGCGAGCTGAAGGGTGCTGTGCGCACGGACCCGCTTGTAGTGGTTGTAGACCGCGACCGAGAGCGAGCGTTTCGCAGCTTCTTGGCCGACGACGTATTCTTCGAGGAACGCGTAGATCTCACGCGGCTTGGGAAGCTCGAAATCAGCGACGCCCTCTGCTGAGGACTCTGCCATACGTTCTTCGATGATCTCGTTGCACAGTTCGACGCACTCGTCGCAGATGTACACGCCTGGGCCAGCGATCAGCTGCTGAACCTGCTTCTGGCTCTTTCCGCAGAACGAGCACTTGAACAGGTCAGCACTTTCACCGATTCGGGCCATGCGCGCGTCCTCCTTTGGGGAAACCTGGGATCCTCCTGAAAAGCCTAACCTCTCCCCCGGACACTGGGCCGTATTGGCGCGACAAGCCTCAGATCATGCTCTTGGTGTGCCAGACCGTCTTCGTCTCGGTGAAAGCGCCGATGCGTTCAGGCGAAGCCGTGACCTCTCCTGGCGTCAACACACGCTTGAGGGTGTCTGCGGCGGCGATCTGCAGATCGACCCATTCGAGTGCGCCCGCGCCGGCGAGGTCGAGGGCGTTCACATCGGCGTGCGAGGCGAGCCAGGGCGCGATCTCGGCCGGGGACCCTGTGATCACGTTCACGACTCCGCCTGGTAGGTCACTCGTCGCAAGAACCTCGGCGAAGCTGATCGCAGACAGCGGATGCTGCTCACTCGCGACCACCACGACCGAGTTTCCCGCCACCAGAGCGGGCGCTACGACCGAGACCAACCCCAGCAGGGCGGAGTCCTGCGGGGCGATGATCGCCACGACGCCTGTCGGCTCGGGCACAGAGATATTGAAATAGGGGCCAGACACAGGGTTCGCGTTTCCCGAGATCTGGGCGTATTTGTCGCACCAGCCCGCATACCAGACCCACATGTCGATGGCTGCGTCCACCTGCGAGCCGGCGGCGGCAGCTGACACACCTTCCTGCGCGACGATCTCGTCGACGAACTGCGCGTGGCGCCCCTCGAGAACTTCAGCGACGCGGTACAGCACCTGACCGCGGTTGTAGGCCGTCGCTCCCGACCAGCCCTTCACCGCCGCGCGGGCTGCGACGACGGCATCCCGAGCATCTTTGCGCGAGCCCTTCGCGGCGTTCGCCAGGAACGCTCCCTTGGCCGAGCGAACCTCGTAGGTGCGCCCTGACTCGCTGCGCGGGAACTTGCCACCGATGGCCAGTTTGTATGTTTTCGGCACTGTCAGACGCGTGCTCATGCTGAAGCTCCCTTGAGGTAGGCGGTGAGACCATGTCGGCCGCCCTCGCGACCGTACCCGGATTCCTTGTACCCGCCGAACGGGCTGGCGGGGTCGAAGCGGTTGAATGTGTTCGCCCAGACGACACCGGCACGCAACCGGTCCGCCACGGCGAGAATGCGTGAGCCCTTGTCCGTCCATATTCCGGCCGACAGCCCATACGGAGTGTTGTTGGCTTTGGCGACGGCTTCCGCAGGAGTGCGGAACGTCAGCACCGAGAGCACCGGTCCGAAGACCTCGTCACGCGCGATGCGATGAGATGCCTCGACGCCGGTGAAGATCGTCGGAGCGAACCAGAAGCCCTTCTCAGGGATCGCGCACTCTGCGGTCCAGCGCTGCGCACCTTCCGCGTCGCCGACGTCGCTGAGTTCGCGGATTCGAGCAAGCTGGGCTGCGGAGTTGACGGCACCGATGTCCGTGTTCTTGTCGAGCGGATCGCCCAAGCGCAGTGTCGAAAGCCGAGTCTTCAACCGGTCGATCACCTCGTCGTGGATCGACTCCTGGACAAGCAGCCGACTTCCGGCGCAGCACACGTGACCCTGGTTGAAGAAGATGCCGTTGACGATTCCTTCGACGGCCTGATCGATCGGAGCATCGTCGAACACGATATTGGCGGCCTTACCTCCGAGCTCCAGCGTGACCTTCTTGTTCGTACCTGCGACGGCGCGGGCGATGTCTCGTCCGATGCCGGTCGAGCCGGTGAACGCGACCTTGTCGACGTCGGGGTGACGCACAAGAGTCGCACCGGTGGAGCCTGCACCGGTGACGATGTTCACCACGCCTCGGGGGAGGTCTGCCTGCTGCAGGATCTCGGCGAACAACAGCGCCGTGAGAGGCGTCGTCTCTGCGGGCTTGAGCACGACAGTGTTGCCTGCTGCCAGCGCCGGGGCGATCTTCCACGCGAGCATGAGCAACGGGAAGTTCCACGGAATGATCTGGCCCGCCACGCCGAGCGCACGCGGGTTCGCACCGAGCCCGGCATAGTCGAGTTTGTCCGCCCAACCTGCGTAGTAGAAGAACCAGGATGCGACGAGGGGAACGTCGACGTCGCGGCTCTCTTTGATGGGTTTGCCGTTGTCGAGGCTCTCCGCGACTGCCAGCTCCCGCGCGCGTTCCTGAACGAGGCGCGCGATACGGAACAGGTACTTGCCGCGGTCGCGGCCGCTCATCTTCGACCAGGTCTTCTCGTACGCGCGACGCGCTGCGCCGACGGCACGGTCGATGTCTTCATCGTTCGCGCCGGCGATCTCGGCGATGTGGGATTCGTCGGACGGAGAGATGGTGCTGAAGCTCTCACCGCGGCCGTCGACGAACTCGCCGTCGATGAACAGGCCGTAGCTG
>JBEBSN010000156.1:0-4088 GCA_040394295.1 Microbacterium sp.
ACTTCTGGATGCTGTTCATCGGCTTCCACATGACGTTCCTCATCCAGCACTGGCTCGGCGTCGACGGCATGGTGCGACGCTACGCCGACTACTCCGCGGCCGACGGCTGGACCTGGGGAAACCAGGTGTCGACGATCGGTGCCGTCATCCTTGGCGCCTCGATGCTGCCGTTCTTCCTGAACGTCTGGATCACGGCGCGCAAGGCACCGCGCGTCATGGTGAACGACCCGTGGGGATACGGCGGTTCGCTTGAGTGGGCGACCAGCTGCCCGCCGCCGCGCCACAACTTCACATCAATCCCTCGAATCCGCAGCGAACGTCCTGCATTCGACCTGAATCACCCTGAGGCAGCAGAACACCCGGTCGCGGCTCCTGAGCCAGCGCTTGCCGGTGCGAGCGGAGAGGCCAAATAAGACATGCGGTCCAATATCGTCCTCTGGTGGGTTCTCACCGCCTTCTTCCTCCTCGTCGCGCTGGTTTACACGGGCTGGCACATCCTTGAGTACCCGGAACTTGTCGGAGCAGCGAAAGTCGAGTGGGTCGGATCGATAGCCCTCCTGTTCGGCGCCTGCATGTCCGCGATGATCGCGGTCTACCTTGCGCGCACACACAAGTCGCAGGGCGGAGAGCTTCCCGAGGACATTCTGACGGCAGACATCGACGACGGTGACCCTGAGCTCGGCGAGTTCAGCCCGTGGTCGTGGTGGCCGATCGTTCTGGCCGGTTCTGCTGCCGTGTTCCTCCTCGGGCTGGCTGTGGGCCACTTCCTGCTTCCGATCGGTGTCGCGATCTTCGCTGTCTCGATCGTGGGTTGGGTCTACGAGTACTACCGCGGCAACTTCGCCCGCTGACGCTCGCACAGTTGAAGGCCCCTGGAAGTATTCAGGGGCCTTCGCTCATGTTGTCGCAGGGGTCCTGGGGCGGGTCAGGTGCGTGTTCTGACTCGCGGGACTCCGGTGCGTGGGTCGATCGGGCGGCGATGGGTACCGTCGGCATCGCTGATCGGATAACCCTCGCGTACCCAGTATTCGAACCCGCCGATCATCTCCTGCACGGTGTATCCGAGTTCGGCGAATCTCAACGCGCCTTTGGCACCGGCGTTGCAGCCCGGGCTCCAGCAGTAGACGACGACATTCGCGGCCTGCGGAATCTCCTTCAGAGCGCGCGTGGTGATCTCGCTGTAGTGCATGTGGATGGCGCCGGCTACGCGACCCTGTGCCCAGGCCTCATCTGAGCGGACATCGACGACTACGAGCTTCTCGCCGGCCTTCTGCGCGGCATACACGTCGCTGGCATCGGTTTCGTACTCGAGTTTGGCGGAGAAATAATCTGCTCGATCGATCATGCGACCAGCATATTCCCGTATCCAGACCGCGCGGCTACTGTGACAATCGTCTGGTCATCTGAACGCGCTCTCCGTATCGCTCGAGCTCAAGGTTGGTCTCAGTGTCGACCAGAGCACGGTGAAAGGACGACGACGCCTCGCTGAGCACGAATCCGCACGTCTCCTAGAAAGGGGCGTTCCAGGGCACGTGGGAGTAGGTGCGCAACGTGAGCTCCTCGTAGCCTCGTGACGCGGTCTCAGTGACCGCAGCTTCTACCAACGCCCGTCAGAGCCCTTTCGCCCGTGGCTCGGGAGGACAGATAGTTGCTCGAGGTGCGCACATCCGTCGATCTCGATGACGTGGGCGAACCCGACGGTCGCTCGCGGTGCCTGGGAGTCGACGACGAGCATGAAACCAGGGAGGGCCATCCTTTCTGCCGCTGAGGCGGCAGCGGG
Source organism: Microbacterium sp. (assembly GCA_040394295.1). Classification (GTDB taxonomy): domain Bacteria; phylum Actinomycetota; class Actinomycetes; order Actinomycetales; family Microbacteriaceae; genus Microbacterium. The sequence continues at coordinate 1,781 of JBEBSN010000156.1, forward strand.
CCATGCGAGCGCATTCAGGTGCTCGATCAGCAGCGTGTCTGCGGCCGATTCGATCTCGGCGGCTCGAGCGAAGTCGGCCGGCTGGGCACCACGGACACTGAAGGTCACTTGGTCAGGTCCGCTACGGCTGCGACGGCTTCGATCTCTACCAACTGGTCTTGATACCCGAGCGCGGTCACGCCGAGAAGTGTGCTGGGAACCTTATGGTCGACGAACGCGGATTCGACCGCTTCCCATGCCGTGACAAGGTCTACGCGGTTGGAGGAGGCGACCAATACGCGCGTGCTGACAACGTCGGTGATCGAGCATCCCGCGGCTTCCAACGCCGTCTGCATCGTCTCGATGCATTGAGCAGCCTGTGCCGCGTAGTCGCCTGGATTCTGTGCACTCCCGCGGTCGTCCAGCGGGCAGGAGCCAGCAAGGAACACCAGCCTGCTGTGAGGCGGGACCGTCGCAGCGTGTGCGTAAGGGGTGTGGGGGAGGGAGCTGGAGTTGATCAACTGTACGAGCGAAGACACTCCGCCAGCCTAGAACGACGAAGGCCCCGTGTGAACTGGAATCAGTTCGTACGGGGCCTTCGTAGAGGGGGAGGGCGCTATCTACTCGCCTTCCTCCGACTCTTTCTTGGGTGCCTGGACGTTTCCGTCTGCGGACCCCTTCTTGGGCTTCTTCACGGGCTCGGTGGCGATCACTGAGCTCGGAGTGTTCGCCGTCTCGCTGACATGTGTCTCAGCAGGGGCTGCGAGCGGAGCGTCTGCTGCGCCTGCGCGCTCGTGCGCACCCTGGATCTCCTCAGCCTCAAGGGCTTCGGTCTGATCTGCGACATGGTGCTGGTGAGCGTCCGCGGCCTCGATCTCAGCCTGAGTGAGCGGTGCGAGACGGTCTTCGAAGAACCAACGCGAGATCGAGGAACGCAGGTTCTCTGTCCACGGGATACGGCCCTTGTCGTTCGGACGCACCACGAGAGGCTCATAGGTGTCGACATCGATGAGCTTCCAACGGTCGTATTTGTCGACCGGCTGGTGCACCTCGATGAACTCTCCACCCGGAAGACGAACGATGCGACCCGACTCGTAGCCGTGCAGCACGATCTCGCGATCCTTGCGCTGCAGCGCGATGCAGATGCGCTTGGTCACGAAGTAGCCGATGATCGGGCCGAGGAACAGCAACGCCTGAAGGGAGTGAATCACACCCTCCATCGTCAGCATGAAGTGCGTGGCGATGAGGTCGGAGGATGCTGCAGCCCACATGACCGCGTAGAAGATGACACCGGCGACGCCGATCGCCGTGCGCGTCGCGGCGTTGCGCGGGCGCTGTGCGAGGTGGTGCTCACGCTTGTCGCCAGTGACCCATGCCTCGAGGAACGGGTAGATCGCGACCGCGACGATGAACAGACCGAGGACCAGAACCGGAATCAGAATGCCGAGTGACAGCGTCCGGTCGAGGAAAACGATGTCGAGGTTCGGCGGTGCCAATCGCAGCGCACCGTCGGCGAATCCGATGTACCAGTCGGGCTGGGTACCGGCCGAAATCGGGGATGGGTCGTAGGGGCCGTACTCCCAGAATGGAAGGATCTGGAAGAACGTCGCGATCAAGACGATGGTGCCGAAGACGAGGAACAGGTAGCCGCCCATCTTCGTCATGTAGATCGGCATCATCGGGTAGCCCACGACGTTGTCGTTCGTGCGGCCGGGGCCGGCGAACTGCGTGTGCTTGTTGATGATCATGAGCATGAGGTGCACGACGATCAGCGCGATGACGAGCATCGGCAGCAACAGGATGTGCAACGAATAGAGACGTCCGACGATGTCTGTACCGGGGAACTCGCCACCGAAGATGAGGAAGGAGGTCCAGGTTCCGATCAGTGGGATGCCCTTGATCATTCCGTCGATGATGCGCAGGCCGTTTCCTGACAGCAGGTCATCAGGGAGCGAGTAGCCGGTGAAGCCTTCAGCCAGCGCCAGGATGAAGAGCACGAAGCCGATCACCCAGTTCAGCTCGCGCGGCTTGCGGAACGCACCGGTGAAGAAGACGCGCAGCATATGGATGCCGATGCCCGCGATGAAGACGAGAGCGGCCCAGTGGTGGATCTGGCGTACGAGAAGGCCACCGCGCACATCGAACGAGATGCGGAGAGCGGACTCGAAGGCGGCAGACATCTCCAGGCCACGCATCGGAGCGTACGCGCCGGTGTAGTGCGTCTCGACCATCGACGCCTGGAAGAAGAACGTCAGGAACGAGCCGGAGATGAAGACGACGACGAAGCTCCACAGCGCGATCTCGCCGAGCATGAACGACCAGTGGTCGG
>JBEBSN010000157.1:0-4082 GCA_040394295.1 Microbacterium sp.
CGTCGCCATCTACGGCGGCAAGGCCTACGAAGGCCAGATCGACCAGCTCAAGGCCGGCGCGCAGATCGTCGTCGGCACCCCCGGTCGCCTCATCGACCTCGCAGGCCAGCGCCTGCTCGATCTCTCCGGAGCCGTCGAGGTCGTCCTCGACGAGGCCGACAAGATGCTCGATCTCGGCTTCCTCGCCGACATCGAGAAGATCTTCCAGAAGGTCGCGCCCGTCCGCCACACGCAGCTCTTCTCGGCAACGATGCCCGGCCCGATCGTGGCCCTCGCCCGCCGCTTCATGTCCAGCCCCATCCACATCCGGGCCAGCGACCCCGATGAGGGCCTCATGCAGGCCAACATCAAGCACCTCGTCTACCGGGCGCACTCCCTCGACAAGGACGAGATCATCGCCCGCATCCTTCAGTCGGAGGGCCGCGGGAAGACCGTGATCTTCACCCGTACGAAGCGTGCCGCCCAGCGACTCGTCGATGAGCTCAGCGACCGCGGCTTCAACGTCGGGGGCGTGCACGGGGATATGGGTCAGGAACAGCGCGAGCGTTCGATGGCCGCCTTCAAAGCGGGCAAGCGGGATGTGCTCGTGGCCACAGATGTCGCCGCACGAGGCATCGACGTCGACGATGTGACGCACGTGATCAACCACACCATCCCCGACGAAGACAAGACGTACCTGCACCGCGCGGGCCGCACCGGTCGCGCGGGCAAGACCGGGATCGCCGTCACGTTCGTGGACTGGGAGGACCTGCACAAGTGGGCGCTCATCAACCGCGCCCTCGACTTCGGGCAGCCTGAGCCCGTCGAGACGTATTCGTCGAGCCCGCATCTGTTCGAAGAGTTGAACATTCCGACAGGGACCAAGGGTCGTCTCACCACTGCCCCCAAGACGCAGTCGGTGAAGACGCAGCGCGCCGCCAAGCGTCCTGAGAAAGCGGCTGACGCTGCAGCGGCGCAAGGCACAGGAGACAGCACCAGCCGCCGCCGTCGTCGCCGCCGTGGCGGTTCGGGCGACAGCGTCGGGTCGACGTTCACCGAGGGCGAGTCCCCGAACGTGTCCGCGCCCTCGGAGTCCGTCACCGTCGACCGTGACGCGGAAGGCGCCGGCACGCACGACGGCAAGGGCGGCGAGCATCACGACGGCAAGTCCGCACCGCAGCGTCGCCGCCGTCGTCGTCGTTCCGGAGGAGCAGCGCCGACCGGCGCGTAGTCGAGATCACGACATGAGGGCGGATGCTGCAGGCGCGGCATCCGCCCTCATGTGTGCTCCGGTCAGGGATAACGGGCAGCAGTTCCGGTCGCCCGCTCGATGATGCGCGCGACCATCTCGTCCGTCGTGGTGTTCTCACCCGGGCGGTTCGGTTTGCCCGCGCCGTGATAGTCGCTGGAGCCGGTCACGATGAGGTCGTGTTTCGCCGCCAGCTCACGCAGAATCCGCTTTCCTGCTTCGGTGTTCTCGCGGTGATCGACCTCGAAGCCGCCCAGCCCCGCAGCGATCAGGCGCTCGATGAACGCGACGGGCATCATCCGATCCCTACCAGCCGTGACGGGATGCGCGATGACCGCCACTCCCCCGGCGTTGGTGATCAGACCGACGGCCGTGAGCGGATCCGGCGCATAGTGCGGCTCGTAGTATCCCTCCCGCGGATGCAGGATGCCGTCGAACGCCGCCGATCGGTCGCTGACGATGCCGCGAGCCACGAGCGCGTCAGCGATGTGCGGGCGTCCGACCGTGGCATCCCCTGTCATCTGCGCGAGGACATCCTCCCACGTGAGGTCATGGTCGCGTCCGATGTTGCGCACGATCCGCTCTGCGCGCCCGACCCGGTCGCCGCGGATGCGTTCGGTCTCGGCACGAAGTGCGCGATCGTCCGGGTCGAAGAGGTAGCCGAGCACATGGACACTTCGCCAATCCTGCTTGGCTGACAGTTCCATCCCCGGCAGGAAGGTCATTCCCAGAGGCGCCGTCGCTGCGGCTGCCTCTGTCCACCCTGTGGTGCGGTCGTGATCGGTGAGCGCCATCGTACGGATGCCGTAGGCGTGAGCCTGACGCACCACTTCTGCGGGGTTCTCGGTGCCGTCGGAGTGATTCGAGTGCAGGTGCAGATCGTTCGGTCCGCTGAAAAGATCTGCATCTGCCATGTCTCGACAATACTGCGGCGAACACACATCAGCGCGGCGGTGGATTCACAGCGTGCGCCCGTAGGCTTTATGGGATGTTTCGTCTCCTGGGGGTCCTGGTCACCGTGCTCTTCGCGATCGCGACGGCGATCGTCGTGTGGCCCCAGTTCTTCCAGCTCGAACAGACCTTTCCGTTCGCACAGCTGATCGCGATCCGCGGCGCCGTGCTCGGTGGTTTCGTAGTGATCGCACTACTCGCTCTTCTGCTGCTCCTCGCCCGTCCGCTGCGAGGTTTCGCAGCATCGATCCTCATCGTCGCGCTGCTCGGTGCGGCCGCGACCGGAGCGATCGGTGCCGTCCGCGGGTTCGGTACCGGTGCACTGCCTGAGAAGACAGAGGACAGCGTCCGTGTTCTGACGTGGAACACCGCAGGCGAGGCTGTCTCAGCCGAGACGGTCGCCGACGCGATCCTCTCTCAGGAAGTCGACGTCGTCTCGCTGCCGGAGACGGCCGAATCAGTCGGCGAGCGCATCGCGATCATGCTGCGCGAGCAGGGGCATCCCATGTGGGTGCACCATGTGCAGTTCGGCGATGTCGCCAATGGCCCGCAGGCGTGGGAGACCACGATCCTGATATCGCCTGAGCTCGGCGACTACTCGGTGATCGGCTCGTCCGAAGACCGCAGCAGCAACACCAGTTCTGTACCGAGCGCGGTCGTGATGCCCGTCAACGGCACGGGACCAACCATCGTCGCGGTGCATGCGGTGGCTCCTCGCGTCGAAGCGATGCAGCGGTGGCAGTCCGATCTGCAGTGGATTGCAGATCAGTGTCCGACTGGAGACTTCATCCTCGCCGGTGATTTCAACGCGACCGTCGATCACATGGCATCGCTCGGCGTCAACGGCGGCGACATAGGAAATTGCAGGGACGCAGCCAGCCGCACCGGCACCGGAGCGACAGGAACGTGGCCGGCATCGTTACCGGAGTTGCTCGGCGCTCCGATCGACCACGTCATGGCGAGCGCGAACTGGGAACCGACGGGATCGCTCGTGCTCGATGCGGCAGGCAGCGACCATCGCGCACTTGTCGTGCAACTCCAGCCCGCAGGCTGAGCCCGCCGAGCGTCGACCACAGTTTCGAGCTCGGCCCACACGGAAGTCGATCGCGCCCTTAGTATTTGTAAAGCCCCTTACTATTTGTTCTGAATTCGAGCGGCACCGTCGACTCGGGTATGGGGGGCGACCGGGGACGCAACGACGCGATCCCCAGATCAGAGAGAGGGAAAGACTCATGAAGAAGAGATCCTTCGCGGGCCTTGTGGCTGGCATGACGCTCGCCGTGATCCTGGCTCCGTCCGCACACGCAACCCTGACCGCTGATGCGGTGCGTGACACAGCGCCGCGCGCCGCGGCGTCAGCCCCGTGCGAATCTGCGTGGTCGGCGAACACCGTCTATCACAACGGTGACGTCGTCTCCCACGACGGACAGAACTGGACGGCTGGATGGTGGACACAGGGCGAGACCCCTGGCACCACCGGAGAGTGGGGAGTCTGGCGCGGTGCCGTGCCATGCGGAACGAGCACACCGGAAGAACCTGATCCCGGGGACTCTGAAGAACCCGCCGCGGGTACGCCCATCGAGAAGGCCGGCACGCTGCAGGTCTGCGGCACCGACCTCTGCGGCGAGAACGGGCAGCCCGTACAGCTGCGGGGCATGAGTACGCACGGGCTGCAGTGGTACAGCCAGTGCATCACCGACTCATCGCTCGACGCCCTTGCCGGTGACTGGGGCGCCGATGTGATCCGCCTCTCCACCTATGTGCAGGAGGGCGGATACGAGACGAATCCCGCGCACTACACGAACCTCGTGCACACCCTCATCGAGAAGGCCTACGCACGCGGCATGTACGTCATCGCCGACTGGCACATGCTCACGCCGGGCGACCCCTGGTACAACGTCGA
>JBEBSN010000158.1:0-3963 GCA_040394295.1 Microbacterium sp.
GCCGATGAGGATGTCGGTGCGGACACCGTTCTTATAGAAACCCAGGGTGGGGATCGAAGTGATCCCCGCAGCTGTCACCGTCTCCGGATTCTGATCGGCATCGAGCTTGACGATCTTGATCCGGCCCTCGTACTCGGCGGCGAGCTGATCCAGCAACGGTGCGATCTGCTTGCAGGGGCCGCACCAGGTGGCCCAGATGTCCACGACAACGGGGAGATCCGCATCGAGGACGTCGGCCTGGAACGTGGCGTCGGTGACAGGTGTGGGGGCGCTCATGCGAACACTTCCTCGGTCTTGTGTTCGATCGTGTTGCTCTCGTCGAGAGCGGACAGATAGTGCTGGGCGTCCTGCGCGGCGGCGCATCCGGTGCCGGCAGCGGTGATCGCCTGGCGGTAAGTGTGGTCGACGAGGTCGCCAGCCGCGAACACTCCGGGAAGGTTCGTGCGGGTGGAGGGGTGTTCGACGAGCACGTATCCGTCGGTATCCGTGTGGATGATCCCGGTCACGAGTTCGGAGCGCGGGTCGTGCCCGATGGCCACGAAAACGCCGGTTGCCGAAAGCTCGCGTTCTGCTCCGGTGACGGTGTCGCGGAGGGCGACAGCTCGCACCTTCTCGGCACCGATGATGCCTGCGACCTCACTGTTCCACGCGACGTCGATCTTCGGGTGATCCAGCACCCGCTGCGCCATGATCTTCGAGGCGCGGAACTCTTCGCGGCGGTGCACGACAGTGACCTTCGAGGCGAAACGCGTCAGGAACAGTGCCTCCTCCATCGCGGAGTCGCCACCGCCGACGACGACGATCTCCTGCTCGCGGAAGAAGAACCCATCGCACGTCGCACACCACGACAGGCCGTGGCCGGTCAGCCGCTCTTCTTCGGGCAGTCCGAGCTTGCGGTAAGCGGACCCCATCGTGAGGATGACGGCGCGAGCGCGGAAGGTCTCTCCGGCACCGGTCTCGATGACCTTGATCGGGCCCTCGAGGTCGACACTGACGGCGTCGTCGAGCAGGATGCGTGCTCCGAAACGCTCGGCCTGGGCACGCATCGACTCCATCAGTTCGGGGCCCTGCACACCGTCGACGAATCCGGGGAAGTTCTCCACCTCGGTCGTCGTCATCAACGCGCCACCCGCGGTGACGGAACCTGCGAGCATCACTGGTTCGAGCCCCGCACGAGCCGCGTAGACGGCGGCGGTGTACCCGGCGGGTCCGGAACCGATGATGACCAGCTCAACCTCTTGAATCGACATGTGTCTATATTGACATCCATCGATGCCGAATGCAATCATGCTGAAAAGAGTTCACCTGCCCGTCACCTGGCGAGCGGATCATTGCCAGTGCAGCGCTCGTGCTGCAGCCTAGAAAGCAGAATCACGATGACCCAGCCAAGGACCGTCCTGTTCATATGCAAGCACAACGCGGGGCGTTCGCAGCTGGGCGCCCATCTACTCACACATGTCGGCTCCGAGCAGTTGGTGGCGACGAGCGCGGGTATCAGCCCGGCAGAAACGATCAATCCGGTGATTGCTGAGTCGTTGCAGGAACTCGGGATCGACACGAGCGCAGCACGTCCGCGTGCTGTCACGGTCGAGGATCTCGCGTCCGCCGATGTGGTGGTGTTGATGAAGCCGGGACTCCCGCTCCCTGGTCCTGTCGGCGGAGAGCTGGTCGAATGGTCCTTCCCTGACCCGTCGAACTGGGAACCCGACGGCGTGCGGGAACTGCGTGACGCTGTCGCCGAGAAGGTCCGCCAACTCGCTGCCCGCCTGGTCGGCTGAGATCGCGAAAGGGTGAGACCTCGATCTGAGGCCTCACCCTTTCGCATGTGCGGTTAGCCGACCGGGATGGGACGCAACCCGATCTGCACCACGGCCGGAGCCGGGGCTGCACAGCAACTTCCCGCGTTGTCGTCGAAGTCACCCGACCCGCCACACACGCCGGTATCCGGCAGGACGAGATCCTTGCGCGCGGCGGCTTCGTGATCTCCAGCGAGATGTGCCGTAACGCTGCGCACCTGCTCGTATCCCGTCAGAGCAAGGAACGTCGGTGCACGCCCGTAGGACTTCACCCCAACGATGAAGAACCCGTGCTCGGGCTGCGCGAGCTCTCTGGCACCTGTTGCCGATACCGAACCGCACGAGTGGATGTTCGGGTCGATCTCCGCGGCGATCCCGGCGACGGCATCGAGAGCGGGGTCAAGGCTGATACGCAGCTCGCGCAGCATCTCCGTGTCGGGCCGGAACCCGGTCAGGGCGAACACATGAGCGACGCCCACGACCTCACGTCCGTCCTCGGCGATGATCGTCAACGCCTCATCCTCTTGACGGATTTCCGCGACCCGGAATCCGGTGACCAGGTTCACCAGACCCTCATCGATCATCCTGCGGGCGCGAGAGCCGAGCGCAGCGCGTTCCGGGAGCTCATCGCCGAGCCCACCACCGAAGACATTCATGGCGCTCCCGCGACGCAGAAGCCACGTGACGCGGGTGCCGGGCGATCGCCTGGCCAGTTCGCTCAGGCGCAGCACGGCATGCGTGGCGGAGTGCCCGGCGCCCACGACGACGACATGCGACCCGGCGAGTTCGGAGACGTCGTCAGGGATGCGGTACGAGATCGAAGCCGAGGCCCTTGCTTCGCCGAGCGCGGGGAATCCATCACTGCCCGCCGGATTCGGAAGACCCCACGTGCCGCTTGCATCAATGACGGACCGGGCGCCCAGGCGCGATTCATGCCCGTCTGAGTCGACCAGGTGCACGATGAAGGGCTGACTCTTGCGCCCACCGTCGACGACCTTGTCACGCCCCTGACGAGAGACGCCCGTCACTGTCGTGGCGTACCTCACCTGCTCTCCCAGAACGTCGGCGAGCGGCGCGAGGTATTCATTCACCCATTCGGCGCCGGTCGGGTATCCCGAGGCTGGGGCACTCCAGCCGGTGGATTCGAGGAGACGTCGTGCCGCCGCATCGGTCAGTTCCGGCCAGGCCGAGAAGAGCCGTACATGGCCCCATTCCGAAACTGCTGCTGCGGGCCCCTCGCCACGCTCGAGGACAACGACGTCCACACCGCGTTCGGCAAGGTGCGCTGCTGCGGCAAGCCCCTGCGGGCCCGCCCCGATCACGACAACTGGAAGCTCATCCATCACATCTCCTCAAATCGAAGTTATTCGATATGAAAAGAGTTCCGCACCTATCGAAGAATGTCAATACGTGTCAGACTAGCCCAGTGAGCTTGCCAACCACCATCGAAGCGAACGCCTGCTGCGTGCCGCGCATCACATCTTCGCTCACCGCAGAGGACGCGGAACGTGTCGCCCGCGTGTTCAAAGCACTCGGGGACCCCACGCGCGTCAGGCTGCTGTCGTTGATCGCGGCCGGCGCCGGCGGTGAGGCATGCATCTGTGATCTCACAGAGCCGGTGGGGCTTTCGCAAGGGACGGTCTCTCATCATATGAAGCTGCTCACCGATGCCGGTCTGGTGACGCGGGAGCAACGGGGTAAGTGGGCGTACTTCGCTCTCAATGACGGCGCGCTGGATGCGGCGGCTGACGCACTTCGTTCGGTATGACCGCTGTGGAGGCGCCGCCCCGCTCGGGTGAGCGTCTGGCCGCGCTCTCCGTAGGGCGGGTCATCAGCTGGGGAATCCGTGCTCTATCAAGCGGCTTTCACGGTCATCGCCTGCCGGTACGGTGCGCGTCGTCGCGGCGCAATGACGATCCTGACCTTGGCCGGCGGCCTCGCCTCTACCGCAGCTTCTTACGGGGAAGCGATCGCCCGCAGCATGTGCACACCTGGTCGGAGTCAGTTGCGATGAGTGAGGATGGCCTCTCGGATCTGCTCGACCGTCGGGAGACCAGCGAGACCCGCCGGGGTTGCATAGATTCGGCAGGCTAAGTCGACGCTGGGGTCAGCACCGGGGAAGAGGTCTTCTCCGTTCAGGGTGATCGTGGGGGATCCCGCGAAGGGA
>JBEBSN010000159.1:0-3960 GCA_040394295.1 Microbacterium sp.
CTTCCCGTACCTGATGACGCCGTGGGATGCACAACAGCTCGGACACGTGATTCGCGAGTCACTCGACGAGTTCGGCAAGGTCGGCGCCCCCAGCACCTGGGTTCTTTCGAACCATGACGTCGTCCGCCACGCATCGCGTCTTGCACTGACCGCCGATAACCCCCAGGGCGAGGGCATCGGCCCGAACTCGGCCGGTAAGCCGGACGCAACGATCGGCCTCGCACGCGGCCGCGCGGCGACCACGGTCATGCTTTCGCTGCCCGGCTCCTCCTACCTCTACCAGGGCGAAGAGCTCGGGCTGCCAGAGGCGATGGAGATTCCTGACGAGTTCCGGCAGGACCCGACGTGGTTCCGCACGAACGGCGAGCGCTATGGCCGCGACGGTTGCCGGGTCCCGATCCCCTGGGAGGCGGAAGCACCGGCCTACGGGTTCAATGACACCGGCGACGCCTGGCTCCCCCAGCCTGCGGAGTGGGCGACGTTCGCCCGCGATGTCGAGAGCGCTGACGAGACCTCCACGCTGAACCTCTACACGCAGCTGCTGCGTGTGCGTCGTGAGCGCGCGCTCGGCACGGGATCGCTCGTGTGGGAAGACCTCGGACCGGACGCTGTGGCCTTCCGCCGCGGCGACCTGCACGTCGCGGTGAACCTCGGCACAGAACCGCTGGAGCTGGGCGAAGATGTGACGTTCGTGGTGCAGAGTCAGGTGTTCGAAGGCACAGCACTGCCGCCGAACACTGCTGCGTGGTTCACGAAGAGCTGAACATATTCCATGGTGAGCATAGATGAGGTCGCGCAGCTGGCCGGCGTCTCCACGGCGACGGTCTCGCGCGCCCTCAGCGGGCGCGGCCACGTGTCGGCCGCCTCGAGGGAGCGTGTGCAGACGGCGGCGCAGTCGCTGGGATACGTGGTCTCGTCGCGTGCATCGAGTCTCGCCTCGGGCCGCACGACAAACGTCGGCGTCATCGTGCCGTTTCTGGATCGATGGTTCTTCAGCACTGTGCTCTCAGGGGTCTCCAGCGCGCTGATGCGGCGCGGGTACGACATCACGTTGTACAACATCACGGCAGACAAGAACGTCCGAAGCAGCGTGTTCGACACCGCGCTGCGCCGACAGCGCGTGGATGCGGTGATCGCGGTGTCGATCGAGCTCGATGACGACGAGACCGCGCAGATGCTGGCGCTGGGCCTGCCCGTGATCGCGATCGGCGGGCCCAACCCGAAGCTCGACACGCTCACCGTCGACGATGAGGCCGTGGCGCAGCTCGCCACAGAGCACCTGCTGGGTCTCGGGCACACCGGCATCGCTCACATCGGCGCCAACCCCGAGTTCGACCTCGACTTCCACATTCCGACCCAGCGGCGCCTCGGCTTCGAACGGGCGCTGGCAGATGCGGGCATCGCCCCGAACCCTGCGTTCTCAGAGCCGGCGGACTTCACCGTCGACGGCGGCTACCGGGCCTGCAAGCAGTTGCTGGGTCGGCCTGGCCCTCGTCCGACCGCAATCTTCGCAGCATCCGACGAGATGGCGATCGGCGCGATCCTCGCCGCGCGCGATCTGGGGTTCCGCGTGCCCGAGGATCTCTCGATCATCGGCATCGACGGTCACGAACTGGGCGAGTTCTTCCGGCTGACGACGGTGGACCAGTTCCCTCTCGGTCAAGGCGAACGCGCCGCCGAGGCCGTTCTCGCCAAGCTCGAGGGCACTGCCGGCGCCCCGCCGCAGGCGCACAACGCACTGCCGTTCGATCTGATCGTACGCGGCACCACAGCCCGCATCTGAAGCTCCAGCTGGCGCCCGATCAGGCACTTTTGCGCAAATAGTGCGCTGAGCGCTCCGCGCACGCCATACTAAGCCGATGGACGCGTTGAATGATCTGATTCTCACCTCCGGCGATGGCCTGTGGACGTGGGTCGTGCTGCCGATACTCGTGCTGCTCGGCATCTACTTCACGGTGCGCTCGGGGGTCGTGCAACTCCGGATGATTCCGGAGATGTTCCGCACACTCACAGACAAGACCCCCTGCGATGCCGATGGCAAGCCGCAGTCCGTATCGGCGTTTCAGGCGTTCACGATATCGGCCGCCTCGCGGGTCGGCGTCGGCAACATCGCCGGTGTCGGTACCGCCATCGCGATCGGTGGCCCTGGCGCGGTCTTCTGGATGTGGTTGATGGCCTTCATCGGAGGCGGCGCCAGCTTCATCGAGTCGACTCTCGGGCAGGCGTACAAGGTGCGCGACGCTGACGGGTTCCGCGGTGGCCCGGCCTATTACATGCAGAACGGTCTGAAGGCGCGATGGATGGGAATCCTGTTCGCCGTGATCCTGATCGCCTGTTTCCCGTTGGCATTCAGCTCACTGCAGGCCAACACGATCAGCGCGACGGTCTCTTCCAGCTTCGGCGGCACCGTCACCTGGATCCCGTGGGTGATCGGGGCAGTGCTCGCCGTTCTCACCGCACTCGTGATCTTCGGCGGTCTTCGCCGCATCGCGAACGTCACGCAGTCGATCGTCCCCGCGATGGCCCTCATCTACCTGGTGCTCGGCCTCGTTATCGTCGGCATGAACTTCGAGCGCCTTCCCGAAGTCTTCGCCTCGATCTACACCCAGGCATGGGGCACCGAAGAGGTCGCCGGCGGTACGCTCGGCGCGATCATCATGGTCGGCGTCAAGCGCGGCATGTTCTCGAACGAGGCAGGCCTGGGCTCGGCGCCCAACGCCGGGGCGAGCGCAGCGGTCACTCACCCCGTCAAGCAAGGGCTGGTCCAGACGCTCGGCGTCTACTTCGACACCTTCCTGGTCTGCTCGATCACGGCATTCATCATCCTCGTCTCCACCCCTGATCTCGCAAACGCGACGCGGGGGATCGGCCTCACCCAGGGGGCGATCGTCGGAAACCTCGGCGAATGGTCGAACGTGCTTCTGAGCGTGATCATCTTCCTGCTCGCGTTCAGCTCGATTCTGGGCAACTACTACTACGGCCAGTCCAACATCGAGTTCATCTCGTCTCGCCCAGGTGTTCTCACGGCCTACCGGGTGTTCGCCGTGGCCGTCATCTTCCTCGGATCGATCGCTTCTGCCGACCTGATCTGGAACACCGCAGACGGGGTCATGGGCCTCATGGCGATCGTCAACCTCGTCGCCATCGGCTTGCTCTCCGGCGTCGCTTTCAAGCTGCTGAAGGATTACTCGCAGCAGCGGAAAGCCGGCCTCGACCCGGTGTTCACCCGGGCACGTCTGCCCGAGGTCACCGGCATCGAGTGCTGGGAGGACGAGCTCTCCGTCACCGGCCCGATCCGCGTTCCCAACCAGCGCGCCGCCAGACGGCGCTGACCCGCAACCCCCTGACACAGATGCCCCCGATGGTTCGCCGTCGGGGGCATCTTCACTCCCGCCGCATCGCGATCATTCGTCGGTCGAGCATGCTTTAGGCTGGTCATCGGAGTGTCGGGAAGCCTGGTCGACGATGTTCTTCGTCGACCAGAAAGCAGCGTGATGCGCCTCCGCAACGTCTTCCCCACCGCCTCCCGATCCGAATCGCGTCGCGTCACCGAGATCCTTCGCAAGGAATCGGTGGGCGGAATCCTCCTGGTGGCGCTCGCTGCCATCGCTCTGCTGTGGGCCAACTCGCCGTGGTCGGAGGCGTATTTCGCGCTGCGGGATCTCGAAGTCGGCTATGAGCCGTGGCACCTGCGCCTCAGCCTCGGCGCCTGGGCCGCCGACGGTCTGCTGGCGATCTTCTTCTTCCTCGTGGGACTCGAGCTCAAACGCGAGTTCGTCGCCGGCGACCTGCGAAAGTTCAGCACCGCTGTCGTTCCGATCGTCGCCGCGATCGGCGGGGTGATCGTGCCTGCCGTCATCTACCTCGCCGTCGTCGCGGGCTCTTCGGACGCCTCGCGCGGATGGGCCATCCCCACTGCGACCGACATCGCCTTCGCCGTCGCTGTGCTGGCGCTCATCG
>JBEBSN010000160.1:0-3913 GCA_040394295.1 Microbacterium sp.
TCCGCTCGCCCACCCCTCGGGCAGCGCTTCCGCGACCGCAGTGAGGGTGCGCCCCCAGCTGACCCCAAGAGTGCGTGGCACAGGGCGCAGAGCCGCGAGGTGATCAGCGGCAGCCTGCGCGACCCTGTCGAGGGTGGTGCTCTCGTCATCCGGTATCGGAACCACGAGAGCATCCGCGAGCTCGTATCTTTCGACGAGTTCGCGCTCCAGCCCGAGGCGTCGAGCACGGGGATGCACGATCTCGATCCGCACGATGCCCTTCTCCCGAGCGTGCGTGAGAAGCCGCCCGACCTTCCAGCGCGAGATCTTCAGAAGGGCGCCGATCTCATCCTGCGTCTTCGCTTCGTCGTAGTACAGCTCAGCGACGCGCACAGTGAGCAAGTCTTCGTTCACGGCATCCTCCCTTCCCCTCAAGGGTACGCAAGATCACCCAGTTGCGCACACGTCTGCTCATATGCGCATAGGCGCGGTGCGCACGCGCGCATCCGTGGACATCTCGTCGGCAGCGCAACCACCAACGCCCCCTCCTGTCATCGACAGGAGGGGGCGTTGCGAGGCCTGATGCTACGCGCGCTTGCGCGTGCTGAGCACCTGATCGACAATGCCGTACTCCAGCGCCTGCTGCGCGGAGAGGATGTTGTCACGATCGATATCGCGGTTGACCTGCTCAGCGGACTTGCCTGTGTGCGCGGCCATGGTCTCTTCGAGCCACGTACGCATGCGGAGGATCTCCGCAGCCTGGATCTCGATGTCAGACGCCTGCCCCTGACCGGCTTCACCCATTGCGGGCTGGTGGATCAGAATGCGGGCGTTGGGCAGCGCGAGACGCTTGCCCGGTGCACCCGCTGCCAACAGCACAGACGCCGCAGAGGCAGCCTGGCCGAGCACAACCGTCTGGATGTGAGGCGCGACGTACTGCATCGTGTCGTAGATCGCCGTCATGGCGGTGAACGAACCTCCGGGCGAGTTGATGTACATCGTGATGTCGCGCTCGGCGTCCTGGCTTTCCAGAACCAGCAGCTGCGCCATCACGTCGTCAGCCGAGGCGTCATCGACCTGAACGCCCAAGAAGATCACGCGATCTTCGAAGAGCTTGTTGTACGGGTCCTGACGCTTGAAGCCGTAGGCGGTGCGTTCTTCGAACTGCGGCAGCACGTAACGGCTGGACGGCAGGTTCCCGGCGGATTGGAAAGTGGGAGTGTGCATGTGAGTCCTCTCGAATCCGATTATTCTGCGTCGTCCGCGGTGCCGCCGCCGCCAGAGACGTCGCTGGCGTGCTCGCGGATGTGGTCGACAAAGCCGTACTCGAGGGCTTCATCCGCAGTGAACCAACGGTCACGGTCACCGTCTTCGTTGATCTGCTCGACCGACTTGCCGGTCTGCGAAGCCGTGATCTCTGCGAGACGCCGCTTCATCGAGAGAATAAGCTGCGCCTGCGTCTGGATGTCGCTCGATGTACCACCGAAGCCACCGTGCGGCTGGTGCAGAAGAACGCGCGCGTTCGGGGTGATGTAGCGCTTGCCCTTGGTGCCGCTGGTGAGCAGCAGCTGTCCCATGGACGCCGCCATGCCGATGCCGACCGTGACGATGTCGTTCGGCACGAACTGCATCGTGTCGTAGATCGCCATGCCCGCGGTGATCGAGCCACCGGGTGAATTGATGTAAAGGTAGATGTCTTTCTCAGAGTCTTCTGCGGCAAGAAGGAGAATCTTCGCGCAGATCTCGTTGGCGTTCTCGTCGCGCACCTCTGATCCCAGCCAGATGATGCGATCCTTCAGTAGCCTGTCGAAGACACTCGTCGCGAGGAGGGGTTCTGCAGCCATTTCAGCTCCTGTTTCCGTGTTCGGTGATTCGAATCTACCGGCGAGAACACGGCGCACAGGCCGTGTTCGCCGTCGGCATATCAGGGTGTCGGGCGAAGGGCGCGGGCATAGGCGCTCACCGACCCGCGGTACTGATTCAGATGAGGTGCCAGCGTTTCCAGCGCGACCGACGCCGCTCCCACCGGGTCGCCGGCGGAGACGAGCGCAAGGGCATAGAACGCTGAGGCCTCAGCGGCGAGTTCGCCGCCTCGGTCGCGCTCGTCCTGCAAGAGCTGGAGGCTCTCATCGGTGCGACCCAGATTGCGCAGGGTACTCGCCAGCTGGATCGTAGCCTGAGCCCGTCTCGGCTCGTCGAGTCCCCCAGCGAGTGCCCGTCGATAATACGAGACCGCGGCATTCTCCAGACCGCCCGCGTCGCGCGCACCTGCGCGCTCGAAAAGCGCGACAGCGTCATCGACCGGGCGCTCGGCGGCGATCGCGTCGATCGCACGTATGCGCGCGTCATCGGTGATCGCCTCGTCGGCCCACACCTCGTCGATGCGATCCTGCCAATCGTCCACGCGAACGTCTCCCTCTACGCGAATGGACGGATGCCGAAGCATCCGTCCATTCATCGAATCAGCGTTGTGATCACTCGGCCTTGTCGGCAGCCTTCTTCGCCGCAGGCTTCTTCGCAGGAGCCTTCTTCGCAGCAGGCTTCTCGTCAGCGGAATCGGCGTCGTCCGCCTTCTTCGCCGGAGCTTTCTTCGCAGGAGCCTTCTTCGCAGCAGGCTTCTTGGCCGGCTTCTCCTCCGCGGTCTCGTCTGCAGCAGCTTCAGCTTCGGTCTCGTCATCGTCATCGACGGCGACAAAGCCGGACAGATCAACCGTCTTGCCGTTCGAATCGACGACCTTCACCTTGCCGAGTGCGACGGCGAGTGCCTTGTTACGGGCGACCTCACCGGCAAGGGCAGGCAACTGGTTCGACGACTGCAGAGCCTCGACGAAGTCCTGCGGCGACATGCCGTACTGCGCAGCCGACTGGATGAGGTACTGGCTGAGCTCTTCCTGCGAGACCTGCACGTCAGCGTTCTCGGCGATCGTGTCGAGCAACACCTGCGTGCGGAACTGCTTCTCGCTCGCCTCGGTGACCTCGGCGCGGTGCTCGTCATCCTCGAGGCGGTTCTCGCCCTCGAGGTGGTTGTGCACCTCGTCTTCGATGAGCTGCGGCGGAACGGGGATCTCGACCTTGCTGAGCAGAACCTCGATGAGCTGGTCGCGTGCGGCCGAACCCTGAGCGAAGATGCCCTGTTCGTTCACACGCTCGGCGAGGCTGTCACGCAACTCGGCGATGGTGTCGAACTCGCTGGCGATCTGAGCGAAGTCGTCGTCAGCCTCGGGAAGCTCGCGCTCCTTCACTGCCTTGACGGCCACCGAGACCTCGGCCTCTTGCCCCGCGTTGTCGCCGCCGACGAGCTTCGAGCGGAACGTCGTGTCCTCACCGGCC
Source organism: Microbacterium sp. (assembly GCA_040394295.1). Taxonomy (GTDB): domain Bacteria; phylum Actinomycetota; class Actinomycetes; order Actinomycetales; family Microbacteriaceae; genus Microbacterium. The sequence goes on from JBEBSN010000160.1 coordinate 3,310, forward strand.
GTCAGCGACTCGATGGCGTCATCGATGCCCTCGAGCAGCTCGCCCGAGCCCACTTCGTAGGAGACGCCCTCGGCGCGGTCGATCTCAGCGCCGTCGATCGTCGCGACGAGGTCGAGCTCGACGAAGTCGCCGTTCGCAGCCGGACGGTCGACCGGGATCAGCGTGCCGAAGCGGGCACGCAGGCTGTCGAGTTCTGCATCGAGGGCGGCCTCGTCGGCTTCGACCGCATCCACGGTCAGGACGATGTCGTCGTAGGACGGGATCTCGATCTCGGGACGAACGTCTACCTCGACCTCGACGAGCAGGTCGCCGGAGAAGTCCTTCTCGCTGGGCCATTCCTTGATGTCTGCCGACGGACGGCCGACGATGCGGAGCTTGTGCTCACCCGCAGCTTCGCGGAAGAACTTGTCGAGGCCCTCGTTCACGGCGTGCTCGATGACGGCGCCGCGACCGATGCGCTGGTCGATGATCGGAGCGGGAACCTTGCCCTTGCGGAAGCCGGGGATCTGAACGTCCTGCGCGATGTGCTCGTATGCGTGAGCAATGCTCGGCTTGAGGTCGTCCGGGGTGACCGTGATGGTGAGCTTGACCCGGGTCGGGGTCA
>JBEBSN010000161.1:0-3870 GCA_040394295.1 Microbacterium sp.
TGCTCGGCGTCGTCTCGGCAGGGTTCGCTCTGGCAGCCCTCATCCCGACCTGACACCGGCGCCTGCGTCGGGGGTAGAGTGGACGACATGGATCTCGTCGCGCTCGAACTCTTCTTCATCGGCCTGCTCGGTCTTGCAAGCCTTGCGATCGCCTTCGTCTCCGGTGCGGTGCTGTGGAACCTGTTCCGCGGCCAGCGCTGATCGTGAGCGGAGAGCTCGATGCTTGAGCTGCCAACCGACCTTCCCGCCGAACTCGCTCCTCTGAGCTGGTTGGTCGGTGTGTGGGAAGGCACAGGAGTCATTGAGTACACCGCAGGTGACCAGCGCTTCGAGGGCGAGTTCACTCACCGGGTGAGCTTCAGCCATGACGGAGCCGGGTACCTGAACTATTCGGCCAGCGGTTGGATGAGCGCCCAAGACGGTGAGCTGTCGCGGCCGCTTGTCGCCGAGACCGGTTTCTGGCGCATCGCCCGCGACGCGACCGCCTCTGATCCAGGCCCCGCGCTGCTGCCTCCCGCTGAAGATGCTCCTGCGCTGACCGTGCACGACATCGAAGAGCTGCGCGCCGCATCCGGTGGGTTCCCGATCGAAGTCTCCCTCGCGCACTCGGATGGCGCCCTCGAGCTCTACCTGGGTGAGATCAACGGTCCGCGCATCGATATGGCGACGGATGCGATCGTGCGAGGCCCAGGCGGTAAGGAGTATCGCGGGGCGAGCCGTATGTACGGTCTCGTCGACGCTCATCTCCTGTGGGCGTGGGATATTGCCGCACTGGGTGCAGATCTCGCGTCGCACGCATCTGCGCGATTGGCCAGGGTCTGAACGTGATGTCACCGGCTGATGCCTTCTCGACGCTTCCGGGCGCTGTCGTCGACGGAGAGATGCTCCTGCACTTCGGCGATCCCATGCGCGAGCAGCGTCGGCTGATCGCCGGCACCGCGATCGCGCCGCTGGCAGATCGTATCGTGCTCGAAGTCTCGGGCGAAGACCGGTTGACCTGGCTGGACTCGATCACATCCCAGTCTGTCGCGCGGCTGCGCGCGGGCGACAGCACAGAGCTTCTGGTGCTCGATCCTCAGGGGCGCGTAGAGCACGCCGCGGCTGTTTTCGAGGATGGCGCGACAGCGTGGTTGATCGTGGATGCCGCAGACGCTCCACCCCTCGCCGCATGGCTGGCGCGGATGGTGTTCCGCTCCCGCGTCACGGTGACGCTTCGCGAGAGTCTCCTTGTCGTCGGATTCTTCGCCGGTGGATCTGTCGAGTCGACCATGAGCGAGGCCGCCGCGTCGCCGAACGGCACGCCGCTGGTGTGGAGCGACCCGTGGGTGGCCGTGCAGGCCGGTGGGCATCAGTATGCGAACGTCGCCGAGCATCCTGCGGCTGGGTACGCCTGGCGGATGGCGATAGTGGAAACGGATGCTTCGGCATCCCTCGTCGAGATCGTCACAGGGGGCGATCTCGATGTCGCCGGTGATCTTGCCGCTGAAGCCCTGCGGATCGCCGCCTGGCGCCCTCGTTGGGCGCGCGAAGTCGACGAGCGGTCGCTGCCGCACGAGTCGGATTGGATTCGCAGCGCCGTGCATCTGAGCAAGGGATGCTACCGGGGGCAGGAGACGGTTGCCAAGGTGCACAACCTGGGCCACCCGCCACGGCGGCTCGCTGCGCTTCACCTGGACGGCAGCGACGATGTTCTGCCCGTTGCTGGCGCAGTCGTCCTCGCCGGTGACGACGAGGTCGGACATGTCACTTCGGTGGCGCGGCACTTCGAGGACGGCCCGATAGCGCTGGCGATCCTGTCGCGCAGGGCTCCGATCGGCGACCTGGTCGTTCGTGCTGACGGTGCAGACGTCGCCGCCGCGCAGCAGGTCATCGTGCCTGCGGATGCCGGGGCCACTGCCGACGTGCCTCGCCTGACGCGACTGTCTCGCCGCCCCGCCGGTCAGGATCCGCGCAAGGCCTCTTAGTTCGGTATGCCACCCGTGGCGGTGGCAGAGGACGCTCTAGCGTGGGGCGACAGCTGCCCACGGCACGGTGAGTTCGCCAAGGCGCCATCGACTGCGGCCCCCGAGCACCGGCCAGCCCTGTGCTTTCAACGCGGCCGCTGTCGCGAGGAATCGCTGCGTCGCCCCGAAGGGGGAAAGTGCTGCTGCCCGGTCCCATTCGCGATCGAGGTCGCCGAGAAAGTCGTGAACGCGCTCGCCGGGAACGTTGCGATGGATGAGTGCTTTGGGGAGACGTTCTGCGACGATGCTCGGACGCTCCAGCTCGGCCAGTCGCAGTGAGAGCGTGAATCGCACCGGAGCGCCCTGTGGGTCGATATCGATCCAGCTCGCGATGCGTCCGATCTCGTCGCAGGTGCCTTCGAAGAGCAGTCCGGTGGGCATCAACCGCGCAGCCATCGATGCCCAGGCCGCAGGCACGTCGTCTTCGCCGTATTGCCTCAGCACGTTCATCGCTCGGATGACCGCCGGGCGTCGTCCGTCGCTCAGCGGCACTTCGAAGCCGCCACGAGCGAACGAGACGCGCACGTCGGGGGAGAACGGCGTGCGTCCCGCCTTGACGTCGATCAGCTGAGCTCGTGCGGTGGCGACGCGCGCAGGGTCGAGCTCGAAGCCGATCACCTCAGCGTCCGCTCGCGTCTTCGACAGTCGCGTGGCGAGTTCGAAGGCCGTGACACCGCTGGCGCCGTAGCCGAGGTCGATGACGAGGGGGTCGGATGCCTGGCGAAAGGCTGCGCTGGCAGCGATCCATCGGTCGTTGCGGCGCAGACGATTCGTCCCCGTGGTACCCCGGGTCGGTCGACCGAGAGGAGATGACGCCATGCGTCGATCCTCCCATCTCTGCATGTGCGCGGCGAAGCCGGCTCGATAGACTGAAGCCATGACCCGCACTCTCATCCTGCTCCGCCACGGCCAGAGCGAGTGGAACGAACTGAACCTGTTCACCGGTTGGGTGGACGTCCGACTCACCGAGAAGGGCAAGAACGAGGCCCGCCGCGGTGGCGAGCTGCTCGCTGAATCGGGACTCCTGCCCGATGTGCTGCACACCTCGCTGCTCAGCCGCGCGATCCAGACCGCTGACATCGCGCTGGACGCCGCCGACCGCCTCTGGATTCCCGTCGTTCGGTCCTGGCGTCTGAACGAGCGCCACTACGGTGCTCTGCAGGGCAAGGACAAGGCGCAGACTCTTGAGGAGTTCGGACCCGAGCAATTCCAGCTGTGGCGTCGCTCGTTCGATGTGCCGCCGCCGCTCCTCGACGACGACAGCGAGTTCAGTCAGGTCGGCGACGCTCGCTATGCCGACATTGACGGAGAGGTGCCGCGCACCGAGTCGCTGAAACTCGTCATCGACCGTCTGCTGCCGTACTGGGACGGTGCGATCGTCCCTGACCTCGAAGCGGGAAAGACCGTGCTCGTCACGGCGCACGGAAACTCGCTGCGCGGCCTCGTGAAGCACCTGGAGGGCATCAGCGACGACGACATCGCCGAGCTCAACATCCCGACCGGGATCCCGCTGGTCTACGAACTCGACGACCAGAACGTCCCCACCGCCCCGGGCCGTTATCTCGACCCGGAGGCTGCCGCTGCAGGCGCGGCCGCCGTCGCCGCGCAGGGCAAGAAGTAACCAGCGCCGACCGTCATCGCGCATCGAGCCCCTGTCGTGAACTTGCGTTCGCGACAGGGGCTCGATGCTGAAGCGGTGTGTCTGGTCGAGTGACTACGCGGGCTCCTGGCCCTCGCTGGCCTGAGCCTTCAGAGCGAGCGAGATGTCGTCCTCATCGATGTCCCAGTCGCCGGTGGCGAGGTACACGACCTTCTTCGCGATGGCGACGGCGTGATCGGCGAAGCGCTCGTGGTAACGGCTGGCGAG
>JBEBSN010000162.1:0-3826 GCA_040394295.1 Microbacterium sp.
CTTTCATCGGGGGCCAGCACGTTTTAACAGGCCCTGATAAGGCAAGCCTAACAGTGCAGTTTCTGCACGAGATGAGACACGACGATACGCAATCATCGACGACTAGACTTTATGTCGGCGGAGAGGGCAGTCCGCAGCCTGTGAGGAGCTAGAGCGAGAAAATGGCAACAGCCACGAATGTCGAAGCGACCGCAGTCAACACGATCGAGTGGCTTTCCGCTCCGGGCACGTCGATCGTCGTTCCGGTCTACCAGCGCCAGTACAGGTGGGATATCGGCGGTTGCGAGCGGCTGTTGTCAGATGTCCGCGCCGTGGCGGACGGCGGTGACACGCAGCGACATTTCATTGGTTCGATCCTGTCCGCGCAGGACTCATCAGACGCTGATCTGATCCTCATCGATGGGCAGCAGCGAATCACGACACTGATGTTGTTGATCGCCGCGCTCCAGCATGCTGTGGCCGACAACGATCCTGAGATGGCGGCGGAACTCGAACGAGTGCTGGTTCGCGCAGACGACCCGTCGCGAACGAAGCTGAGGCCGCATCATGCCTGGGCCGAGCTGTACGAGTCTGTCGTCCTCGATCGCCGCGATGACGCCGACCGAGAATCGCGATTCGATGACAACTACGCATTCTTTCGCAGCCAGGTGCACGCAGACGAAGCGCCGCGAATCTGGCGCGGTCTGCAGCGACTGGAACACGTCTCGATCACATTGAGCGCAGCGGCGAACGCGCAGCAGATCTTCGAGAGCCTGAACTCGACAGGCGAGCCACTGCGCGATCACGAGCTCATCCACAACTACATCCTGATGGGCCTCACGCACTCGCAGCAGCTCGACGTCGAGGAGCGCTTCTGGTTACCGATCGAACGGCACACAGACGAGGCGATCGGCGCGTTCTGGCGGCACTACCTCGTCATGACCACTGGGCGCGAGGTGGCATCGAACGGCGAACACGGCGTATACAGCGCGTTTCGCTCGTCGTTTCCGCGCGTCGATCTCGATCACCTGCGGGCAGACGCTGAACGCTGGCGCCACTACGCCGAGATCTATGGCGTTCTGCTGGATCCGAGCCGTGAGCCGGACATCGAGATCCGTCGTCATCTGGAATATGTCAACACCTTCGGCAAAGCGGCATATCCGCTCGCGCTCAGCGTCTACAGCGACCATGCACGAGGGCTCGCCCAGCGCGAGGAACTCATCGAGACCCTCGAGTGGATTCAGGCTCTGTATCTGCGTCGAGCGCTGGTGAACCTGCCGACCGTGCGTTTGATCGCACGGCTTTGCCGAGCGCGCGCTGAGGGCCGTGACGCCCTGATGCGCGCGTTCGCCCGCATCACTCCGTCGGACGAGCGTGTGCGTGCGGTGCTGAAGTACAGCGAACTCCCCCACGCCGCGTATGTGCTCAGCCGCCTTGAGGGCGTCGATGACACTGCGGCGTATGACGTGGAGCACATCGTGCCTCTCGTTCCCGGCGACACCTGGTCTGGCGACGGCACGCGCACATGGAGTGAGTACACCGAGGACGAGCAGAACAGCCACAGAGCTCTCGCACCCACCCTGGGCAACCTCACACTTCTCGAGCAGAACCTGACCGAGAAGGTGTTCGGCGCGTCGTATCCCGAGAAGCGGATTGCCGCGTACCCACGTAGTCAGGTTCCCGCCACCAATGAGCTTTCAGCGACGACGACATGGGGAACAGCGGCGATCTCGCGACGGACCGTCGACCTCACCGAGTCGCTCCTGAGCATATGGGCCCGTCCCCCTCTGTCCGAGATCGACGACGACGGTCTCACCCCGGTTCTCGACGCGGTGCGCCGCAGAGGTTGGCCCGCTGGCTGGGATCGAGAGTTCTCTTACATCGAGTACCGCGGTGAGCACTGGGAGGTAAAAGATGTGCGAGCGCTGTTCAACCGCGTCTTCCGACGCGCATGGACCGATGATCGCCCTGCGGCCGTCTCCTACAGTGCACGAAACGGCGGCCCGATCTACGATGAGATGGCGTGGAAGGGCCACTGGGATTCCCTCGATGATGGCCATTTCCTCTACATGGGCTGGGATTCCAACTACATGATGAGCGCCGTGCAGGGAGTGCTGGAGGAATCCGGTATCGCTGCGGAGGTGTTTGTGAAGTATTCGTATATCGGGGATGTGATGTGATGAGCGTGAGACAGCAACCGACTGCTCCCGAGAGGTCACACAGCGCGGACCCCTTCGCCGAAGCGTTCGAACAGATCGCGCTCGGCCTCGAATCCGACGAACCGACATTGTGTGAATGCGACCACGGCGGTGAGGAAGCTTACGAGGCGTGCGGACGAAAGGCGAAGTGGCGGGTCACGATCGACTGCAACTGCGGAGAGAACCACCCGCGCGTCGTCGAACTGCTGTGCACCCGATGCCTTCGCACGGCACGACAAGACCTCGGACGAGAGTCGATCACGGCGCGACCGTTGTAACCGGCGACCGCTCTTGAGTGGGGCGGGCGGGACTTGAACCCGCGATCGTTGGGTTATGAGCCCACTGCCTTGACCAGCTTGGCCACCGCCCCGTGTGAACAATCTTAGCGGTGAGTCGAGTGCTCAGATCGCAGTGGCATCCCGGTGCGTCTGAAGATGCGAGAGATAGATCTCGGCGTTCGCGAGCAACCCGGCCTGTTCTTCGTCGCCCAACGCGCGACGGACTTTGGCGGGGACGCCGGCGACCAGAGAACCGTCGGGAATCTCCATACCGCCGAGGATGACGGCGCCCCCGGCGATGAGGCAACCTTTTCCGATCACGGCGCCGCTGAGGATCACGGTGCCCATCCCCACCAGGGAGCCGTCGCCGATTGTGCAGCCGTGCACGACAGCGTTGTGACCGATCGACACGTCGGAGCCGATCAAGACAGGGTGGCCGCTGTCGACGTGAACCGAGACGTTGTCCTGCACATTGCTTCGTGCCCCCACCGTGATCGCGGCTGAGTCCCCGCGCAGCACGGCGTTGTACCAGACGCTGGAGCCGCTCTCCAGCGTGACGTCTCCGATGAGGCGTGCGCCGTCCGCGACGAAGCTGTCGTCTGCGATGTGTGGCTTCTTGTCCCGGAGGGCGAGAACGGATGCTGTCGACGAGATGCTCATGAGGTGAGACTACCCTCACTCCCCCGTGTTTCCGGGGATTCTCGTCATCGATTAGCCGAGCCTCAGCTTGCTTGCGGAATGATTCAGGCTGAGTAGCGTTGTATGCATCAGGCCCCAAACGCCGTTCTGGAGGAAATAATCATGAGCAACTCACAGACCACTCCCACTACTGCCAGCGACCCGACCGTGGCCGCTGCTGCGGCGCAGTTCCTCTCGCCCGTCGTCCTCGGACTCCAGGCGCTCACAGTCAACGGCAAGCAGGCGCATTGGCACGTGCGCGGGGCGAACTTCATCGGCGTACACGAGCTCCTCGATTCGATCGTCGCGAACGCCGGAGCTTTCGCCGATTCGGCCGCAGAGCGGATCGTCGCCCTCGGATTGCCGATCGACGCGCGCCTCAGCGCAGTTGCCGCCAAAGCTTCGTCGGAAGTCCCTGCGGGCTTCACGCAGTCAACAGAGTTGATCCGCAACGTGATCGCTGACATAGACGCGATTCTCGTCGACACCCGCGCGGCCATCGAAGGCCTTGACGAGATTGACCTCACCAGCCAGGACGTCGCTATCGAGATCATGCGTGGCCTTGAGAAGGACCGTTGGTTCCTCGTCGCACACATCGCCGAATAGTTCCTCTTAGAGAAAGCGGGCTCCAGGGTTCGTCCTGGAGCCCGCGGTCTTCTTTCCTCGCAGGAGTTCACTCGAGATGCGGCAGAC
>JBEBSN010000163.1:0-3701 GCA_040394295.1 Microbacterium sp.
GCTCTTCTTTTCGCTGCGCTCGCGCGGGCACTGCTGACATCAGCGATCACGCCCGAGACTCAGATCGAGACGGATGCCATCGACACCTCGCTCTGGATGGCCGCGCGTGAGGGGATCGACGGGCGGCTGCTGCACCCGATGACCGGCGGTGTCTCCGACACCCGAGCACTCATACGGCTGACGCTGCGGATGCTCACTCCCGCACTCCAGGCCACGGGTGATCTCAACTTCGTCACAGACCGACTCGAGCGGTTGTTGGCCGACGGCACCGGCGCCGACCGGCAGCGTCGCGCATTCGCACGCGCCGGCGTCGACGGGCTTCGTTCGCTTCTGGCACCGGCGTCAGAAACGTGGATTCCCGATTCTGCGGCGTAGGACCTGATCGGCCCGACGCGACGTCGCTCAGCTGGCCATCACGTCAGCGAGACGCGTGGCAGCGAGGATGACGGCAGCGATCTCTCGGGAGCGGCTATGTGCTGGCCAGGCGATCACCGTGGTCACCTCGGGCGCATCGGAGACGGGTATGGCCACGTGCTCAGGCCATTGCCATGCACGACTGGACGCGGGTATGACCAGAAGCGCCCGTCCGAGCGCAACGAGGTGGGCGATCTGCGATTGCGTGCGCACTTCGGGCCCAGGCCCAGCGGGATAGCTTCCGTCGACGAGGGGCCACCGCGCCATGGGAAGGTCAGGCACGCTGCTGATCTCATCCATCGTCACCATCTCACGCGCGGCCAGCGGGTGATTCGCCGGGACGATCGCGACCTGCCTCTCGGTGAACAGCTCCTCCGCATCTATGCCGGCGAAGTCGTCGACTGGTCGGTGCATGAGCGCAACGTCGGCGCGGCCGTCTCGCAGCTTGACGGCTTGCTCCCCCACCTCGCAGAGGACGACATCGACATCCGGGGTCTCGGCATCCGCCGAGATCGCATCCAGGAGCCGCTGGAGCGTGTCGTGCGCGGCTCCCGCTTTCGTGGCGAGCACGATCGCACGCCGTGGATGCCCAGCGCGCTGCGTACGCCGCGCGGCGGCAGCGACAGCGTTAAGCGCGGTTTCGGCTTCGCGATGAAGCACTGCACCGGCGTCCGTAAGGGCGACTGCGCGTCGATCGCGATCGAACAGACGAACGCCGAGACGCGCCTCCAACTGCTTGATCGCGCGAGACAGCGGCGGCTGCGCCATCCCCAGCAGCTCGGCGGCACGGCCGAAGTGCAGTTCTTTCGCAACGGCGACGAAATATTTCAGTTCGCGGGTCTCAAGATCGACCATGCGCTCACTCTACCTCCCTGATACCGCGCGGGTATCAGGGAGGAGGCGATCGGTCTTGGACGACGGCTGCGCCTCGCTCGCACGATGGAACACATGATCAATGAGAAGACCGCGCTCGTCACGGGCGCGAACAAGGGAATCGGCTTTGCGATCGCCGAGCAGCTGGGAGCGCTCGGATATACGGTCGCTGTCGGTGCGCGTGACGATGCCCGACGTGCCGCAGCAGTCGAGCGGTTGACGGATCAGGGGATAACGGCCTTCGGCGTCGCTCTCGACGTCACGTCCGACGCCGAGGTCACCCAGGCCGCGGCGACCATTGCAAAGATCACGGGAAGACTCGATGTGCTGATCAACAACGCGGGCGTGGGCGGCAATACCGAGAACGGGGCTCAGGATCCCACCACGCTCGATCTCGATGTGCTCCACACTGTCCTCGACACCAACGTGTTCGGCGCCGTGCGCGTCACGAACGCCATGCTTCCGCTGCTCGCTACAGCGCCGTCACCCCGAATCGTGAACATGTCGAGCAACATGGGCTCGCTCGCCCTGCACACCGGGCCGATCATGGCCGCATACGCGCCGTCGAAGGCGATGCTCAACGACCTCACCGTGCAGTACGCACGCCGCTTCGCCGACACGAACATCATCATCAACGCCTGCTGCCCCGGATATGTCTCCACTGACTTCACCGGAAACAACTCCGATCGCACTCCCGCAGAGGGCGCCGCGATCGTCGTGCGCCTGGCCACCGTCGCAGACGATGGTCCGCGCGGCGGGTTCTTCGACGACAACGGCCCTATCCCCTGGTGACGAGTTCGTCGTCTCTACGGGAAACGAAAGACCCCCGAGCCGGGATATCAATCCTGGATCGGGGGTCTTTCTCATTCGCGTGCGCGAGGGGGGACTTGAACCCCCACGTCCATAAGGACACTGGCACCTGAAGCCAGCGCGTCTACCATTCCGCCACTCGCGCGAGCGTCTCGTTCCGGAGAACTCAACCTGGAAAGGCTATCACGCGTTCCGCTCCGCCAGAAACCACCGCGAATCCCGGCATCCGCTCGTCCGTTCCGTCGGCCCGGAGCCGCTCTGTCGGCCGGTTCGCCGGGATCCGCGCCGACCAACAGCACTGCCGACCGACAGACCGCACACGCCCCACCGGCAACAGCGCGCCGGACCCCCGCCCGCGCCCCCGCATTTCCCTGCAAGTCCGCCCCACGACGGCGTTCACTCAGGACACGTGGCTACGATGTCCCTACCGGTCGGCATGCCAGAGGAGCCCAGTGGGACTACTTGACAGCTTTGAGAAGGGTCTCGAGCGCGCCGTGAACGGCGCCTTCGCGAAGACCTTCCGCAGCGGCATCCAGCCGGTGGAGATCGCTTCGGCGCTCCGGCGTGAAGCCGATACGAAAGCCGCGGTCGTGAGCCGCGACCGCATCATCGCGCCCAACAGCTATGTCGTGCGTCTCAGCCCCGATGACGCCGAGCGCATGCGCGGCCTCGGCGGCGCTCTGACCGACGAGCTGCATGCCCTCCTCACCAAGCACTCGAAGGCGCAGGGGTACAGCTTCGCCGGTCCGCTCGCGATCGCGATCGAAGCGGATGACAAGGTCGCCACCGGCACCGTGCGCGTCAGCTCCGGCACGGTCGAAGGCCGCGTCAGCTGGCAGGCCGTGGTCGACGTCGACGGTCGCCGTCACTCGATCACCCGTGCCCGCACGGTCATCGGCCGGGGAACGGATGCCGACATCACGATCGCGGATGCCGGATCCAGCCGTAAGCACGCCGAGATCCTGTGGGACGGAGAACGCGCCATGATGCGCGACCTGGGCTCCACCAACGGCACCAAGGTCAACGGGCAGAAGCTACGCGAAGCAGCCCTCCCCACCGACACCACGATCACGATCGGCCGCACCGACCTGGTGTTCAAGATCGTCCCGGTCGCGACTCCTTCGCGCCCGACAGATGACTCCACCCGGGCGTTCGGAGCCCTGTCATGAGTGAACTCGTCCTGCTCCTGCTGCGCATCGGCTTCCTGGTCGTACTGTGGTTCTTCGTTTTCGGTGTCATCTACTCCCTGCGCGCCGACCTGTTCGGCGTGAAGGTGCGCAAGCTCCCCGTCGAGGCGACGGCGGGCGGTGCTCCTGCGGCGAGCGCGACCCCGGCTCCCGTGGCGGCTTCGAGGCCGGCATCCGCGAAGCCGTCGACCGGCCCTGCGACGGTCGCGACGGCGAAGCGCCTGGTCATCACATCGGGCCCCAAGGCGGGACTGGAGCTTCCGCTCGGCGCCGACTCCCTCACGATCGGCCGCTCCAGCGAGTCGGCGCTCGTGATCCGCGACGACTACACCTCCAGCCACCACGCCCGCCTCATGCTGCGTGGCGACAGCTGGGCGATCCAGGACCTCGACTCCACCAACGGCACCTTCGTCGCCG
>JBEBSN010000164.1:0-3608 GCA_040394295.1 Microbacterium sp.
CTGAGGAACGATCGTCGCAGCAGCTCAAGTTCATCCAGCAGCGCCTGCAACGTCAGTGAGAGCCCGATCTTCACGGCGGTCGGATAAACATCGTTCGTCGACTGGCTGCGGTTGGTGTGATCGATCGGCGACAGGAACGCGTAGTCACCCTTCTCTCGCCCTGCCATCTCCAGAGCGACGTTGGTGATGACCTCGTTGGCGTTCATGTTCGTCGAGGTGCCCGCCCCGCCCTGAATGACGCCGACCGTGAACTGGTCATGAAACTCGCCGTCGATGATTCGCTGCGCCGCACGATCGATGAGGTCTGCGCGCTCCTCGTCGAGAACGCCGATCTCTCGGTTGGCGCGGGCGCTGGCCTGCTTCACCATCGCCAAAGCGCGCACCATGTCGGGGTACACCGAGATGGGGCGCTTCGTGATCGGGAAATTCGCATCAGCGCGGGCGGCGTGAATGCCCCAATAGGCATCAGCCGGAATCTCCATGCTGCCGAGGGAATCTTGTTCGGTGCGAGTGAGGGCAGGGGCGGCAGAAGCCATGACACATCCTTGTGGGTGGTGGCGAACAGGCGAACAGAAGCGGGGGATGCGACAAGTCTATGCCGACCACCCCGGCGCAGACGACTCAGTGACCGATGACGAGAAGGAGGATTCCACCGATCACGGCCAGGGCGCAAAGGCCGAAGCATCCGTACGCTCCGACCAGAGCCAGCCGCTTCTGTCCCTCGCTCAGAGGATTCTTCCGTGCGGCCTTGGCAGCCTGTTTTGCTGCACGTGCGGCTTCCTTCTCGCTGATCACGGTGATGGCGTCTGTGAACTCTGCCGGGGTCACGACCGGGGCGTGGCCGGAGCGGACCATCAGTCGTAATCCGAGAGCGTAGAAGGTGACGATCGCGGTAGCAGCCAAAAGCGCGACAGCGAACACCGTGAGGAATGCGAACCAGTCGACGACGACGTTCATTCCGCCTCCTCCGTTCGTTCTGCTGCGGAAGCCTGCTTCGCGGCCTTGGAGCGCTTAGCCCCTGCTGTGGCCTTCTTGTCCGCCTTGGCCCGCTCCTTGGCCTGTTCCTTGGCCTTCTTCCGAGCCTTCGCCTCAGCACGCGCCTGCTCGATCCGCTGCTGGCGGCGGGTGGGCGGCGGCATGTCCGGAACCTCGATGGCGTGGCCGGATTCGGCGACATCGCTCATCGCATTCTCCGACGTGACGGCGTTGCGGCGCGACCACAGGTACAGTCCGACGATGATCACGAGGGCGATCACCGCGTCGATGGCCACACCCCAGTTGCCCAGCCACACGACCAGAAGCGCTGCCAGCCCGCCGACGGCGCCGGCGGCGGGAAGCGTGAGAAGCCAGCCGATCGCGATGCGCCCTGCCGTGCGCCACCGCACCGCAGATCCGCGGCGGCCCAGCCCCGAGCCGATGACCGATCCGGAGGCGACCTGAGTTGTCGACAGGGCGAAGCCGAGTGCGCTGGAAGCGAGGATCGTCGCCGCTGTCGAACTCTCCGCCGCGAATCCCTGCGCGGGCTTCACGTCGGTGAGGCCCTTACCGAGGGTGCGGATGATTCGCCAACCGCCGAGGTAGGTGCCGAGCGCGATCGTGACCGCACATGCGACGATGACCCATAGTTGCGGCTCGTGGTGGACGCCGGACTGCCAGCCGATCGTGATGAGAGCAAGTGTGATGACGCCCATCGTCTTCTGCGCATCGTTCGTGCCGTGCGCGAGCGCGACAAGCGAGGACGTGAAGATCTGTCCCCAGCGGAATCCGTCGCGTCCGTCGGGCTTGTTGTCATAGCGCCGAGTGATCGAGTAGGCGATCTTGGTCGCAGCGAACGCGATGATCCCCGCGGTCAGCGGTGCGATCAGAGCCGGAAGCACGACCTTCGACAGGACCATGCCGAAATCGATCCCGCCAAGACCTGCACCGACGAGCGTTGCGCCGATCAGTCCGCCAAAAAGGGCGTGCGACGAGCTTGAGGGTAGACCGAGCAGCCACGTGAGCATGTTCCACGTGATCGCTCCGATGAGGCCAGCGAATATCAGAGCGAGGAACAGCTCAGCGCCGGAGTCTCGGATCGCATCTTCTCGAATGATGCCGCCGGAGACCGTCTTGGAGACTTCCGTGGAGAGGAAGGCTCCAATGAGATTGAGAATCGCTGCGAGCAGCACCGCGGTCTTGGGCTTGAGAGCACCAGTGGCGATGGGCGTGGCCATCGCATTGGCCGTGTCATGAAAGCCGTTGGTGAAGTCGAAGAAGAGTGCCAGCAGGATGACCAGCACGACGATGAAGGTTGCGGTTTCCACCATTCGCTTTCGGGTTGGTGTGGAGGAAAGGAGATGCCGACGTGATCGGCGTGACGAACGAAGAGTTCACCGTGGGTTTGTCTTCCGTTAACCGGCCCCGATAAATCCTCGCACCCTCCCCCGGCCCGGTCAACTCGCACGAGCCGCCGGTGCCTGCGAGAAGCCGCCCCCGGGTCTCCCTCCTGAAAGCGCGCACGGCTCGCCCGGTTGCTGGCGCCTTCCACGACGCTGTACGATCCAGAAATCCGGGTCGGCATCTCCGGGGGGAGCCGTTGCCCTCCCTCGGCACCGCCCCTGGTGAATGGGAGAGGGTCGAGCCGCGACGCGACGACAGCGCATCGTGGGGATGAGGGGACGGGACGATGACGACGATTTCTGGCGCGCCGGAAAAGAAACGCAATCGCGGGCTCAAAGCCGCGGTGATCGCCGCGGCGCTGGTGCTTCTGGCCGCGGTGATCGCACTGGTTCTCGCGCTGAGCGGGCTGATCTCGATCCCGGGCCTGACCCAGAGCCAGGGCGAGCTCGTGCTCCAGGGCGCCGATGAGCAGGGGCGTGACGCCTTCAGCACCACGGCCCTCGCCACGCCCGCGGCGAGCACCACCCCGCCCACGCAGGCGCGGCCCGTGACCACGGGCACCCCCGCTGCCGGAGCTCCCGTCTCCGGCGGCTCCGTCGGCCTCTATGGCGGCACCGGCGACAACAGCCGGTGCGACCCGGCGCAGCTGGTCTCGTTCCTCGGCGCGAACCCGGCCAAGGCGCAGGCCTTCGTCGCCGCGCTGAACGCCGACCCGAACCTCCGCTGGAAGAACAACGACTCCCTCACCACGGCCGACATCCCGGCCTACGTCGCGCAGCTGACCTCGCTGGTGCTGCTGAGCGACACCCTGGTCACCAACCACGGCTTCAACGGTTCCCAGGCCACGCCCTTCCAGGCCGTGCTGCAGGCCGGCACCGCGGTGCTCGTGGACCGCTTCGGCGTCCCCCGGGCGCGGTGCCTCTGCGGCAACCCGCTCCTCCCGGCGAAGCCGCTGCCCGTGACACCGCAGGTCACCGGTGACCCGTGGCCGGGCTTCGACATTGACATCACGGTCGTCATCGTGCAGACCGAGATCACCATCAACGTCTTCGAGGCCGTGCGCTACCCGGACGGCGGCGGGCTCATCGACATCCCGGCGGGCCTGTGCGACCCGGCCGACCCGGTCAGCTGCGCCTCGCCGTGGACCGCGGTCTCCAGCAACCCGCCGGTGGTCGACCCGACCCCCACCGACAGCCCGGCACCGACGCCGACCGACAGCCCGGCACCGA
>JBEBSN010000165.1:0-3606 GCA_040394295.1 Microbacterium sp.
ATCAGATCAAAGGACTTCCAGACACGGCGGACAGGACTCCACGACGATACCCGGGCGTGTCGGATCGGCGCAACCCCCCATCCGTCGTGCGGGGGATGTCGCCGCCAGGCGTCGCGCGTAGCGTGGAGATATGGCTGATGATCAGATGAGCGGCAGCGAGATGCGCCAACGGCTGAGCTGGGGCGCGGGTATCGCGATCGGTATGGGCGTCGGAGTGGCGATGGGATCGGCGCTGGACAACATGGGCGTCGGCATCGGCATAGGCATCGCGATCGGCCTCGTCTTCGCAATCGCGATCGGTTCAGTCGGACGCGCCCGTCGACAGCGTGATTCGGAGGACGACGCGCCCGAGGACGAATCGCCTGACAGCGGCGATCCGCACTCAGTCGGCTGAGCTCTCGAGCCACTTCTCCAAGAAGACACGCACGTCGACGAGTTCGTCTTCGGAGATGCTGTGTGTGAGACCGGGGTAGACGCGGCCGGTCAGCTCGCAATGGTCTGGCAGCCACTGGGACGTGTGCTCGATGAGGGGTATCGGAATCACATCGTCGTTCGTGCCGCGGCCCCAGAACACCCGTGGGCGCGACTCGCGCAGCGCCTCATCGCCGGGCAGTTCGTCCGGTGACGCGTATCCGCTGAGCGCGACGACGGCGCCGAACCTCTCGGGTTCGAGTCGCAGAGCCTGCAACGACACGGCCGCGCCCTGCGAGAATCCGAGCAGTGCGATCTTCGAGGCGGATTGCGCTGCGGTGTCAAGCCAATCGATCAGGGCCTGAGCTGCGGCGGTCACGGCGCCGCCATGGCGACCTTCGGGGCCATCGAGTGCATACCAGGAGCGACCAGGCATCGGCCACGGCGGGCTGAGCGGTGCAGCCACCGATGCCACGGCGATGCCGGAGGGCAGATGCGGGATGAGGCCGAACAGGTCGTGCTCGTCGGCGCCGTACCCGTGCAGCAGCACGAGAAGCGGCAGCCCGGCGCGGTCTCCCGGCGTCCAGCGCGTCGCGTCGGCATCGATCATCAAGGAGTTGCTCACACCTGCCATCCTGCCAGCGGACACAGACACTGATACAAATGAGACATGGCGGTGCGCACACCTGATCCAGATCCCGACGACTCCGACGACGGCCTCGCGCGGTTCGACGAACCCGCCTCCGATGCCAGCAATCCGGGCTGGCTGAGCGAGTTCGAACTCGCCGATGCTCGACGGCGATTGCCGATGCTGTACGTGGAGGCCATCCCGGTGCGCACCGACGGGGTGGGGCAGGTCACGGAAGTCGGCATGCTGCTGCGGTCGACGCCGATGGGCGAGATGACCCGCACGATCGTCTCAGGTCGGGTGCGGTTCGGCGAAACGGTGCGCGATGCGCTGTTCCGGCATGTGGAGAACGACCTCGGTCCGATGGCCTTCCCCCTGCTCCCGCCCCAGCCGACTCCGTTCACCGTTGCCGAGTACTTCCCCATGCCAGGGGTCAGTGCCTTCCATGACGAGCGGCAGCATGCCGTTTCGCTCGCGTTCGTGGTGCCGGTCTCCGGAACGTGCGAGCCGCGCCAGGACGCGCTGGAGGTGACCTGGTTCTCGCCCGAGGCCGCTGCCTCCGACGCTGTCTCGGCAGAGATGGAGGGCGGCCGCGGCACTCTCGTCAAGCAGGCTCTGGCGAGCCTCGGTCTGCTGCGCTGACTCCCGCGCGGGTTCGGCTGCGCCGTGCCCTCGCTCTCTGATCGAGGATGATCAGGCGGTCAAGCGCCCGATCTCGGCGATGAAGGCGTCGACGTCGGACTCCTGGGTGTCGAAGCTGCACATCCAGCGGACTTCGCGGCGCGCCGCATCCCAGTCGTAGAAACGGAACGACTTACGCAGTTCGTCGGCGACGCCGGCGGGAAGCACCGCGAAGAGTCCGTTCGACTGGGTCGGCTGCGTGAACTCGATCCCGCGGATCGATCCATCGGCGAGCCCCGCCTCGATTCCGGCGCGCAGGCGTGCCGCCATCGCGTTGGAGTGCTGTGCATTGCGCAGCCACAGATCGCCATCGAGAAGCGCGATCAGCTGGGCCGAGATGAAGCGCATCTTCGACGACAGCTGCATGTTGTACTTGCGACCGTAGGTCAAGCCGGTGGACGCCTCCGGGTTGAGCACGACGATCGCCTCGCCCAACATGGCTCCGTTCTTGGTGCCCCCGAAGCTCAGCACATCGACGCCGGCATCTGTGGTGAAGGCGCGCAGCGGTTCGTTCAGCGCGGCGGCGGCGTTCGAGAGACGTGCCCCGTCCATGTGAAGGTGCATGCCGCGCTCATGGGCATGATCGGCAAGCGCGCGGATCTCATCGACGGAGTAGAGCGTGCCGAGTTCGGTGGATTGCGTCACCGACACCACAAGCGGCTGCGCCCTGTGCTCATCGCCCCAGCCCCAGGCTTCGCGATCGACGAGCTCGGGGGTGAGTTTGCCGTCATCGGTCGGCACGGTGAGCAGCTTCATGCCGCCGATGCGTTCCGGGGCGCCGCCCTCGTCGACGTTGATGTGGGCAGTGGATGCCGCGATGACCGCGCCCCAGCGGGGGAGCATCGACTGCAGGCCGACGACGTTGGCGCCGGTGCCATTGAAGACGGGGAAGGCCTGGATGCCCTCTCCGAAGTGCCCCGCGAAGACCTCGTGCAGGCGCTCGGTGTACTGATCGCCGCCGTAGGCGCCCTGGTGTCCATCGTTCGCTGCGGTGATCGCCGCGAGGACTTCGGGATGGATGCCGGAATAGTTGTCCGACGCGAATCCCCGGATCGCGGGGTCATGGATCGTGCTCACCGAACAAGCCTATGTCCAATGTCGGAGGTGAAGAATATTCTCTTCTCATGGAGCAGACGACGGCGAGGCGGGCATTCGCGAATGTCCTCGTCAATACGCTCGTCGCCAATGTGACGACGAGCTTTCTCTGGTTCGCCCTGACCTTCTGGGTGTACATCGAGACGCAGTCGGTGCTGGCGACGGGCATCATCGGCGGTGCGTACATGCTGCTGGTCGCGTTCTTCGCGATGGTGTTCGGCACGATCGTGGACCGCCATCGAAAACGCGCTGTGATGGTGCTTTCCAGTCTCGTCTCCGCGGGCGCTTTCCTCATCGCAGGGGCGCTGTATCTCTGGCAGCCAGAGAGCGTTCTGCTCGATCTCGGTCGTCCCCTGTTCTGGCTGTTCGCGGGCATCATCCTGTTCGGCGGTGTCATCGAGCAACTGCGCAATATCGCGCTGTCCACGACGGTGACGCTGCTGATCGAAGAAGACAAACGTGCCAACGCCAACGGACTCGTCGGAACGGTGCAGGGTCTCGCGTTCCTGGTGACGAGCGTGTTCTCAGGTCTGTCGATCGGGTTCCTCGGGATGGGGTGGACACTGGTGATCGCCATCGCGGCGATGGTGGTCACGTTTGTGCACCTGCTTTTCATCCGCATCCCGGAGGAGGCGCCCGAACCCGATCCGAACGCGGCCAGCGCCTTGGACTTCCGTGGCAGCGTTCAGGCGATCAGGCTGGCGCCGGGGCTGTTCGCTTTGATCATCTTCTCGATGTTCAACAACCTCATCGGCGGCGTCTACATGGCGCTGATGGATCCGTACGGGCTG
>JBEBSN010000166.1:0-3597 GCA_040394295.1 Microbacterium sp.
TACTTCGACTCGACCCGCTCGAGCAGGTTGTCGATCGGCGGGTCGATGATGCCCTTGGTGTGATGTCCGGCCATGGTGAGACCTCCTGATCAGGCGACGGTATCGTCGCTAAGTCGAATCGGCGGGCACGCTGAAACGCTCAGCGCGCCGTCGCCTCAGACAATTCTACGACCTCACGAGCGGCCGTGGCGACGTCCTCGTTCACAATGAGATGATCGAACTCGCTTTGCGCGGCCAATTCGACCTTCGCCGTGCGCAACCGGCGGGCTCGCTCGGGCTCGTCTTCAGTGCCACGACCGACCAGGCGTTGGACGAGTTCGTCCCAGGTCGGTGGCAGCAGGAAGATCAGCGTCGCAGAGGGTTCGGCCGCTCTCACCTGGCGTGCACCCTGCAGGTCGATCTCGAGCAGAACGGTCTTACCTGCGGCCAGAGCTGCGTCGATCGGGCCACGCGGTGTGCCGTAACGAGACTGATTGTGCACGACCGCATACTCGAGAAGTTCGTCCTCGGCTATCAGGCGATCGAATTCGGCGTCGTCGACGAAGTAGTAGTGCACTCCATCGATCTCGCCGGGTCGGGGCTTGCGCGTGGTCGCTGACACCGAGAGGTGGATCTCCGGGTGATTGTCTCGGATGTGCGCAGCGACGGTGCCCTTGCCGACCGCGGTCGGACCTGCAAGGACCAGCAGACGGCTGCGACCGGCACGCGGAGTCTGCACGGGGTAGCGCTCGTCGAGCCATGAGAGCAGACTGGCGCGCTGCCGCACTCCGAGTCCGCCGAGCCGCTTCACCGGAGAGATTTCTAGATCGAGCAGGATCCGGTCGCGCTTGCCGACGCCGATTGCCGGAAGTGCCAGCAGGAAATCAGTGATCCGCATGGATCCTGCGACCGAATCCGCATCGGCGAATGCACGATGTGCGACGACCTGCGGCGCAACGACACGCATCGTGAGGTCACGTTTGAGGGCGGCGCGATCACGGCGGCGTTCCACCGCGCGACGGGCGGCAGCGGCGCGATCGACTTCGGGGATCTGCCGTTCAGGCATTCAACGCCTCCTGGTACTGTGCGACGCGGGAGTCGATCGCCGCGATCAGCCCGCTCGGGCCTGCTGTGAGAATGCTGCGACTCTCCGCTGCGATCACCGTCGGCGCGTGTGCGCCGAAACGCAATCGAAGGTCGGCCGGGTTCGCGCCCTGGGCGCCGAAACCGGGTCCGAGGATCGGAGTGTCGGGCGAGAAGGTCGCGAGCCCGGCATCTGACCAGTCCACCGTCGCGCCGATGACGAAGCCGACGCTGCCCCACTCCCCCTCAGCGCGCGTGCGGGCATTGTGTGCGCTGACCTCAGCGACGATCGTGGCTGAGACGGTTGCGTCCTCTGCAGAACGCGCTCGCTGCACGGAAGCGGCCTCGGGGTTGCTGGTCGCGGCAAGCACGAAGATCCCCTTCCCGGAATCTTCAGCCCGCGCGAAGGTGCTGTGCAGCGCGCCGATGCCGAGGAACGGATTCACGGTGAGGGCATCCGCTTCCAGGGGTGACCCGGGGGTGAGCCACGCGGCAGCATAGGCGTCCATGGTCGTGCCGATGTCGCCGCGCTTCGCATCCGCGATCACGAGCAGGTCGGCTTTCTTCGCTTCGCCCAGAACGTCCTCCAGCGCGGCGAAGCCTGCGGAGCCGAAGCGTTCGAAGAACGACACCTGCGGCTTGACGAAGCCCACCCGTCCTGCCGCGGCATCCACCGTCCGCAGTCCGAATTCACGCACGCCGGCTGCTGAGTCCTCAAGGCCCCACGACTGCAGCAGAGACTGATGGGGGTCGATGCCGACGCAAAGCGGTCCATGTGCTGACAGCGCCGCTCTGGCACGTTCGCCGAATGGCGCCGTCACAGTGTCGTTCACAGTACGAGCGCTGCCTTCCGCTCATTCGCGTACTCCTGCAGGCTCTTGACATCGAAGCCTTCGTCGGCGGCATCCATTCCGCTGACGGCGGCGCCGAGAACGGCCATCGTGGTGAACAACGCCTTGTCCGCGGCGACCGCCGCAGCGCGGATCTCGTAACCGTCGGCGCGCGCGGCTCCGCCCGAGGGGGTGTTCACGATGATGTCGACGGCGCCCTCGTTGATGAGGTCGACGACGTTCTTGCCTCCGTCTTCCTGCGTCTCGCTGTACTTCGAGACGACGGTGACCTCGATGCCGTTGCGCGAGAGTATCTCGGCGGTGCCCTCTGTCGCCATCAGACTGAAGCCCAGCTGCTGCAGTCGGTGTGCAGGCAGGATCACGGCTCGTTTGTCGGCGTCGGCGACCGAGATGAACACGGTGCCAGAGGTCGGCATACCGCCGTACGCGGCAGCCTGGCTCTTCGCGAACGCCGTCGGGAAGTCCTTGTCGATGCCCATGACCTCGCCGGTGGAACGCATCTCGGGACCGAGGACCGAGTCCACGATCTTGCCCTCCTTCGTACGGAAGCGCTTGAACGGCAGCACAGCCTCTTTGACCGCGACCGGTGCATCCATCGGCACACGAGAGCCGTCAGCCTTCGGAAGCAGGCCCTCGTTCTTCAGCTCAGCGATCGTGTCGCCGACCATGATGCGGCTCGCAGCCTTGGCCAGGGGAATTCCGAGTGCCTTCGCCACGAAGGGCACGGTCCGGCTGGCGCGGGGGTTCGCCTCGATCACGTAGAGCACGCCGGCGCTGATGGCGAACTGCACGTTCAGAAGCCCGCGCACGCCGACGCCCTCGGCGATCGCGAGCGTCGCCGTGCGCACGCGGTCGATGTCACTGCGTCCCAATGAGATCGGCGGCAGCGTGCAGCTGGAGTCGCCGGAGTGGATACCCGCCTCTTCCAGGTGTTCCATGACACCGCCGATGTACAGTTCGTGGCCGTCGTACAGGGCGTCCACGTCGATCTCGATCGCATCGTCGAGGAATCGATCGACGAGCAGCGGGGTGCCGGGACCGACGATGACCTCGCCAGCTGTGCGCACGAAGTAGTCGCGCATGCTCTCGGTGTCGTAGACGATCTCCATGCCGCGACCGCCGAGCACGAAACTCGGTCGAACAAGCACCGGGTAGCCGATGTCCTCGGCGATGGTCACGGCGCCCTCGACATCGGTGGCCGTGCCGTGGCGGGGTGCGACGAGGCCGGCGGAGTCGAGCAACTGCGAGAACAGCTGGCGCTCCTCGGCGATGTCGATCGCGGACGGGCTCGTGCCGAGCACCTTGTACCCGGCAGCTTCGATGCCCTTGGCAAGTCCCAGCGGAGTCTGTCCACCGAGCTGGCACACGACGCCGAGGATCGTGCCGCTGGCGGCTTCCGCATCGAGCACCTCAAGGACGTCCTCGAGCGTCAGCGGCTCGAAGTAGAGCCGGTCTGAGGTGTCGTAGTCGGTGGAGACCGTCTCAGGGTTGCAGTTGACCATGACGGTCTCGTAGCCCGCATCGGAAAGCGCGAACGAGGCGTGCACGCACGAGTAGTCGAACTCGACACCCTGTCCGATACGATTCGGCCCGGAACCGATGATGACGACCTTCGTGCGATCCGAGGGGGCGACCTCGGTCTCGAAGTCGTAGCTGGAGTAGTGGTAGGGCGTCAGGGCCGGGA
>JBEBSN010000167.1:0-3570 GCA_040394295.1 Microbacterium sp.
ACGCATGAGCACAGTAGCCGACAAGCTGGCGAAGAAGTCCACGCGCAAGACCGGCGGTAAACAGGTCAGATTGCGCCTGGTCTACGTCGACTTCTGGTCGGCTGTGAAGCTCTCTTTCCTTGGTGCGGTCGCGCTCGCGATCGTGACCATGGTGTCGTTCTTCCTGATCTACATGGTGCTGCAGGCGACGGGAATCCTGGTGGATGCGGATGAGTTCGTCGGTAACATCACCGACGGATCCGTCTCGATCGCCGCTCTGCTCGGTCTGCCGCAGGTGATGGCATTCGCCGCGGTCATCTCGATTCTGAACCTCATCGTCTTCACGGTGCTCGGTGCTGTCGTCGCGGGTATCTACAACCTCGCGGTGAAGGTCACCGGCGGACTGCTCGTCGGATTCATGTCGAACTGATTCCTACCTACTCGTGAAAGGCGGATGCTCCGGCATCCGCCTTTCGTCGTTTACGGAAAACCCGAACAGAGCTCTCCGGGTGACACGGTGTCGCGAGGACCTGCCGAGTCCTACGTTTGAAACATGACGAACCACACCGCTCCCCCTGTCACGGGCGCACAACCGGCGGACGCTCGGCCCGCGCCGACCCGGCCGCCGTTGCGCCTGTTCCTGACGATTCTGCACCTCGCTGCGCTCGGAATGCTTGGCGGCATTGTGATCAGCATCCTCTCGGCACTGTTCGGAATCGGCGTCGCGTCGCTTCTGGTCCTCGGGATCGGTCTGCTCTTCCTTATCGCCCTCGTGTACGCCCTTTACGGCGTCGCCTGGTTCGAGGTTGAACGGGTTCGCGGTCTGTACGACCTCGACATCATCGACCTTCAGCGGCGCCGGCCCACGCGCTCCGGATTCGCGGGATGGATCCGCGGCGTCGGGCGCCAGAGCATCGACGGCCGTATGTGGCGCGCACTGGCGAGTTTCGCCGTCGCCTGCATCTTCGGTGTGATCGTGCTCCGTCTGTTCTGGGGCCTGGTGTGGTCGGCGATCTACTCGTTCACGCCGCTGTTCGCAGCGGAAGGCGATGTCATCGCTCCGTTCGGAAACACGATCGCCGCCGGATGGGCCCCCCTCGTCGGCGTGCTCGGTGTGATCGTCAGCGCCGCCGGCATCGTCGGACTTGCCCTTTTGCACCGCAACATCTCGCGGGCACTGGTGGTGCCGAA
Source organism: Microbacterium sp. (assembly GCA_040394295.1). Classification (GTDB taxonomy): domain Bacteria; phylum Actinomycetota; class Actinomycetes; order Actinomycetales; family Microbacteriaceae; genus Microbacterium. The sequence goes on from JBEBSN010000167.1 coordinate 1,171, forward strand.
TCGTGAGGCAGAGCTCACCGAGCGGGTGCGCACGAGTTCCGCACAGCGCGAGGGCGCTGTGCGTGCCGCCGACGTCGAGCGCACCCGAATCGAGCGCGACCTGCATGACGGGGTTCAGCCGCGTCTCGTGTCGGTAGGCATGACACTCGGGCTCGCGCAGCAGAAGATCGAGAATGATCCGGCTGCGGCGAAGGCACTGATCAACGAAGCGCACACGTCGACGAAGGCGGCTATCACCGAACTGCGACAGCTCGCCCGCGGCATCCACGCGTCCGTCCTCGATGACCGAGGTCTGGATGCCGCGCTGTCCGCGATTGCGAGCAGGTCGCACATCCCGGTGCATCTGGACGTCCGCATGGACGGCCGCTGCAGCAAGGACGCGGAGGCTGCCGTGTACTTCTCGATCGCCGAGTCGCTCACGAACGCCGCCAAGCACTCCAGGGCGAGTGAAGCCCGCGTCGTCGTGCGAATGCGCGAGGGCTCGGCGTTTGAGGGCAAGGTGCTGTGGGCACGCGTTGAAGACAACGGCATGGGCGGCGCACAGGTGCAGCCAGGCGGCGGACTAGATGGAATCTCGAACCGGGTGCTCGCCGCCGGCGGCACGATCCGCATCGACAGCCCCCAGGGCGGTCCGACTTCTGTGGAGGTGAGTGTGCCATGCGCATCCTGATCTGTGAGGATTCCGTCCTGCTTCGTGAGGGTCTTGTGCGTCTGCTTGAGGACGCCGGTCACCAGGTGGTCGCGGCGCTGCCGGACACCGACGGGCTCACCGAGGCTGTGCAGACCGAGAATCCCGAACTGTGCATCCTGGATGTACGGCTGCCGCCCACGTTCACCGATGAGGGCATCAGGGCCGCACTCGGACTGCGCCGGACGCATCCGTCGCTGCCACTACTCGTTCTCTCGCAGTACGTCGAAGAGCGCTATGCGAGCGATCTCATCGCAGCGCAGGGCGGCCCGCTCGGCTACCTGCTCAAGGATCGCGTCGCCGATGTGTCGGAGTTCCTCGCCTCGGTCGAGAGGATCGCGGAGGGCGCATCAGTACTCGATCCAGAGGTGGTGGCGCAGTTGCTGACGCGCCGCAACCGCGACGATCGGATGCTGCGGCTCACCGAACGCGAGCGAACAGTGCTCGCCTTGATCGCCGAGGGGAAATCCAACCAGGCGATCGCGGGACTGCTCTTTCTCTCTCCGGCGAGTGTGGAGAAGAACATCACGGCCATTTTCCAGAAGCTGGGCTTCGAACAGGATGAGTCCGGCAATCGGCGGGTGCTCGCGGCGCTCGCACATATCGAGAACACCGGCTCGACGCCGACCGGCAATCAGTCGAAGATCTGAAAGCGCACAGGAGCAAGAACAATGAACAACGAACCTACGGACAATGCATCACAGGATCAGCTCGGAGGGCACGACGTGGCGTTGACTCCCCCGCCGCCCACTGACGCAACATCCGTATCTGGTGCGCCCCTGCCGGAACGATCGGTGCCATCCGCGTCGCGTGGATCGGGTGCTCGGGCGGGTGTCATCGCCATCGCGGCGTTCGGCGGCATCGCCCTGATCGGCGCCGGCGGAACTGCGGCATTCGCGGCGGTCCATGACATTCAGACAAGCGTTGCGGGAGCGGGCGAGGTGCAGAGCGTGAGCGTCGCTGGTGTCGACGCGATCTCTGTCGACGTCGCTGCGAGCGATGTGACCGTTCGATTCGGGAATGTCGATGAGGCGACGCTTGAGGTCACAGGAACCGTCGACAATCGGTGGACGATGGAGCGCATCGCAGATGAACTCGTCGTGGGCAACGACGAGAGTCTCTTCGGATGGTTCGGTGGAGACTGGTTCGGCTCGCGCTGGTTCGCCAACGACGAGAGCGTCGTGCTGACCCTTCCCGATTCGTTGAACGACGCGAACGTTGACGCGAACTTCTCGCTCGGTGCCGGAAGTCTCGACGTCGACGGAGAGTTCGGCCAGCTCGATATCGACCTGGGCGCCGGATCGTTGAACCTGACCGGTTCGGCGACATCTGTGGTCGCGGACATCAGCGCGGGTCGCGCAGACCTTTACCTCACAGGGCTGACTGAAGCCGCCTTCCAGGTCTCGGCGGGCAAACTCGTCACCGAACTTACGGGCACGGCACCACGCCTGATCACGATCGATGTCAGTGCCGGATCCGCAGATCTGACGGTGCCTGACGATGTGTACGACGTGAGCCAGGAGGTCAGCGCAGGTTCGCTCGACAACCGCCTCGACACGTCAAGTTCGTCGCGCAACAGGATCGATGCAACGGTCTCTGCGGGTAGCGCCGTCATCCGCCCGGGGGACTGATCGGCTCGATTCGGATTTTCCGTCAATCTCCGGTAAAGTCTTGGAGGTTGACGGGGCTATAGCTCAGGCGGTTAGAGCGCT
>JBEBSN010000168.1:0-3499 GCA_040394295.1 Microbacterium sp.
CTGGAAACCGAATCCCGGATTCGTGAGCTAGATAGCCGAAAACGATCGTTTTCGGTGGTAGCCCGGGCACGACATCAACAGCGAAGTCGAGGATGATTGAGTCGTGGAGATTGAGCTGCTTTATATCGCCGGTTGCCCAAGCTGGGTTGAGGCTGGCCGTCGTGTTTCTGAGGCGCTACGAGAAACAGGCCACGACGAATCGGAGGTTCACTACCGACTCATCCGGACGGAGGAGGACGCGGGCGCAGTCTCGTTCGCGGGCTCCCCCACGATCACCCTGGATGGCAACGATCTCTTTCCGGGGTCGGGGCGAAGCAATGACCTCGCCTGCCGTATTTACAGCACCCCTGCTGGGCTGGCCGGGATGCCAACGGTTGAACAGATTCGAGAGGCGCTCTCCGCTCATGGCGACTGACGAGGACGTTGCGTGCACGTGCTGCGGGCGACATCTGCCACGCAAGAAGCTGCACGCACTCGGAGACGATCGCGCTTTCATCTGTCGACGATGCGGCTGGTGGGTGGCTCTGCGCCTACATCGCGACCGCCCGCCTGCCTAAGCGTGAACTCACTCAACGGCTGCCCACGGCGATCGCGCCGATGTAGAGGGCGAGTTGATGGGTGTCCCACCACCGCACAACGGATCTCACTCGGTGCTCTCATCCCCGGCGCGGATCATGAAAACTGCTCCGGTGATCGCTGCGGCGAAGATTACGATGTCGGCGATGTTGCCGATGAACCAGTTTCCGTAGGCGAGGAAGTCCACGACGTGACCCCGGGCGAATCCGGGGTCGCGGAAAAGGCGGTCGCCTGCGTGTGAGGCGGCAGCGCCGCCGAGCGCGCCGATGACGATCGCCCATCCCACGCGTTGCACTCGGAACGCGAACACAATCCCTGTGACCGTGGCGGCGACAGCGAGCAGCGCGAACACCCAGGTGAAGCCTTCCCCGAAGGAGAATGCCGCTCCGGGGTTATAGGCGAGCTGCAAACCCAGCAGGTCACCGATCAGCGGGATGCGCTCACGCTCGGTGAGGGTCGCTTCGGCCCACACCTTCGTTCCCTGATCAATCAGCACGACGACCACGGCGATCAAGAGCGCTCCACCAGTGAGCTGCCGCCGCCGCGCCGACGACAGCTTGCGCGCAGCGGGCGGATGAGCCTCTGACTGGGAGGAGGTCATGCGAGCACCTCGATCAGACGGACGATGACCCCAGATTCGATCAGGATGAACAGGCCCAGGCCGATGAACACGGCCGGTACGAGCCAGTGCTCGACGCGCTCCAGCCCCTCGGTAACAGCCTTGTTGGTACCGATCAGCCGACCGGCCGCGCACCAGACCGCGACGAGGATCAGGAACACGACGATCATGATCGCGACGTCGCTGGGGGCGCTGGTGCGAAAGATCGGCGTGTAGAGGGAGATGTTGTCGGCCCCGTTGGCGATCGTGATCCCTGCGACGCCCCATAGTCCGACCGCGGTGATCTTGGAGTCATCATCATCATCGTCATCGCCGTTACGGCGCAGGCCGCGAATGAGCGTCCAGATGCCGATGCCGAGCGGGATCAGACCCAGGAAACCGACCCATTCGTCCGGAACGATGGTGAGACCGAGAGCGGCGATCACGCTGATCACGACGAGGGTGATGAACCCGAGATACTGGCCCGCGACGATCTGCCACGGCCGGGGCTTCCCTCGACTGGAAGCCAGGAACAGCACGGTGAGCACGACAATGTCGTCGATGTTGGTTGCCGCGAACAGGCCGATCGCTGAACCGATAGTTGCGAGCATCAGCTTTCCAGTCGTGGCGTGCGGGTGCGTGCGGCGCGCAGACCGTTGAGGATCACGATGACCTCCGCGACCTCGTGGACCAGGACGACGGCCGCGAGCCCCAGGACGCCGAAGAGCGCGAGCGGGAGCAGTGCAGTGATGATCAGCAGCGACAGGATGATGTTCTGGTTGATGATCCGTCGACCGCGGCGGGCGTGATCGAACGCTCGCGAGATGAGGCGCAGATCATGGCCGGTGAAGGCCACGTCGGCGGATTCGATTGCCGCGTCGGAGCCGGTGGCGCCCATCGCGATACCGATGTCTGCGCCAGCGAGGGCCGGTGCGTCGTTGATTCCGTCGCCGATCATCGCGACCGGCCCCGCCTTCGACAGCTCGCCGATCGCGGTTGCCTTATCCTCGGGACGCAGTTCCGCGCGCACGTCGCTGATCCCGGCCTGCGCGGCCAGTGCACGAGCGGTGCGGGCGTTGTCTCCGGTGAGCATCGTCACGCCGACGCCTTGGTTGGTGAGCGTCCGGACTACCTCGGGGACTTCAGGGCGCAGTTCGTCGCGGACGCCGATCGCGGCGACGGGGGTTCCGTCGCGGTGGACGATCACGACGGTCATGCCCTGCTCCTCCAACTCCGCGACCTGCTTCCCGAGGTCGCCCGCGTCCAGCCAGCGAGGACTGCCGACGGTGATTCTCGATCCGCCGACAGTGCCGTCGATGCCGTGCCCGGCCTGCTCGGTCACATCTGCAGCTGCCGGTGTGCCCGGGGCCGCGGCGGTGATCGCAGAGGCAAGGGGATGCGTGCTGTGCTGCTCCAGTGCGGCCGCCCAGGCCAGCGCCTGCGTCTCGGTCACGCCGTTCGCAGTGAGCACCGCGGTGACCGCAGGTTCGTTGCGGGTGAGGGTGCCGGTCTTGTCGACCGCAACGTGTCGGACCGTGCCGAAGCGCTCGAAGACGGCGCCGGACTTGATGATCACGCCGAACTTGCTCGCCGCGCCGATCGCGGCGACGACCGTCAGCGGCACCGAGATCGCCAGCGCACACGGAGAAGCGGCGACCAGCACGACAAGCGCGCGGGTGATCCACACCTCTGGATCGCCCAGCAGCGACCCGATGATCGCAACGAGCGCTGCGAGGATCAGAACGCCGGGTACGAGCGGGCGGGCGATCCTGTCCGCGAGACGCGCACGCTCGCCCTTCTCGGTCTGCGCCTTCTCCACCAGCTCCACGATCGTCGTGAGCGAGTTATCGGTGCCCGCAGCAGTCGCCTCGACCTCCAGCACGCCGGCGCTGTTGATCGCACCGGCCGACACCGCATCGCCGGGCTCGACCTCGACGGGGATCGACTCCCCGGTGATCGCCGAGGTGTCCAGGCTGGAGCGGCCAGAACGGACGATCCCGTCGGTCGCGATCCGCTCACCCGGGCGGACCACCATGACCTGGCCGACCGTCAACTCTCTCGCCGGCACCTGCGCAGAGACACCGCCCTGCAGCACGGTCGCTGTCTCCGGCACGAGCTTCAGCAGCGCCCTCAGCCCGCCCCGGGCACGGTCCATCGCCTTGTCCTCGAGCGCCTCAGCAATCGAGTACAAGAACGCCAGAGCTGCAGCCTCCTCCACGTAGCCGAGGATGACCGCACCGATCGCGCTGATCGTCATCAGCAGCCCGATACCGAGCTTGCCCTTGAACAGTTTCCGGATCGCGCCGGGCGTGAACGTCGACGCGC
>JBEBSN010000169.1:0-3410 GCA_040394295.1 Microbacterium sp.
CACCCGCAACCTGGCCGGCGGCATGTCGACCTCCGGCGCGCTCAAAGCCTGGCTGAAGGACCTCACCGACGCCGATTACCCTCAGCTGCTCGACGAGGCCGCCGAGTCCGGCGTCGGGGCACGCGGGCTGCTGATGCTGCCGTACTTCGCCGGTGAGCGCACCCCCATCCAGGACCCTGATGCCCGAGGCGTCATCGCCGGACTCACTCTGCGCCACGCCCGGGGCGACCTGTACCGAGCCGCCCTCGAGGCGACCGCCCTGGGCGTGCGCCACAACGTCGAGACCATGCGCGCGGCCGGCGCCGACATCCGCCGAATCGTCGCGGTCGGCGGTGGAACGCAGGGCAGGCTCTGGCTGCAGATCGTCTCGGACACCACCGGCCTCGTGCAGGAGGTGCCCGCCGCCACCATCGGGGCGAGTTACGGCGCGGCCTTCCTGGCAGCATCCGCCGTCGCCTCTGACGGGGCGAAGCCGCGCATCGAGGACTGGAACCCCGTCATCGACCGCATCGAACCGGATCCCGCGACCCGAATCGCGTACGACGAGCTGTTCGACCGATACCTGCGGCTGTACGCCGGCACGGCGGACGTCGTGCACGAGCTCGCCGCCGAGCAGAAGGCAGCAGCATCATGAGTCGTCGTGCCCGCGCGATCCCGCACACCGCTGAACGAGCGGCGTTCCCGCTTGGCGGCATCGGCACGGGCAACGTCTCGCTGGGCGCGCGGGGTGAGCTGCGTGACTGGGAGCTCGAGAACCTGCCGGACAAGGGGCGCTCCAACCCGCGCACCTTCTTCGCGATCCATGCTGCCCCCGAGGGCGCTGATCCCGTGACCCGGGTGCTCGAGGCGCGACGTTCCGGGCGCCACGATTTCGATGCCGGCTACAGCTTCGACGATCTGGCCGGGCTGCCCCGCTTGGAGGCCTCCACGCTGCGCGGCGAGTATCCGATCGCTGAAATCGACTTCACCGACCGCGTCCTCCCGGTGGACGTCTCGCTGCGCGCCTTCACCCCGCTGGTTCCGCTGGATCCGGATGCCTCGGGCATCCCGGCCGCTGTTCTGCGCTATCGCGTCTCGAATTCCGGTGCGACTCCGGTCGCGGTGACGATCGTCGGCAGCCTCAGTCACACGGCCGGCCGGGGAACGCCAGGACCCGACGCGCCCTGGGGAATGCGCGGCACGCAGTCGGTGCGCTGGCGCGAAGAGGCGGGCATTCGTGGCCTGGATTTCGATGTCGACCTCGACCGGCACGACCCCGGCTACGGGACGATGAGTCTCACAACGACCGACCCGTCGACGACCGTCAAACCGCAGTGGGTGACCAGCTACTGGCCCGATGGCGGGCGGCTGTTCTGGAATGACCTCACCGATGACGGACTGCTTGCTCCGGAGCCTCGGCTCACGCTGGAGGACAGGCCCAGGGGACTGTTCGCGGAGCGGAACGCTGCGCCAGATGCGCCTGCGCTGCCCGATGAGCAGATGAGGGCGAAGCTGCCGCGCGTGCGCTGGGGCTCGGTCGGGTGCGTGCACACACTTGCTCCGGGTGAGGAGCGCGACTTCGAGTTCGTGCTGTCGTGGAATTTTCCGAACCGACGCCGCGGCTGGCACGGGCACATCATTTTTGATGACGCTCTGGAAGAGGGAACACCTGATCTGCGGCCCGGACTCGATCCGATCGTGCGGAACCACTACGCCTCGCTCTGGCCGGACGCCTGGGCTGCAGCCACTCATCTGCATCGGGAGCTTCCAGCACTGGAGGCGGCAACGGATGCTTTCGTCGAAGCGCTCTACGGAGGCACTCTCGACCCGGTCTTCGCGGACGCTGTGGGGTCGAACATCGCCGCTCTCAGATCAACGACCTGCTTCGTGCTCGAATCGCCGACGCCCGAGCTTGGCGACGGTCCGGTCTTCGCTGCGTGGGAGGGCTCGTTCGATCACGGCGGGTCCTGTGAGGGAACCTGTACTCACGTATGGTCGTATGCCCAGACGGCTGCGTGGCTGTTCCCGAGCCTCGAGCGCAGCGCTCGCCGCGCAGAGTTCCTGCTTGAGACCGCAGAGGACGGCGCGCAGAAGTTCCGCGGCAACCGCATCTTCGGGGCACCGCGCTGGTTCATCGGCCCCGCGGTCGACGGCCAGCTGGGCACCTTCCTGCGTCTGCATCGCGAGTGGCGCTTCTCGGGCGACGACGACTTCCTGCGCGAACTGTGGCCAGCGGCCGCGAGCACGCTCGAGTACGCGACCCGCGAGTGGGATCGAGACGGCGACGGGCTCCTCGACGGGGAGCTGCACAACACCTACGACATCGAATTCCACGGCATCGAGCCGCTCTCCAACGGCATCTACCTAGCAGCGCTCCGGGCTGGCGCACGCATGGCCGAGCACCTCGGTGAGGCCGAGCGCGCGCAGGCCTGGGGCGCGCGCGCCGATGAGGTTGCGGCCGCGATGCAGGACGTGCTCTGGAACGGCGAGTACTACCGGCAGGTCATCGATGATGTCGATGCGTACCGGTATCAGTACGGCGAGGGCGTGCTCTCCGACCAGCTGCTCGGTCAGTTCCACGCGTTCCTGAACGGGCTCGGATATGTGCTGCCGGAAGGCAGCGTACGTTCCGCGCTCGGGGCGATCGTGCAGCACAACCACCGTGACGACCTCAGTGCCCACGAGAGCACGCAGCGGGTCTACGCGCTGAACGAAGAGGGCGGGCTGCTGCTGGCATCCTGGCCGAATGGCGGGCGACCGGCGCTGCCCTTCGTCTACGCCGATGAGGTCTGGACGGGCATCGAACATCAGGTCGCGGCATCGCTCCTCTTCGCGGGAGCGTACGACGACGCACTGCGCGTCGAACGCGCGCTGCGCGCACGCTACGACGGTGTGCACCGCAACCCCTGGAACGAGATCGAGTGCGGCAATCACTACGCTCGATCGCTCGCCTCGTGGGCCCTCTTGATCGCCGCGAGCGGTGCCCAGTGGGATGCTGTCGCACGCACGCTCTCCTTCGATCCGGCGGACGTGGAGGGGCCGCAGGGACGCCACGGCTTCCTCTTCACAACCAGCACCGGTTGGGGCCGAGTCGAGATCGTCGACGACTCCCTCACCCTTCACCTCGACGGAGGTGACCTCGATATCGCAGAGCTGATCCTGCGCGGCGAGGTCATCGGCCGCGACATCCACCTCGATGCGGGCGGCACACACGCCGTCGGCATCCGCTGAACACACACCCAACGGAGAACACCATGAGCTACACCCTTCCCGCGCCGGTCGCCCGGCCGCAGGCCGCCCCGAAGACCGTCTACCTGATCACTTCGGGCGACCTGCGCGAGTCGGCCAATGCCGCCGGCTGGCCCACACAGTACGCACTCGAGGCAGGTGTCACCGGCGTGCTCGAGGACCACGGAGGGAACGTCATCCGC
>JBEBSN010000170.1:0-3382 GCA_040394295.1 Microbacterium sp.
CACCGACGGCGCATCCGCAACCACACCCGGACCCGCCACAACCGGAACCGGACCCGGGCGATCTGTGGTGGTACCGGGGGCGCCCGCGTCGACGATAGCCGGGGTCTCGGTGTTGTTCCCTGCGCCGTCGACAGCTGTGACGAAGCTGTCGGAGTCTGTGGACCAAGATGCTCCGGATGAATGGGACGAGCCGCTTGCAGGCTGTTCGCCCGCATCGGTGTCGACAGCGCCTGCAGCGTTCGGCTGGATCGTTCGGGCAGGATCTGCGCCACCGCCTGAGGAGACCGGGTCAGACGTCTGACCGACAGGAGCGGAGCCCGCAGCATCTGTGGGCACGCTGGCGCCTGACACCGATGCCGTGGCAGGATCCGGAGTCAATGGCGTACCGCCTGTAGCGTCGGTCTGACTACCACGCGGTTGAACACCCGGTACATCGCCGCTTGTGTCGGCGACGGTCGGGAATGTGCTGCCGCTAACGGTCTGCGAACCTGATATCGGGGGGATCGGCGTCGCGCGGTCACTGCTGTTCGCAGGCGTCGGGCCGTCCGATGTCCCGCCGGATACAGACGCAGTTCCAGAAGACGCGCCCGCTTGACCGCGAGGTGGCGGCGGAACTGTCGAGCCGAGCGCGCCTCCGCCTGCTGTTCCCACGATGACGGCGGCGCCGGCGCCGTCATTCGTGTCGACAACAGCGGTCGTAGTATCGCCTGAGGTGATGTTCGCAGGGTCTGCAACGGCGCCAGGACCGTCAGTATCGAGTGCAATGTCGCCCCCTGGACCTCCTTCACCGGTGTCGCTCACGCCGCCACCGCGCTCACCATCCCCACCGGCTTCGCTGCCGCCGCCGGTCCCGCCGCCGTCAGCTCCGCCAAAGAAGTGCCCACCGGCGGCACCCGCAAGTCCGGTACCGATGCTCGAAGCGGCCGCTGACGTCGCCGACCCCCACGTCACGTTGAACCCCTGCCCGTTGATCGCGCCCCATGTGCCCTCTGCCATGGTGCCCGCGAACACGTCGACGACGAAGCTGCTCGCGATGTCGTCTGCTGTCGACTTCACCGTCGGCTTCGTGACAGCACCGCCACCAGCGTTGGCGGCTGCGTCGCCTGCTGCTCCTCCCGCACCGCGCCCTCCCGGAAGAGCGCCCCGGCCTGCGCGCAGACCGGCAGCCCCGACAGCAGCGAACCCGCCCCCCAACGCGCCGCTCCCCGCCGCGCTTCCGGTCTTCTCCGTGTCCCACGAAGTGCGAGTACCCTTGGCCATCTGCGCCAGTTGCGCTGCAGCGTCGATCGCGAGCTCAGTCGCGACCTCGAACGCGACAGTGGTCACGAGTTCTGACAGAAGCTTGCGCAGCACTGTGCGGAAGAACACGGTGTACATCGCTTTGCGAACCGCAAGCCACGCGAGAGATGAGCCGAAGGACGGCCCCGCCATCGCGAACGCCCACGCGATCTCGAGTACAAGCATGATCATCGCGCCGATCAGCGTGTACTTGGTGTATTCGACATCGAGAGCGAGTTTGTCGAGGAACGACGCGCTGCTACCGAACCCCTGCGCAGCTTTGTCCATCGAGCCGTCACCGGCGAGGGCATTTGCTCTGTTGATGAAGGCTTCCGCGCTCTTTCCGGCGAAGGTTCGACGCGCACGCATGGCTTCTTGGCGCATGTCGTTTTGGACATCGCGAAGATCGACTGCCGCCTGCATCCAGGCACGAGCCATCGCCCTCAGCTGATCCTCATTCGCCTGAGGAAAGCGCTCCCCAGTGAGCACCTGAAAAAGGGTCGATGCCTCTGGGCTCATCGTCAACGCCATAGCGCCCTCGCTCTCGCCGGAATCTCAGCTGACAGTCAATGCCGGCGCGCGTTGGATGTGGCGTCCGTATCGGTGTCGCTGAAGACCTCGGCCGCAGAGACCGTGTCGTCGCCGAACTCGTCGACGGATCCCGAAAGCTTGGTCATATACTCCTGCGCTTTGACGACCATCGGCACGTAACTCTTGTCGAAGCTCTTGCGGTATTCCCCGTCACCTGCCGCGTCCGGATAGCCGACAGCAATGTTGTTGACGTCGCGCTCGAGCTGTTCGACACGAGCCTTCAGCGCCGAAAATCGTTTGCCGCTGCGCCCGAGTCCCTCCGGATCTGCAGCGAAGTTCTCATTGCTCACGTGTCACCTCCCCGAACTGCGCGACGAGCGTCTGCATCATCGCTTCCATGTCGAAGCCTTCAGCTGGCGCACCCATCGGGTCTACCCCGGCGGGCGTGACCCCGGCGAAGAGTTCTGTGCTGCGTTGCCGAACTTCTTCCTGAGCCTGTGTCACCACGTCGATGATCTTCGATGACAACTCTTTCGCAGACATCTCCCGCCACGACTGGCCGGTCAATTTCAAGCTCGAGATGACGCCTTGAGCATCGACCGTGGCACTTATGAGCCGATCTTTCGAGACGACCGAGGCCGACAGTTCGTTCAACTGTGCCTCGACATCCGCGATGGATGCGTGGGCTTCAGCCATTTCGGCTTTCATCCGTTCGAGATCTTCACCTGAGAATTGCATTAGTTTCCTCCTTGTTCAGTAGTTGCAGCGCTGCCGGGTTTTGCTTCTTCCGCCGCGGGCTTACGCGCCGACGTTGTGGGAGCACGACCCGCAGCGACCCCGGCGGGCACGTGAGCTGGCTGGACCGTCTCGTTGTCCTCGACAAGGCCGATGACCCCGTTGCCCGCAGCGTTCTCCGTGCCCCAGACGTCGCTGTCCTCGGCGAGCCAAGTGTTGCGCTCGCGATCGCGATCTTTGCCTTGTTGGCCCCCGGGCATCATCGGCATGCCGCCCATGCCGCCACCGCCCATGCCGCCGCCCATGCCATCGCCGTTCGCGGCGCCGCCAGGCGTCGTGGCCAGCGACTGTGCACCAGAAGCAAAGGGGTCTGCGAATGCTCCGCTTCCCGGTAGTCCGTCGGTACCGCCGAATGCGGGCGTGCTTTCGCCGGGCAACTGAGTACCGGCAAAGCCGCCGCTGGCCGCTACGTCCGACGGAACGAAGCCGCCGCCCTGGACGCCGGAGGAGCCGCCCACGGAGCCGCCCCCGAACGAACCTGCACCGCCGCCCGCTGCGAAGTCGGACCCGCCACCCGCGCCGGAGGCGCCGTCCCACGCATCGTCGCTGCCGCCACCGGGGAAACCACCGGCGTCCCATGCACCGCCACCGCCACCGGAACCAGCACCACCGCCGAAACCAGAACCCGCACCACCATCGTCAGAGCCAGGCACCCACGCACCCGCACCCCCACCGACACCAGCACCAGAACCAGCACCACCGCCGAAACCAGAACCCGCACCACCATCGTCAGAGCCAGGCACCCACGCACCCGCACCCCCACCGACACCAGCACCAG
>JBEBSN010000171.1:0-3339 GCA_040394295.1 Microbacterium sp.
GAATCGAGGATGCGTTGGGCTGTCTGGGCGGCGTCGGCTGCGGAGGCGCGGGGCATGGTCCTCTTCCTTTACGTACAGTCTGTATGTATGCTGGCTTCGTTACATTCATATCGTACGTAAAGGAGTGCAATGTCCGTCACCAGCCTCTATCCCGTGCTCATGTCTCGCGATGTCGACGCCGCTGCGTCCTTCTACCGCGACGTCATCGGTTTCGAGACGACCTTTGAATCGGACTGGTATGTCAGCTTGCGCTTAGGCGCGTTCGAGCTGGCGATCTTGGCTTACGATCACTCCACGGTGCCGGCCGGATACCGTGAGCTCCCCCGAGGAGTGATCGTCAACCTCGAAGTCGGCGACGTCGATGCCGTCCACAAGCAGTTGGCCGGCAGAACAGGGATGAACGTGGTGTTGCCGCTTCGCGATGAGGACTTCGGCCAGCGGCACTTCATCGTTGCTGCCCCCGACGGTGTCCTGCTCGATATCATCCAGCCCGTGGCCCCCAGTGAGGACTACGCGAGCGCGTATGCGCAGCCATAGCGGCTCCCGTTCGGCGAGACCTTGGGTCCGGTCACCTCAGGTCTCGCCGAAGGGGAACGAAGACGGCGAGAATCGCCGCGATGACCGCGTATGCCACGAGGGTCGCAGCGCCGACCACAGGTGAGACCATCGTCGCGGGCGTCAGGGCTGTCTGGCTCGCGATCGCGCCGGTGAGGAAGTCAAAACTCGTCAGCGATGCCGTCGCGCCGCCCGGCAGGAACGGGTAGATCGCATTGACGCCGGGAACCATCATCAGGACGTACTCGACGAACAGGAAGTAGCCGAGCACGACGCCGATCGCGACGAAGGGTGAACGCGCCAACGCGCCGATCCCTACGCCGAGCAGCATGTAGGCTGCAGTGGCGAGGCTGAGCTGTATGAGTGCCGGTACCAGATCCACCACATCGACACCCAGAGGTACACCGCGCATCCATGTTGCGACGATCAGGGCGAGCAGGGCCGACAGAGACGCGACCGTTCCGTAGACGATGCCCAGCACTGTGTAAACGACGAGCTTGGCTGTGAGTACTCGACCCCGTCGAGGAACGACGAGGAACGTCGTGCCGATCGTGCGGTGTCGATACTCGCTTGTGATCGCGATGGTCCCGATCAGCGCGGGTACGAACAGAAGCACGGTTCCGATTCCGAGCACGAATCCCACGCCTTCGGGCGTGTCGATGTCTGGCATGGGAGGCTGGGCGTTCTGTGGTCCGGTGAGCGCAAGGAGAAGCGTCAATCCGCCACCACACGCGAGCGCAACCAGTGCCGACCACAGTGCTACTCCGGTGGCGCGCAGTCGCGCGACTTCGCCGTAGACGGCATTCACGAGAGAGGTCCTTTCTGTGTGAGGCGCAGGAATGCTTCCTCGAGAGGAGCATCGTGCGCCACGAGTCGTTCGAGTGCGCCCGTCCAGACGGTGCGGCCCTGGTCGATAAGGATGACGTCGTCAATCGTGTGCTCGATCTCATGAAGCACATGGCTGGAGAGCAGTACGGCGCCGCCAGCATCGGCGAACTCGCGCAGGAATGTGCGGAGCCAGGCGATTCCGCTCGGGTCCAGACCGTTCGACGGCTCATCGAGCACGAGAATGTCCGGGTCGCCGAGCATCGCGGTGGCCAGCGCGAGGCGCTGGCGCATCCCCGTGGAGAAGGTGCCGACCCGACGATCGGCGTACGACTGCGCCCCCACGAGGGATAACACGGTGTCGACCCGTGACCGGTCCATTCCTCCGAGTGCCGCGTACGTGTGAAGGTGAGCGCGTGCCGTCACGCGCGGATGCGCCGAGGCGATGTCCAGGACTGCGCCCACGGTGGTTGCGGGAGCAGGCAGGCGGGCATAGGGCACGCCACCGATGTGCGCCTCCCCGCTGTCTGAGCGGATCAGGCCGAGTAGCGCGCGCATCAGCGTCGACTTCCCTGCCCCGTTGGGCCCGAGGAACCCGACGACGCGCCCGTACTCGACCTTCACGGTGACATCTTCGAGCGCAACGACTACCCCGAACCGTTTTGAGAGCGCCTCTACCTCGATCGCAGCGTTCAAGAGTGCACGTCCGATCGAAGGTCTGCCGCAATCGTCTCTGCAGCATCGGTGCTCAGGAGGACCTCGTCGAACCCGACGGCGGCCCGGTCGACGGCGATCCGCAGTAGCGGGAGCCCGCGCTTCATCGAGACCAGGCGCCGCACTCCCGAAGGGTGCCTGAACGTGCCCAGTTTGCGGTAGCCAGAGATGACAAGACCGGATCTCATCCCGAGGATCTCGGAAGTCCATCCCTGCTCGCTCGCGACACCACGGATCACCGACCTCGGAATCGACAGCTTCGGCAAGCCCGTCATCGTCGCCTCCCAACAGGGAAACTGCACGTGCACTCCCGTTCGGTCGCATGTGATGTCCGTCATCGTGCTCTCCTCGATCGCTAGAATGGAATCGTACTGATAACATTATCATCGTGATAACAGTGGGGAGTCAAGGTGCCGGACAATACTGCTCTAGCAGAGGTCGTGCTGCACCCGGTGCGATTACGGATCATCCAGCAGCTGGGTGGACGCAACCGCACGACGGCACAGTTGCGCGAGGCGCTCCCGGATATCCCGCAGGCCACGCTCTATCGACATGTGGCGGCCCTCCTCGATGCCAAGGTTGTCGCCGTGGTCGATGAGCGCAGATCTCGCGGCGCGATCGAGCGAACCTTGGCGCTGGGGGACCGGATGGCCGCCGTTGACCACGCCGAACTTTCTGTGATGAGCAGCGCGCAGCTGAGCACTGCCTTCCTGACTTTCCTGGGAGACGTCACGGGTGACTTCGACCGCTTCCTCAGCGCGGATTCTCCCGAAGCCCGTGAGTTGGTCGGATTCGCCCGAACGCCCTTGTACGTGAGCAGGGAGGATCTCGCCACGATTCAGGCAAGCCTCGCTGAGCTACTGACTCCTTACCTGGCGGAACGGGAGGACGGTCAGCAACGCGTCAACCTCGCCACGATCCTCCTTCCGGACCCGTGAACGCATAAAGAGAACGACGGCAACGCAAAGGAGCCAAGATGCCAACGACGAAGCACATCCTTGTGTACTCGGACTCGCTGACCTGGGGCGTAGTCCCGACGACTCGGCAGCGACTTCCCTTCGAAGAGCGCTGGCCCGGAGTCCTGCACGCCGCGCTCAACGCGGGAAGGGACGGTCGCATCCGGCTGACGGAGGACTGTCTCAACGGGCGTCGCACCGCCTTCGACGACCCGTACAAGCCTGGGCGGAACGCCCTCAGCGGCATCCAACAGGTCATAGAAGCGCAATCCCCGCTCGACCTCGTGAT
>JBEBSN010000172.1:0-3250 GCA_040394295.1 Microbacterium sp.
GAGTTCAGTCAGTCCTGCGAGGACTTCTTCATGGGTGAAAGCCATAGGGTTTTCCTCGTTCTTGCGGGTTGTATTCGGAACCGTGGAACAGTCTAGGCAAGACCGACGCCTTCTCAGGGAAGCACGACGACCTGGGCGGCAAAAACAAGACCGGCGCCGAACCCGATCTGAAGGGCCAGGCCTCCCGAAAGTTCGGGGTTCTCAGCCATGAGGCGATGGCTGGCCAGGGGGATCGATGCAGCCGAAGTGTTCCCTGTGGTCTCGATGTCACGCGCGATCACCGTGGTGGCCGGGAGCTTCAGCTGCTTGGTGAACTCGTCGATGATCCGCATGTTCGCCTGGTGCGGGATGAACGCGGCGAGGTCGGACGCTTCAACGCCGGCGACCTCTAGCGCCTCGCGCGCGACCTTGGCCATCTCCCAGACTGCCCAACGGAAAACCGTCTGGCCTTCCTGTCGGAGAGTGGGCCATGCGACTTCGCCGTCACGGAACTCGGTGAGGGTGGCGTTCATACCGACAGCTTCTGCCTTCGAGCCGTCGGATCCCCATACGGCAGGTGCGATCCCAGGTGTGTCACTCGGGCCGATGAGTGCTGCTCCTGCGCCGTCGCCGAGCAGGAAGGAAATGCTGCGATCAGCCGGATCGACGATGTCCGACAACTTCTCGGTGCCGATCACGAGCGCATATTGTGCCGCACCGGCCTTGATGAGAGCGTCAGCCTGTGCGATCGCGTACGCGTAGCCCGCGCACGCGGCGTTGATGTCGTACGCTGCCGCGGGATTGGCGCCGACCCGGTCGGCCACGATGGCGGAGACGGATGGGCTCTGCTTGGGGTTGCTGATGGTCGCGACGATGACCAGATCGACGTCGGATGCGGCGATGCCCGACCTCTTGATCGCCTCGGCTGCGGCTGCCGCGGCGAGGTCGATCGCGTCGGTGTCCTTCACCGCGCGCGTGCGGGTGATGATGCCCGTCCGCTGACGAATCCACTCGTCGCTGGAGTCGATCGGTCCGATCAGGTCTCCGTTGGGAACGACGTTCTCGCCGCGCGCGGCGCCGTACGCGAGGATCCGCGTGAACGCGGGTCCCGTCGTCTGCTTAAGTGCGACGCTCATGCCGCTGCTCCATTCAGCAGCTCAGCAGCTGCGTCGAGGTCGTCGGGGGTCTTTACTGCCACAGTGGGGGTACCGCGCAACCCACGCTTGGCGAGGCCGGTCAGTGCGCCGGCAGGAGTGAGTTCGATGAACCCGTTGATGCTGTGCTCGGCGAACGATCCCATGCAGAGATCCCATCGCACGGGGGAGGAGACCTGGTTGACGATCAGGTCGAGAGCGTGCGACCCGGAGGTGACGACCGAGCCATCCTTGTTCGTCCACAGCGTGATCTGAGGGTCGCTCGCGACGACGTCACCGACTGCAGAGCGGAGCGCTTCGACTGCTGGTGTCATGTAGGCGGTGTGGAATGCGCCGGCGACCTGGAGCGGAATCACACGCGTGCCCTTGACGGGATCATCCGCGAGTGCTGTCAGGGCCGGAATCGAACCGGCGACGACGATCTGACCGCCGCCGTTGAAGTTGGCAGGTGAGAGATCGAGCTCTGCGAGGCGGTCCAGCACAGCCTGCTCGTCGCCACCGATGACGGCGCTCATTCCGGTAGGAACCTGTGCAGCGGCGTCGGCCATCGCGCGCCCGCGGATTCCTACCAGGCGCATCGCGTGCTCTGCCGAGATGACAGCGGAGCCCACGAGCGCCGCCAGCTCGCCGACCGAGTGGCCAGCGACGCCGTCAGGACCGCGCCCCGCGCGTTCAGTGAGGGCTCTCGCCGCGATGAGCGACGCCGCCACGATCAGAGGCTGCGCGATTCGCGTGTCACGGATGGTCTCGGCATCCGATGCGGTGCCGTGAAGCTCGAGGTCGACCTCGGCCGCCTCTGAGTAAACGGCGAGTGTCTCAGAAACGCCATCGAGCTCGAGCCAAGGAGAAAGGAACCCGGGGGTCTGTGAGCCCTGTCCAGGGCAGGCGACGACTATCACCTACCCAGTTTGTCAACGATCACGCGGAAACGGTGGATGAACCCTCACAAGATTATGAGAATCCCTTGTGTGTGGCGCACAGGGGTCACGCCCGGATCAGCGTACGCGGCGGTTCGAGGGCCGACGGCGCACAGATTCGGCCGTCCCGATCGAGCCGAGAATCAGCGCAGTCTGAAGAATCAGCGCTTCGCGAGGCCCCGTGGCATCCCAGCCGATGACTTCGCTCACCCGTTTCAGGCGATACCGCACCGTATTCGGGTGCACGAAGAGTTCACGAGCGGTGGCCTCCAACGAACGACCGTTGTCGAGATAGCTCCACAACGTCGTGACGAGATCGGTCGAGTGCGCCTGCAGCGGCAGATAGATGCGCTCGATGAGCGTCTGCTTCGCCAAGGGATCGCCGGCGAGAGCACGCTCGGGCAGAAGATCGTCGGCGGCAACCGGGCGCGGCGCGGTACGCCACGCCCGTGCGACCGCGAAACCGGCGAGTGCGGCGCGGGCACTCTGGCCTGCGTCCACGAGCGCGGCGACAGGTGGCCCGAGCACGACATAGCCCACGCCGAACGACGATTCCAACCGGGCCGCGATCTCCTCGAAAGGCAGGTCATCGTCTTCTTCTTCACGCCCCACCACATGAGCGCGACCGAGCACGAGCACGAGACGTGAGCCTTGAACGCCGATCAGAACGTCTACGGAGAGCTTGCGTGCGGTGCGCCGCACGTGATCGACGTCGAACTGCGGAGGAGTGGTTCCTACGAGCACGCAGACCTCGCCGTGGCCGTGCCATCCGAGGGCCGCGATGCGGCTGGGCAGTTCTTCGTCGGCCTCGCCGGTGAGGATCGAGTCCACAACGAGCGCTTCCAGGCGTGCATCCCACAGTCCTCGCGCTTCTGCCGCTCGCGCGTACACATCCGCCGCAGCGAAGGCGACATCGCGCGAGTACAGCAGGATCGCCTCTCGGAGCATCTCGCCTTTGCCAGCGATGCGTTCCTCAGTGATCTCGACGGTCACCCTGATGAGTTGCAACGTCTGGGTCAGGCTGACGCTGCGCAGCAGTTCGCGGGGAGCTGCGGCGAAGATGTCGGCGGCGATCCACGGAGTCGATGTCGGATCGTCGAACCACTGGATGAAAGAGGTGATGCCCGCCTGCGCCACCAGCCCGACCGCGGAGCGGCGGGCTGGTGGCATGTCGGCGTACCAGGGCAGCGTGTCGTCGAG
>JBEBSN010000173.1:0-3184 GCA_040394295.1 Microbacterium sp.
AGGGCCGTCAGATCATCTGACGGCCCTTCGCGCTTTCTTGATGGCGTCGATCAGCTCCGACGCGATTGCTCGTACGCGGCCAGGAACTGCTCGACGGGCTGCGCGCCGGAAAGCGCCCACGCATCGTTGATGACGTAGAACGGCACCCCTCGCGTGCCGAGGCTCTGCGCCAGTCTGATGTCGGCGTCGACCTCGGCCGCATAGCGGCCATCGTCGAGCACCGATCGCGTCATCTCCGGATCGAGCCCGGCCTCGGTGGCGATCGATATCAGTTCATCGATGCGTCCGATGTGACGACCTTCGGCGAAGTAGGCAGTGAACAACCTCTCCGTGAGTTCGGGCCGCTTTCCGAGCGCGCCTGCATGATGCAGCAACTGGAGAGCCAGACTCGAGTTGGTGGGCTGGGTGCGGTCGGGCTCGTAACCGAGCCCTTCTGCCGCGGTCAGCTGTGCCAGTTGCGCGCCGATCTGCCTCATCCGCGCTGGATCGATGTTGTGTGCACGGATATGCGCGTCACGATCGATCTCGAACGGCGCGTCCGGAGTGAGCTGATAGGAGCGGTACTTCACTTCGACGCGCCCGGCGAACTGCGCGGCGGCGGTGCGAAGCCTCGCACTGGAGATATAGCACCAGATGCACTGCACGTCAGACCATACATCAACCCGCACGACCTGTTCGGAAACTGCGTCGTTCATGCGGATGCCTCGCTCGCTGCAGGTGCCGACTCGCTGGATGGGGCGACAACGGACGGTCGTCGCAGGAACATCGCCAGGACGATACCCGCTGCGCTGATGACCGCGCCGACACCGAAGGCAGTACCCACGCCGTTCGCGAGGCCAGTCAGCCCGTCGCCGACTGCTGAAGCGGCCGAGACTACGGTGAAGAGCGTGATGAACAGCGCGGTTCCTGCAGCGCCCGCGACCTGCTGGAGTGTGTTGACGATCGCGCTCGCGTGTGAGTACAGCCTCGGCGTGACAGACCCGAGCGCTGTCGTCATGAGCGGAGTCATCATCAGTGCGGTTCCGATGCTCAGCAGCACGTGGATACCGCTCACCACCCATACAGACGTCCCGCCACCGAGCGATGAGAAGGCGAACATGGCCGCGGTCACGATGACAGATCCGGGCAGGATCAGCGCGCGGGGCCCGACTTTGTCGTAAGCCATGCCGACGAATGGTGCGAGCACACCCGAAAGGATCCCCCCTGGCAGCAACACCAGGCCCGCAACGTAAGCTGGCTCGCCGAGCACCTGCTGAACGTACAACGGGAGCAGGATCAGCGATCCGAACAGCGAGACCGAGACGACCACGATCATGATCGTGGAGACGGCGAACAGACGACCGGCGAAAACGCGCATGTCGAGCAATACCCGGTCGGTGTCACGTAGGGCGATCTGCCGGAACACCATCGCGATCAGCGAGACAGCTCCGACCGAAAGGGGAATCCAGACCGGTAGCCCGCGCTCGGAACCCGCCTGTTCTCCGATGCTCGCCAATCCGTAGATGACGCCAGAGAAGCCAATCGCTGACAGCAGGACGGACAGCACGTCGAACCGCGAGGGCATCGTCGGCGTGACGCTGCGCAGCCAGGCCGCCCCGGCGATCAAGGCCAGTACGGCGATAGGGAAGACGATGACGAACACCCACCGCCACCCCAGCGAAGACACGATCACGCCCGACACGGTCGGACCGAGTGCCGGTGCAGCGGCCGTGACGATCGTCACGAGCCCCATCGTTCGACCTCGGTGCTCTGGAGCGACCAACTGCATGACCGTCGTGAACAGCAGCGGCAGCATGATCGACGTACCGAGTGCTTGAACGATCCGCGCGAACAACAGCAGTTCGAACGACGCGGAGAACGCGGCCAGCGCGGTGCCCAGCGTGAACAGTCCCATCGCGGTGAAGAAACTCGTGCGCAGCGTGAAGCGTTGCAGCAGAACCCCGGTGATGGGTATCACGACCGCCATCGTCAGCATGAATGCAGTGGTCAACCACTGTGCCGATGCAGCGGAGACGCCGAAGGAGGCCATGATGTGCGGTATTGCCACACCCATCGCGGTCTCATTGAGGACGACGACGAAGGCCGAGACCAGCAGGAGGGCGATAGCAGGTCCTGCTCGGA
Organism: Microbacterium sp.; assembly: GCA_040394295.1. Lineage (GTDB taxonomy): Bacteria > Actinomycetota > Actinomycetes > Actinomycetales > Microbacteriaceae > Microbacterium. Next base: position 2,122 of record JBEBSN010000173.1, read on the forward strand.
AATTGACGGACATGGGTGGGGTTTCGATGGACTGCGACGACGTCATCTTTCTCTCCTGAGACTAAGTATAGAGATGGTACTGAGTACCGCTTGGATACGAGATGCTAACGTAGCACTATGGCTCGATATTCCCCAACTCGCACTGCGCTGCCGGATCTCCGGGAGCGTCGCCGGCGCGAGCTCGCGCGAACCATCGCACTCGCCGCGGTCGATCTGTTCGAACGTGACGGGTTTTCAGCGACCACGATCGACGACATCGCAGCAGCCGCGGGTATCTCGCGAACGACCTTCTTCCGCCACTGCGCCACGAAAGAGGCCGCCGTGCTCGTCGATGACGCCGGACTCGAATCCGAACTCCTCGCCGCTGCATCGCAGGCTTCTCCCGAGCATCCGCTTCGAGATCTGGAGCACACCTGGGATGCGATGACCGCGGTGTTCGACGACGATCCGGAGGGCCACGACCGCTTCCTGCGCGTGAGGCGACTGATGAAAGCCAACTCGGGGCTGCACGCCGCCGGCCTCGAACGCGACGCGCGCCTGACCGCGCGAATCGCAGAGGCACTCATAGAAACGCCCGCCCTCTCCGCCCTGGATGCGCACGCTGTGGCAGAGAGCTTCGCGCTCGGCATGCGGCTCACATTCGATGAATGGGTTCGCCGCGCCGACAACGCTGCCGGCGCACATCCGCGGCTTCGCGACGTATACCCGCAGGTGCGCGCCGCTCTCGCACGCGCCGCCACAGGCAGCGACGCCGGCGACACGGTCTCTTCCTAGGAACTTGCTATGGTGGAAACGATGCTCATGAATGCATGAGCAGGGGCGCCCCGACGCTCTCATGCGTGATGCGCGCTTGGCTGTGCGCTGACCATCCGCTCGAATCCGACCGAGAAATGCCTGTTCGGCGCGCCCTCGGAGGACGACCTGAAAGGAGCCGCACCCCGGGCCTCTCGTCTGTGCGCTGCCATGCGCCTCAGTGGCCCAGGTTCGTTCGCCATGCTGACACTCTTGAAACTTCACACGACCATCTACTCCCCCACTTAGCGAACGCCTTCTCCGTGACCCC
>JBEBSN010000174.1:0-3145 GCA_040394295.1 Microbacterium sp.
ACACCGAGTTCAGCTACCAGATCCTGCAGGGGATGGACTACCTCGAGCTGTACCGTCAGTACGGGTGTGTGCTGCAGACAGGCGGCTCTGATCAGTGGGGCAATCTCACCAGCGGCACCGACCTCATCCGCCGCGCAGAAGGGGTCGCCGCTCATGCGATCGGAACCCCGCTGATCACCAACAGCGACGGCACGAAGTTCGGTAAGAGCGAGGGCAATGCGATCTGGCTCGATGCTGAGATGTGCAGTCCGTACCGGATGTACCAGTTCTGGCTGAGTACAGCGGATTCTGACGTCGTCGAACGGCTCAAGGTCTTCACATTCCTCACCCGTGCAGAGATCGAAGAGTACGCACAGCTCGTCGAGACAGAGCCCTTCCGGCGCGCTGCGCAGAAGCGCCTCGCACTCGAGGTCGTCGCCACCGTGCACGGGACGGATGCTGCGGCAGCCGTCATCGCGGCCTCGGACGCGCTGTTCGGCCAGGGAGATCTGACCGCGCTCGAAGCCACAACGCTGCGCACTGCCCTTGAGGAGCTGCCCAACGCGACGGTTGCTGCCGGCACATCGGTCGTCGACGCGCTCGTGGCGACCGGGCTGGTCGGCAGCCTCTCCGAGGCGCGCCGCGCGATCAAGCAGGGCGGCGTCTCACTCGACGGCGCGAAGGTGGAGGACGAATCGGCCACGGTCGATGCCAGCCTGCCGGGCGGGGTGTCGGTGCTGCGCAGGGGCAAGAAGACCCTCGCAGGCGTGTTCATCGGCTGACGGATGCCGTTCACCCCGAGCCATGCGGTCATCGCGCTGCCATTCGTGCGCACACCGCTGGTCGCCTCGGCGATCGCGATCGGTGCGATGACCCCCGACCTTCCGCTGTTCGTGCGCGTTGTCGGGCTCAGCTACGGGTTCACTCACAACTTCGGCAACGTCGTGTGGACGGGGGTCGTGGCCTTCGTCCTGTTCATGCTCTGGCGAGTGCTGCTGCGGCCCGCCGTCGCTGAACTGCTGCCTCGTCCGCTCGCGCGTCGACTTCCCGAAGGCTGGGCGCTTGACACAGCAGAGGCGGCGCGCCGGGCACTGGGCAGGGGAGAGCCGAAAACCTATCCGATGATGCTCGTGCTCTCGCTCGTGATCGGCGTCCTCACGCACATCGTGTGGGATCTTTTCACGCACGAGGGTCGAGCGGGGGTGCGCTTGCTGCCTTGGCTGGACTCGCAGTGGGGTCCGCTGCAGGGATTCAAGTGGCTCCAACACGGCTCCAGCGTGCTCGGCCTGCTCGTGATAGCGGTGTGGATGCTCTTCTGGCTCCGCCGCAGGCGCGCGGATCGCGCCGTGAAGCGTCTGCTCCCGGACGGCATGCGAATCGGCTGGTGGCTTTCGCTGCCGATGATCCTGATCGGTGCCTGGATCATCGGATACGTCGTGTCCGGGCCGTTCACCGCGGACTTCACACCGCAGCACCTGGCATATCGCGTGCTCCCGCCTGCCTGCGCGGTGTGGGCAGTGGTTACTACGGCGCTATGCCTCGCGATCGTGGTGCGCCGTCGAGCGGTTCGGCCCTCGCAGCCGAACATCGGCTGAGCAGAGCGTGGGCTGATCACCATATCGGCTCATCGCGACCCCAGGTGCGTGGTGCACGGAACTCGACTCCAGGAATCGCGCTGCGCACTGTCGTCACAATCGCTCCATCGATCGCGAATCGCTGGAGGTGCGGTGCTGCGTCGATGTCGCGCTCCGTTTCAGGGCCCGAGCGGCGTGGCATACCGAGCAACTCGGCCGCGACGCGTCGCAACGATGTGTTGATCAGGAGAGATCGGTCACGCGGTCGATCGGCCAGCGCCTCGAGGATGCCAGCGGCGAGCAGATATCCCGCGGAATGATCCAGCGCTTGCGCGGGCAGGGCGCCGGGCCGCAGACCGTCCGCGCTCTCGATCCATGCGATTCCCGACTCGGCTTGCACGAGACTGTCGAATCCTGCACGGTCCGGGTGAGCGTCGCCCCAGGCGCTGAGCTGGGCGATGATCAGGCCGGGATGACGTTTCGCCAGTGCTGCGGGGGAGAGGCCGAGCCGTGCGAGAGCGCGAGACCGATACCCGAGGACGATCACATCGGCGGCGGCGAGCAGCTCAGTGAATCGCTCTGTGCGAGCGTCGAGCACGGCGGAGCGCTTGCCATGACCGGTGTCCAGATGCTGCCATCGCGGCTCAGGAAGCGCGGGCGGATCGATGCGAAGTACATCCGCGCCGAGCAGTGCGAGTGTGCGTGTGCACACCGGCCCGGCGATGACGCGGGTGAGATCGAGCACACGTACGCCATCGAGAGAACTGCTCGCAGCGCGGGATCTCGTTGACGTGGGGGCGCCGATCGGTTGTACCTCGACCAGTGGGTGCGAGCGGAGCACCGCGTCGGTCTCCGGTTCTTCGCGGCGAACCGCGACTGCCATTCCACCGGCGGAGGCGATCGCACGCGTTGCGTCTTCGGTGGACCGTTCGGCCAGGGCCGCGCCGACGGATGTCGCGCCGGCATCGTCGCGCAGTTGCAGGCCGAGCCGCAGCGCGCAGGCGTGGTGAGGATAGTTGCCGTGCGTCCGCACCCACCCGTCCGCTGTCGGCCAGAACCCCGACAACTCGGACCACACATCGGGAGCGGCGCCGTCGACCACGAGATGACGATCGCTTCGGAAGGAGAGTGCGACGCGCTCAGGGTCGACACGGTTCGGATCGACGAGCGGTGTCCGCGCCGCCCGACAGACCGCGCGAACGCTGGCCATCGCAAGGGCACCGACGCTCAGACGAGAGGCGAGCGGTGCCGATCCGATCATCGTGGGTCTCCCATATCGAGAGGGTACGCCCACCGAGAAAGGCGCGACACGCCCGGCGGATCGGCCGGATTTGCCGAGTAGGCGGATCGCACGTAAATTATTACTTGTTCGCCCCACAGGGTTGAGAAAGGGCCAAGGCCCAGCTCCCCTCAAGTGGTTGAACACCTCCCCAACACAGAAGATCACCTCGGTGAGATGCTGTGTGGGGATGCTCTGTGGTTCCGCAGATCGTGACCGAGTTCGCTCGGATCGCCGATTTGACAAACGGACGCCACGGGGTAAGATTGAGAAGTTGCCCTTCGGGCCTGGTCGTGATGGCTGGGTCGTGGGA
>JBEBSN010000175.1:0-3082 GCA_040394295.1 Microbacterium sp.
GCTGCGAGCGGCCTTCCGCCGAGAGGCGTTCTTGCGGCCCGGTCTTTCTCTGCCGTCGACGCCCGCCGCAGGCCTTCTCGTCCGCGCGAATCGCTCAGTTCAGGCTGCCGACGCGCCATAGCCCGGCGGCAGCGCTGAGGTCGTTCGCATAATTGCTCAAGCGTCGGGCGCGCGTGGTCAGCTCCGTCGCGCGAGACGGTTCCGTCGCCTCATAGTCGTCAGCTGTATGCGTTGCGCCGGAGACCTGCACGCGGCAAAACGCGGCAGCCCGCTCCAGCGCGACGGAGAAGTCTCCGAGAAACACACCACGCAGAATCGTGTCGACGAGCGCGACGAGTTCTTCTGAGCTGGCCGGGGCCGGGGCTCCTGCCACGGCGACGTCCGACGAGCGCAACTCGCGTCGACCGCGCTCGTACAGCAGCGCAGAGGTCTCAGCATCGCTGTGGATGGCCAACTGCAGCAGGTACAGCCGCCACAGCGCCCCCGGCAGCGAGACAGCAGGCGCAGCCGCCCACAGCTCAGCGATGTCGTCGATGCCGTGTTCAGCGGTGAAGGCGATCAGCCGTTCGGCGCTCTCCCCCGTGTCGTCAGCACGTGCCCTGCTCAGCAGCGCGGACGCCGTCGCATGAGCAACCCTGGTGGCCTCGGCCGAATCCGTGGATCCGACGAGGTTGTCGAAGGCTGCCGGTGGGCGGCGGACGGGACGGTGGAACTGCTCGGCCATCCTTCAAGGCTACCCGCGGTCAGGCAGTGGGGATCACGATGATCGGATCACTCGTCGGGAGACCCGTCGGAGACCCGCCGGCCTGCTCCACCGTCACCGCGATGACATCTCCCTCATGCATGGTTCCGTCGAGCACGGCTGTCGCTGTCCCCGCATCCGCGTCGAAAACTCCCGCGGGAAGTGCTTCTTCGCCACGCACGAACCAGAGCTGGTAGGTGCTGTCATCTTCGAGCGCGTCGAGCCCTTCGGCAACGAGCACTGCCTCGCCGACGCTCGCCGACCAGTGCGCCGTCGCCGTCGCACCGGATTCGAGTTCGACACTCGCCTCCTGCGCATCGGTGGAGGATTCGATCTTCTCCAGCGCGACGACGGAAGCCGGCCGGGTCAGATACGCGTTGAGCGCCGTCACGCCCACACCGATGCCGACGATCAGGGCCACCGATGCGGCGAGCGCGAACAACAGGCGTCCTCGTCGTCTGGGCGTAGCGTCGTCGACAGGCTGCTGCGGCACAGTGTCGTCGACAGGCTGCTGCGGCGCAGTGTCGTCGACAGGCTGCTGCGGCGCAGTGGCGATCTGAGCGAGAAGGCTGCTGCGAATGTCGGGCGAGGGCATCACCGGGGTGGCGTACTCGCTGAGCAGCGCTGCGGTCTGGGCGTCGAGATCGACTGTGCGCTGCCATTCTGGATGCTCGGCGAGAGCGTCCGCATAGCGCCGCTCATCAGCATCCGACAGCGCGTTCAGGGCGTGACCGGCTGCGAGCTCGTCGAATTCCTGTTCGTTCATACCGTCACCCCCATCTCGTTTCGCAGGCGCGTAAGCCCGTCCCGCATGCGTGTCTTGATCGTTCCCAGCGGGGAACCGACCAGAGCCGCGATCTCGCTCTGACTGTAACCGCCGTAGTACGCGAGCACGATTACCTCTCGCTGCGCGTCAGGGAGCGCCCCCAACGCCGTCACCACCTGCTGACCTGCCATTTCGAGTTCGACCTGCTCTGCGACCGTGTCGTGTGCCACCCCGATGTCCCGCAGCCCAGCCTTGACGTCTCGGTCAGCGCTGGCTTGCGATGCCCTGACCCTGTCGACTGCTCTGCGATGTGCGATGGTGAACACCCACGTTCGTCCGTGTCCTTTGTTCGGAGCGAAGCGTGAAGCGGATTGCCACACTTCCAGGAACACCTCTTGAAGCACTTCCTCGCTCTGAGAGCGATTGACGAGCACACGAAGGATGAGACCGAACACGCGGGCAGAGAGCATGTCATAGAGGTGCGCGAAGGCGGTTTGATCGCCGCCTGCGACACGAACGAGGAGGTCGGTGGCGTTGTCGTTCGCCGAACCGTCCTCCGGTACATCCACACCGTCAATGACCATCGCTTACAGCATGACGCATCCCTCGCCGATCTTCGGTATCCGCGGCGCCCGCGAGCGAACGAATCCGCCGGGTTTCAAAAAAGTTCTGAGATTGTCCCATCCGATCCAGGTGGGGCTCCGAACACCTGTCAACGCCGCGGAGACATCGCGGCTCCGAACCCCGGAGGTAGAAAGATGTTCAGCACCAAGAAGAAGATCACAGCAGCACTGTCACTCGGATTCGTCAGCGTGCTCGTGCTCGCCGGATGCTCCATGGACAGCGCAGACAGCACCGACGAGTCGGCGGAGCCGTCCACGCCGGAGACGTCCGAGACCGAGACCGCTCCTGAAATGGATCCGGCTGCCAATCTTGTCGGCCCCGGCTGCGAGGCCTACGCGGATGCCGTGCCCGATGGCTCTGGTTCTATCGAGGGCATGTCTCAGGACCCGGTCGCAGTAGCGGCCTCCAACAACCCGATGCTGACGACCCTCGCTGCGGCAGTGAGCGGCGAGCTCAACCCCGACGTCAACCTCGTCGACACTCTCAACGGCGACGAGTTCACCGTGTTCGCACCGGTTGACGACGCCTTCGGCAAGATCGACGCTGCCACCATCGAAGCGCTCAAGACCGATTCTGAGACGCTGTCGTCGATCCTCACCTATCACGTCGTTCCTGGCCAGATCGCGCCTTCGGACATCGCCGGCATGCACACCACCGTGCAGGGCGCTGACCTCGAAGTGACGGGCGAAGGCGACATGTGGATGGTCAACGACGCCAACGTCGTCTGCGGCGGCGTACAGACCGCGAACGCGACCGTGTACCTGATCGACACGGTCCTGATGCCGCCGGCAGAGTAAGCCGGAGGGGCCTACTGGGGAGTTAGGCAAGAGCGGATGAGATGTGGCCGTCAGCGAGAGTTTTCGCTGGCGGCCACATCTTTGCGCTTCAAGAGCGCAACATGGTGGGCCCGGCGGGGCTCGAACCCGCGACCCGCGGATTAAAAGTCCGAT
>JBEBSN010000176.1:0-3053 GCA_040394295.1 Microbacterium sp.
CGCCGCCATCGCGAGAACGACCAGGCCGGTGTTGATGCCGAGCCAGAGTTTCCGGCGTCCCGAGCCGTCCGACCGCTGCCCCAGCACGGGGGCGAGCAGAGCGATCAGCACGCCGGCGATCGTCAGCGCCCATCCGATCAGACTCGCGTTGCCGGCGAGGGCAGCGACGAGGGCAGGATCTCTCCCGTCCCCGTTCGCCGCCTGCACGATCTCGGGGTCGACGAACAGCTGGCTGGCGAGGAAAGTGCTGAACACGAAGGTGGTGACGACGGCATTGAAAGCCGCAGAACCCCAGTCCCACAGCGCCCACGCGAGCACGCCGCGCTTGCGGGTATCGTCCGAGGGGGCGCTGTCGGGCGACGGATGCTCAGTAGCAGTCATGCTCGAAGTCTGGCCGGGCGCGGTGAACGGGCGGTGACGGCGCGCCGATACGACGAGGGAGCTTCTCGTGGACGAAAGGTCGGATGCTGTGGACGTGAAGTCGGGCGCGGCAGCCACATTGCTGTGAAAGTGGAACCATGACAGCGACCGCGCCCATCCCCGTCACAGCCCCAACGACTGCGGAGCGCATCAGGTACGGCGGTCTCATCGTCATGATGCTGTTGAGCTTTCTCCTCGTCACGGCCGAGTTCCTGCCGAACGGCATGCTCACGGAAATGGCGGCGGGGCTGGGCATCACACCGGGCCAAGCCGGACAGACAGTCACGGTGACGGCACTGGTCGGGTTCATCGTGGCGCCCACCGTGGGGATCGTCTTCCCTCGGCTCGATCGTCGGTCGCTGCTGGTGTGGATGGCACTCGCCGCTGCCGCGTCGAACCTCATCGTCGCGATCTCACCGAACCTCATCATCGTGTTGCTCGCGCGGTTCCTGCTGGGTGCCGCGCTGAGCACGTTCTGGTCGATGTCGATCACTGTCGCCGTTCGCATCGCCGGGCCGGAGCGGTTGGGGCGCGCCGTCATGTTCACGTCCGCGGGTGCGTCACTCGCCACTGTCGCCGGCGTGCCGGTCGGTGTGATGCTGAGTGAGGCGATGGGCTGGCGCGCAGTCTTCGCGATCTTCGCCATCGCGACAGGCTTGCTGGCGGTCGCGCTGCGTCTGCTGCTTCCTCGGGTTCCGGCAGCGCGGGCTTCCAGCTTCGCGCTGCTCTTCGACACCATGCGCCGTCCAGGCATCGGGCTCGGATTGACCGGACACATCTTCGCCGTCCTCGGCCATTTCCTCGCGTACACATACATCCGCCTCGCGTTGGAGCGCATATCGGACGTCGACGCCGCGACGATCATCATGCTGCTCGCGGTCTTCGGCGTCGGCGGACTCGCCGGCAACCTCGTCATCGGCCTGATCATCGATCGCTCGTTCAGGTTCTTCGCCGTGCTGGCTCCCGCCGTCATCGCCGTGACGGTGGCGGCGACGATCGTGCTGTCCGCCTCTGTGGTCGGGGTCGCGGTCGCGGTCTTCGTATGGGGATTCTTCTTCGCGTCCTGGCTGATCGTGGTGAACACCTGGGTCGGTCACCGGATGCCCGACCGGCTCGAGGCCGGCGGCAGCCTTGTCGTCGTCGGCTTCCAAGGCGCCATCATGCTTGCCGCCGGACTCGGTGGAATCCTCGTGGACAGCGTCGGTGTCGAACCGGCCTACGCGTTCGGAGTGGTCTCGCTGGTCATCGGGGCAGTGCTGTTCGGCCTCTCGAACCGGACGCGGCGCTGACGCCCGCGTCGGCCTCTCTCACGCGCGCGGTGGGCCTGATGATCGTCGGACGATGAGCTCGTGGCCGGTCTCGACGATTCTTGCCTCATCGCTGGAAGGGCGCAGGATGAGCGCAACGGCGTGCTGGCCCATCTCGAACATCGGGATCCTCACGGTCGTGAGCGCCGGCGCGACATCAGCGGCGACGGCCACGTCGTCGAAGCCGGCCACTGAGATGTCCTCCGGCACCCGGATGTCGTGCTGACGCAGCTCTCTCAGGATGCCGATCGCCATCGCGTCGTTGAGGCCGACGATCGCGGTGACGTCGCGGTCCCGCAGCTCGCGGGCGCCGACGATGCCGCCCTCACGGGTGAACTCCTTCGAGACGACGATGAGTTTGATGCCGTCCCCGACTCCCTCGCGCAGGCCGGCCACTCGATCGGCGACGGTGTTGAGGCTGAAAGGGCCGGCGACGACGCCGATGCGCCGGTGCCCGAGCTCTGCGAGATGTCGGCCGATCGAGACACCGGCGCGGTGATTGTCGGGCAATACGGCATCGATGGGTAGGTGATGACGCCCGATGACTGCTGCACGCCCGCCGGCCAGGGTGAAGTCGGTCAGCAGCTCTGACATCTTCTGTTCATCGGCGCGCTCGGCGTAGCCCGAGCCGGCGATAATGATCGCGCCGACGCGCTGGCGCAGCAGCGACTGAACCTGTGCGAGCTCGCCACCGGGGGTGCGCTCGGCCTGAGCGATCTGCACTGACCGGTTCTCGCGCGTCGCGCTGCGGATGACTCCGCTGGCGATCTCGGAGAAATACGGGTCGCCGATCTCGTTCACGAGCAACCCGATCGTCGGTACGAGTCCTCCGGCGAGGCCCCTGGCGTGCAGATTCGGCTCGTAGCCGAGCTGCTGCGCGACAGCGCGGACATGGGCGGCGACCTCGGAAGAAATACCCGTGCCGCCGCTCATCGCGCGCGATGCGCTCGCCAGAGAGACGCCGGCGGCCTTTGCCACGTCGACGAGTCGCGGCGTACCCGAACGCTTCACGAAAACCTCCCCCTGGAGCAAGATCGACGCTGATCGCGTTATGGGTTGCTCTCGTTCTTCCCTGCAAGTATAGTAACGGAAGCGCTTACGAAAGCGCTTTCGCTACGATGACGTAGGAGACACGGATGACTGCACCTCGCCAAGCTCGTCGGATAGCCGCAGTGGTCGGCACGTTGACGATCGCCGCTCTCGCTGTTTCGGCATGTTCCGGAACCGGAGTACAGCAGGAAGGAGGCGGCTCAGACGATCCCATCGTCATCGGCATCTCATTGCCGCTCACGGGCGACTTCTCCGAACCGGGCAAGGGTGTCGAGC
>JBEBSN010000177.1:0-3016 GCA_040394295.1 Microbacterium sp.
GTGGTGGTGGCGGGGTCAGTGGTGGTGGTTGCTTCTGTGAGTTGGGTGGGGACGGGTCGGCCGTTTGCTTCGTAGAAATCGATCGCGTCTTGCAACGGCATCTCGATCGTGACGCTGTTGGGCTCGTGGCGGGTGAACGTCGCGGAAGGGAACGCGCTTGTCCATAGCCAGGACCGCATCTCAAGATTGGGTCGGTACTCGCGGGTCGATCCGAACTGGATCACGGCCGTTTTACCTTTGTAGGTCTGGGTGACCGAGGTCGCTGTCGTGCGTTCTTGCTCGTGTCCCTTACCTCGACCGCCACCGGCTACCGCCTCGATCTGTCCCGAGGGGCCACGATTTCCATCAACGCCAGGCGCGATACGGATTCGTACCTGGACCGCGCCGCCGTTATCGCTGTCTTCAGAAGTCACTGTCTTGTGATCGTCCGCGCTCGTGCGCTCGATAGTCCGGTTCTCCCGCACATCCACAACTGCCGGATCCCACAGCGAGCTGCGAATCTCTACCTCGCCCTGGAAATCACGTATACGTCCCGGACGCTTGAACGTTCCCGTATCAACGGTGCGGTTGTTCATTCCTTCGTAGATCACATTGCGCAGGCCCTTGCCCGTGCCGAGACTGTCAATCGCGTCCGCAGATTTCGTGTTCGGTCTCGTGAACGGGCTCTGCGGGAACGTGACATCACGATCATCAACACGCAAAGTCCCCGTTCCCCAGCTCGGGAAGTTCCCACTGCCAAACGGTGAGCGATTCTGCACGCTGCCTTCTTCAGCGAACACACGCGAACGCTTAGAAAGCGCCGCTTCCAAAAGCCCTTTATGCGTATCAGCGCCGTGGACCTCTTCTACCTTGGCGAACTTACTGAACCGGGAAATATCAACCGTGTCAGACGGCGGCGCGGACACACCCACGATCGTCTGCGGCACCGGAACCGTCTCAGAACCTTCTGGCACCGAAATAGCATCACGACGCACCACCGTGTTACCCGCACCGTCATAACTGGCCGTGCTGACTTGTTCCGTGCGCCTATCGGCCGGACCGCTGCCCCACATGCGTCCACCGAGAAAAGCACGCTGCAAGAACCCCGGGTTCTTCGTCACCCGATGACTCGCCTCAACATGAACATCTCCCGGGTGATACGTCACACCACCTTCGGATTTGACCGTCACAGCCTCTTTCGTGCCATGAGCGACAGCCGTCCCATTCCCCGAATGATGCCGCCCACCAATGAAAGTGAGGAAATACCCCAACTTGCGAGGAAGATCAACGATCACGGCAACATCAAGCGCCACACTCTTATGCGAAGACGTACCAGCCGTTACCGCGGTCTTCGCTGAATCCTTATGACTCGTCTTTCCCGTGGTGTCATGAGCAGAATCATTGAGATTGATCTGCGTCCGCACATCCACGCGATGCGTCCGGCCACCCTCATCCCACGTGACCGACGCACCATCCGTTGTCGCTCGCTGCAAGAACTCCGGCCCGTGCGGACCATGCAACTCTTTCCGAACCGCTGCAGCACCCTTATCGGACAAGTTCAGATTCCGCGTCAACTCATCAACGAACTGCGTCGGCGTCGTCATCACCGCATCACGACGCGAATCAAAACCATTCGGTCGAGACGACGGCCCCGCCACATCCGTGACATCCGTCCTCGGACGCAACCCCGAAGACGAAACCGACGAACCAGGAACCTGCAACCCGCGCTGGATCGCCTCCACAACCGGAACCGAGAACGTACTCGTGACCGTGAACGGCACACCCCCCGACGGAGTCGACGTAATACGCTGAACCACTCCCGGCGCATCATTGCGATACAACGTCCGCGTCACCGAATACACCGCAGTGTCGACATCACCGTCCTTCGACGCCGTCACATCCGTCTCAGTCTTATACGAGGCCGAACCTCCGCCACCGGCCCGCAACCGCGCACCCACAATCACACCATCAACAACCGACGGCAACGGGACAATCGCCCCCGACACACCACTGTCCACACCACGCGAATTAATCGTCGTATTCGACGTCTTCAAACTCACATCACCCTTGGTCAGACCAAGGAACTGAATCTCAGCAGGATCCCCCGCTCGAACCGAGAAAACAGTGTTCTTACCCTCACCCTTCGATTCCGCATCATGAGGCTGCATCAACAAATCAGTAATCGCACGCGAATCCGGCTCAGAAAGCACCGACAACGAATCAGGAGTCTCCCGGAACACCCGAACCGGCGACAAACCATCAATATCAACCACACGATCCGCGCCAACATCCCGCGAACGATCCACCCGCGAATCACGATCCACCGTCGCAAGCGTCGCCGCACCCTTACCCCGAGAAGACCCCGCCACACCCCCATCACCACGACCACTGAACTGAACAGGCCCCGCAGACGTCGCCTCCGTGATCTCCGGCACAGCAAGATACCCATCAACCCGAACCGGCGCCGACACACCACCCGAACGAACCTGAACCGTCAACACAAACGGCTTAGGCGCCGCAGCAACAGAAACCTCCGTCGTCAACTCACCACTACGCTTCACACCCTCCGCATTCGACCGCGTCGACGACGCACCCAACACAGGCACAAAAACACCCATCGGCTGAAGCGCAGAAATAAACACCGAAGACAACGCCTTCGTCTCCGAGAAACTATCCTTCAACTCCGCATCAGACTCCTTCGCGAAACCACGCGAAACCTGATCCGGAACAACACCACCATCATCCGAACGCGACGCAACCGTCGTAACCGCAACATCAACACGCGCATCCCCAACAGTCACCCCACCCTCATCAAAAACCGACCGCCACGCACGCGCCACATCCGACGACGACACCCCATCAGACACCCCCACCGCACGACGCACATCCCCCGGATCAACACCCAAACGACCAGCAATCGCCCCAACAAGCGCCCCATCATCCGACAACGACACCAACGGAACCGGCGCCCCCGCCAAAACCTGATCCCAATACGACCGACCACCCACAGCCGGCACCACCAACCCCCCATCCGCGG
>JBEBSN010000178.1:0-3012 GCA_040394295.1 Microbacterium sp.
GTGCGGGTGTCGGTGCCGCCCTTGGCGTTGGGTACTTCCTCCTCGACGTACGAATCGACGAGGAACGCCATCATCGAGCGCGTGAGGCCGAAGGACGGCTCGATGACGTAGGGGGTGTAACGCTCGCCCGATGCCTGGTCGAAGTACGACAGGCTCTGACCGGATGCCTCGGAGTGGCTGTTCAGGTCGAAATCGGTGCGGTTGGCGACGCCCATCAGCTCGCCCCACTCGGAACCCGCGAAGTTGAAGCGGTACTCGAAGTCGATGGTGCCGGCGGAGTAGTGCGCCCGCTCGTCTTCTGGCACGTCGAAACGACGCATGTTGTCAGGATTGATGCCCAGGTCGACGAACCACGCCCAGCAGGCCTCGACCCAGTGCTCGAACCACTCCTGTGCGTCGGCGGGCGGGACGAAGTACTCGATCTCCATCTGCTCGAACTCGCGAGTGCGGAAGATGAAGTTACCCGGCGTGATCTCGTTGCGGAAAGCCTTTCCGACCTGACCGATGCCGAATGGGGGCTTCTTACGGCTCGCGGTGAGCACGTTCGAGAAGTTCACGAAGATGCCCTGCGCGGTCTCAGGGCGCAGGTAGTGCAGGCCCGATTCGTCGTCGACCACACCGAGGTAGGTCTTCACCAGACCGGAGAACGATTTCGGCTCTGTGTACTGACCCTTGTTGCCGCAGTGCGGGCACGGCACGCCGGCGAGACCGCCCTCGGGGGCCCGCCCCTTGCGCGCCTCGAAGTCTTCGATGAGGTGATCGGCGCGGAAACGTCGGTGGCAGCTGAGGCACTCCACGAGGGGGTCACTGAACGTCGCAACGTGACCGGAGGCCTCCCACACCCGCTTGGGAAGGATGACCGAGGAGTCGAGGCCGACCATGTCGCCGCGGCCACGCACGAACGTCTGCCACCACTGACGGCGGATGTTCTCTTTGAGCTCGGTGCCGAGGGGCCCGTAGTCCCAAGCGGAGCGCGAACCGCCGTAGATCTCACCTGCTTGGAAAACGAACCCGCGGTGGCGGGCGAGGCTGATGACCTTGTCAAGACGGGACTGTTCGGCCACGGTGGCTCCAATGGTCGGATGCGACGGGAATGCGCCCGTGAACACGGGCGATCCAAGTCTATCCGCGTGCTCCGGTCATGCTCGTCGACCTTCTCGATGTCGGATGCCGATGCCACACTGACGACATGGAGCAACGACTGAGTTTCATCACGCTCGCGGTGTCCGACGTGAGCCGATCTCGTGCGTTCTATGTCGACGGGCTCCAGTGGCGGCCCCTCTTCGACAATGATGAGGTTCTCATGCTCCCCGTCGCCGACCGACTCATCCTCTCGCTGTGGAGCATCGACGGCTTCATCGCCGAGATCGGCGAGGCCCCTGCGCCGGGCATCGCCCCGATCACACTGTCGCACAATGTCCAGACAGAAGCCGAGGCCGACGTCGTCCTTGCCGAGGCAGAGCGTATCGGAGCGCCCGTCTCTTCAGCCGTACATCGCAGCTGGGGCGGTTACTCGGGCTACTTCACAGACCCCGACGGGTTCCGGTGGGAGGTCGCGGTGAATCCGGGCGAGACAGGCGAATTCGTTCTCCCGCCTCGCTGACGCGGCGCGGCTCACTCAGTGAACAGGTACCCACGCTCCACGTCGAAACCTGCGATGCGCAGACCCCGACCGCGCAGCTCCTCGATCTCGCCACGCAGGCGCATTCGCCACGCGTGCGCGGCATCCGGATCCGAGATGCGCATCGCCTCGACGTCTGATGGGATCGCGAGCGTCGCGACGACGGCATCCGCCGCCGGCGGCTTGGCGATGTCAGCGAGCGACCATTCGACGTCGAGCCGGTCGCTCTCGTCGCCCGCGTCTCCGCCGCCGAAGATGCCGTAGTTGTTCACTGAGTATCCGGTCACTCGAGCACCGAGCACCGTGATGAAAAAGTGCGCGTTGCGCGCCACGAGTGGATCGAACGTCCAGGTGATGCAGCCGACATCGCGCGAGAACGCCCACTGACGCTGATGCTCTTTCAGCTCGCGCCCCCATCCGCGTCCGCGGTATTCGGGCAGCAACGCGGTGATGTGCGAGTGCATCCTCCGCCGCCCAGGTGCGCCGAAGAACGCGATGGAGGCTCCGACCATCCGCTCCTGTCCGCCCTCGTCGTCGAAGAGGCCGACGACGTAGTTGCCGGACTGTTCCAACGCACGCAGCGTGCCGGCATCGATGACGCGCTCGGGACCGCGGATGGAGTCCAGCAGGCTCTGGGCGTCGATGATGAGTTCAACGGTGTCGAGGTCACGTATGGTTCGCACCCGTCCAGTCTGCCCCTCTTCTGCGCACATCTGTCAATTCGGCGCCGACGCTCAACGGCGAGGGAAGGCCTCTCCCCCTCCAGCGACGAGCGCGCCGACGACGATCCCGATGTACTCGCGCATCATCTCGTCCGGCATCGCGGGCATGCTCTGCTCCCAGTATGGAAGGATCGCGCCGCGGCCCTGCATCATTCCGGCCGGCCGCGCGTACGCCCACAGATGCAGATGCGCCGAGCCGTCGTTCCAGCGAGAGAAATGGCACCGCGCTACGGCGGGAATCGCCTTTGTCGCCTGCGACACCCGCTGCAGAATGGGGCCGAGTCCGGCAAGTACCTCGATCGGAGCATTCTCGAGGGTGACGTGACGACGCGGTGAGATGCCGCCGACGAACGGCAATCCCGTCCCGCCCTCGAACCCGCCCCTCACCTGCCAGTCATCGTCCTGCCAGATGACGTACTCGGAGGGCTTGCAGTGTCCGCACGCGGACGGATCGTGTTCACCACTTCGCGGCTTCTCGGGCACCAGCATCGGAGCCAGCGGCAGCAGCTCGAAGGCGGCGATGCTCGGCGCAGGCCCGCTGCCCGGCACTCCGCTGGTGTCGAGGGTCTCTCCGATCGGCGCCCAACGGTGCCAGTCGGTGTCGGCCGGATGCTGTTCGGTCACCGTCGTGTGCTGTTCGTCGGGCGGCTGACCACCGAGAAGCACGTG
>JBEBSN010000179.1:0-3010 GCA_040394295.1 Microbacterium sp.
TGGACTTCGCGTCCTTGTCGCCCTTGAACTTGCCCCAGTCGCCCGTGAGCTTGAGCAGCGCGGCGACCTGCTCGGAAGGCTGAGCGCCGACCGAGAGCCAGTACTGCGCACGCTCGGAGTCGACCTCGATGAACGAGGGCTGCTCGGTGGGGTGGTACTTACCGATCTCCTCGATCACACGACCGTCACGCTTGGTGCGCGAGTCTGCGACGACGATGCGGTAGTAAGGCGCACGGATCTTGCCCATGCGCTTGAGACGAATCTTTACAGCCACGATTCTCCTGAATGATGTGGAAAGTAACGAACTGATCGCCTGGAGAGTGGGGTGCACACCCGGCGGAAGCTCTAATGGGTGGACGCGATCCAGATAGAGGGTCGAGAACGTCGTCCGACCTTCTATTCTGCCAGATGCTGTGCCCTCTCGCGAAATGCCGCGACGAGCGCGTCGGCTTTTCAGGATACGCGCATGTCAGAATGTGGTCGTGACGATCGAATTCACCTCATCTTCTCGCTCCACAGTGGGCTTGGAATGGGAGATCATGCTCGCTGATCCGACGACAGGCGATCTGGTCGGACGCGCGCCCGAGCTCCTGACCGCGCTCGAGGCGGACAGTGACGCTGAACGCCATACGGTCACGGGTGAGCTGCTGACCAACACCATCGAGGTCACCAGCGGCATCGGCGAGACGGTCGCGCACGCTGTCGGCGACATCGCCAACGCGATCTCTGCGGTCCGCGCCGCGACGGATCCGATCGGCGTCGAGCTCCTTTCTGCGGGAAGCCACCCGTTCGCGCAGTGGTACGACCAGAGAGTGAGCGACAAGACTCGCTATCACACCCTCATCGAGCGCACGCAGTGGTGGGGACGCAACATGATGATCTGGGGCATCCACGTCCACGTGGGCGTCGAGGATCAGTCAAAGGTGTTCCCCATCATCAATGCGCTGTCCTGTTATCTTCCCCATCTCCAAGCGCTCTCGGCATCGAGTCCGTTCTGGGCCGGAGAGCGCACCGGCTATGCCTCCAATCGAGTGCTCGTGTTTCAGCAGTTGCCGACAGCGGGTCTGCCGTGGCCCTTGCGCGACTGGTCCGAGTTCGAGGCTTTCATGGACGACATGACCCGAACGGGGGTCATGGCCGATCCCAGCGAAGTCCGCTGGGATATTCGTCCGGCTCCGAAGTGGGGAACGATCGAGGTGCGTGCATGCGACGGGATGTCGACGCTCGCTGAACTCGCCTCTGTCGCCGCCCTCGTTCAGGTGCTGGTCGAGCATTTCTCACGCGAACTCGACGAGGGTCGCCCTTTGCCTGTGATGCCCGCCTGGTTCCATCGCGAGAACAAATGGCGCACGGCACGCTATGGCCTGGATGCGCGAATCATCGTGGATGCCGAAGGGACCCAAGTGCCCGTCCGTGAACATCTGATCCAACTGTTGGCCGAGTTGTCACCAGTGGCCGTCGATCTGGGGTGCGCGGCTGAGTTCGCCGCAGTCACGACGATCCTCGATTCCGGGGCCAGCTATGCGCGCCAGTTGGCGGTCGCAGAATCCGCCGAAGGGAATCTGCGTGAAGTGGTTCACCATCTCATTCGGGAGTTCCGCACCGGACCCGAGAGCTCCGTACGCTAAGTCAGCGCTGATCAGGATCAGCGAGAAGCCTCGCGAGCGATTCGTCGAGCACGACATCGGTGATCGTCTCAGCCACGATCGCTGCCCGCAGACTAGCGAGCTTCTTCGGCCCGGAGACGATGCACACCCGTCTGGGCACCCGACGCAGACGGTCCAGCCCGGGTCCGGTCGCTCGAGCGTTCAGGCGAATGTCCCTCCAACTGCCATCGGCGCGGAAGAACACGGTCGCGACGTCGCCGATCGCCCCGTCTTCGCGAAGGCTGCGAAAGTCGTCTCCACAGAGATACCCCCCGACGTAGACGCGACTCGGCACGTCTGCGGCCGGCGAACCCAGGCTGAAGACGGCGAGATCCATCTTCGCCTGATAGTGCAGAACGCGCCGAGTGCTGCGTTCCTGCCACATCGCCGAGCGGGTGTCTGGGTTGTCGAAGAACGCAGGGACGGGGAACTGTTCGACCTGCGCGCCGAATGCGTGCCCGAAGCGCTGAAGAATGTCGCTGGAGTACTCGACCCCGCTGGATTGTGTGTTGCCCGCGCCGTTGAGCTGGACGATGGTCGTGTCGTGAGTGTCTTTCTGCACAAGTGCTCGGCTGACCATGCTGAGAGTGGAGCCCCACGCGACGCCGACGATCATGTTGGACTCGACGAACTGCGACACCAATCGTCCCGCGGTGAGGGCGACTCGTTCCACGCGCTCCACCTCGGTGACGATCTCCGGCATCGGAACCACGTGCGCGGTGATGTGGAAACGATCGCGGATGCTGCGCTCCAGCATGCCGACCCGCTCGAAGGGCGAATTCACCCGGATGTCGACGAGTCCCGTGGCCCTGGCATAGCTGAGCAGCCGTGACACGGAGGACCGCGATGTTCCCAGTTCCTGGGCGATCGCATCCATCGTCTTGTCCTGCATGTAATAGAGCTTCGCCGCGGTGAGAGCAGCCGTCAGCTTGCCATCGCGTGCGTGCGTGTCACCTGCCACTGAAACCTCCCGTTCGTCAATAGTTGCACATACGTGCAGGACGTTTGCGCCAACGCGGTTCTCCCATCGATGCTGGTCTCAGGCAACGAAAAGAGGTCGACGATGATTGATTCGACGCGCGCGAGTGCACGCAACGACGAACTGAGCGCAGTTCGCGATTCCGGTCATACCCCTGTGCTCATCATCGGCGGCGGGATCAACGGCATCTCGCTGTTCCGAGATCTGGCTCTCCAGGGCGTCGACGCGGTCCTCGTCGAGCGCGGAGACTTCGCCTCAGGTGCCTCAGCGGCATCGAGCCATATGATCCACGGTGGCGTTCGCTACCTCGAGAACGGCGAGTTCCGCCTCGTGCGAGAATCCGTTCAAGAGCGCAACGGGCTACTCAAAGCCGCGCCGCATTTCG